>NZ_JBJMAB010000045.1:0-55007 GCF_045799175.1 Streptomyces sp. VTCC 41912
AGGCGCAACCGTCTCGAATTCGGCTCCGAATTCTTGTCGGAATGATTTGCCTTTCGGCGTGTCCACTACTTTAGCGGATTCCCTCAGTGACTCATAATCGAGTCCCGGTCCGAATTTCGGCATGCCGAAATCGTTCCCGGTGACGGGCCGTTCAGTAGTGGTGTGCCGCTGAAGCGGCGGGATTGGCTGCCGCGGGACCTGTGGGCTCCGGGGCAACTCGAGGAATCTACACGATCCCAGGGGTGCGACGCGACTCGGGGGTCCGCTCGCAGTCGTTGGGGCCTATCCGGACCGCTGGGGCGCCGGAGCCCAAGCGGGCACTGGTGCCTCTTCTCACCGAGCTGGGTCCGGGCTCACCTGGCTGCGAGCGGATCTTCAACCGTGCGACAGTGCCGAACCCTCGTCGCTCGCCGTGCTGGGTGGCTTCGGGCACCTCGTCCAGCGGCGCGCAGACCTTGAACCGGAAAGGATGTCCTCCAATCGCGGCGCCAAGCCCTCGCTGCAGAGGTGATCTGGTCCACCAGCCGGGCGAAGTCGCCGGGCCAAGGCGAGAGCGGTGGTTGCTGAGCGGGCGGCAACCGGTCCGGGGGCGCTGTACTGCTCGGGGCCTCGGTGAGCTAGAGGACGCTCTTGTGTGCGACTCCCTGGTTTCCGATGTCCTCGTCGAGCAGGACCTCCACGCGGCCGTTGAGAGCGCGTGAGGGGCGGGCGGCCGCATGGGCTGTCGCCAGAAGTTCGATCCGTGCCCGCCCCTGAAACTCGGACGCGGTGATCATCTCGTCCACAACCTTGAGTTCCCAGTCGACTACCTTCCGTAGTCTCGGCCCCGCAGGCGCCAACCGACCTCGATGAGCGCGCGCTGTAAACGTACTGCGCCAGCTCGCGGATCCGCCGGGATACCGAGCCGCGGTCCGCGCACGTTCAGCACCCGCCACGTCGTAATCTCTGCGACGGACGCACGGTGACCTTGACAGCGTCGTTCGTTCGGGCTCCCCATTCCGGCGGCGACTCGCTCATGGGGCGGATCACGTGCTCTCCTCCTCCTTCGTTCCGGCCACCGGAAGCACGTACTGACCGGCTAGACGGGCCAGGTGCAGCGGGAGAGGCCGGGCGAGCGGTGGGTAGTCGTCGTGGTAGCGCAACTGGTGCGTGAGCGTCGCCCACTCCGCGGGCCGGTCGGGCAGGTCCCCTTCACGCCCCGAGTCCGCCAGCGCCTTCTCCGACAGGCAGCCGAGCACGGTGACCTCCAGCTGCCCGGGATTCCAGGCGGTCTTCCCGGGTGCGGTCCGGCCCTGTGCAGTCGGCGCCAGCTTCATGAGTCCCTTCGGCAGTTTCGCCACCGTGTGTGGAGTCGAGGCCGTACTCGCGAAGACACGGCTCTCCGGCTCCGTCGTCCCCCAAACTCCCTCGGAGAAGCCGACCCTGTTCTTGGCGTCATGGGCGTACCACTCCGCTACTTCCTCCCGCGCATTGGCGTCGCGTACGAGCACAACCCGCAGATCGTCGCCGTAGAGCGTGTGGCGCTGGGCGGGTTCGGTGCCGAAGCCGAGCATGTCGCGGTCCAGTTCACCGTTGCGCAGGCCAGGCCAGCACTGCCGCAGGTTGCCAGCGTCCGCCAGCAGGAGCGTCGGGCGGTCGCGGAGTTGGAAGAGCAGCGCGCGGATCTGCCGCTCGGTCTCCTGCTGCCTGTGCTGCTCCACGCCCGAGCGGGCAGCGGGCCGGATGCCTTCCCGGGCGGCCGAGCCATCGCCAGGGCCTCCCGTATCCGCCCCCTCCTCCGCCACCGGTTCCACTGCCTCGGAGAGCCGCAGCAGCATCTTCGGGTACGGCGCCCATTCGGAGCGCTCGGCGTCCCACCCCTCGATGACGCCCGGGCCGTCCCCGGGGCGAACCCGCACCGCAACCAGCCGGCGGACGGGGCACCGCGTGGGGCCCTTCCTGGTGTGGCGTACGAGCCAGAGCGCTGCGTACTGGAGGTCACCCGGAACTCCGGCTCCCACCCGGTGGGCGGGCGGGCTGATGGCGCCGAGCTGCCGAAAGGCGTCCAGCCAGGTCCACCTGGCCCGGTGCTCCAGACTGCTGTCGGTGTCGTCGGACAGGTTGACGAACTGGCTCAGCCGGCCTTGTCGCGCCAAGGCGATGCGCAGCGCGTGCTTGGGGTCGGAGTCGGGGACGGCGGCGAAGCGCTCCTTGCCGGCGATCTCTGCGATCACGACTCCGGCTCCGTCGGGTCGCGGGACCATTCGGTCCGCCACGAGCCGGCAGCGTCCCTCGATGGCTTCAGCCAGTCGGACGGCCCTGGGGCGCCTTCGCTCCCGGGAGACCGGCAGGGCATCGGCCAGGGGCCCCGCGGGCCGGGCTCGCACGCGGATCTCGATCCCCTCGCCTCGCCACCGCCAGGTGTCGTCGTCGGCAGGCCCCAGCCTCTCCCCGGGAGGGAAGCCAATGAGCTTCGGTAGTTCTGCGAGCAGTGCAGCACGGGTCTCCGGGGACTGCCAGAAGACATCGATCTCCAGGGGACGGCCGTCCAGTGCGCGTGCCAGCGCGGCCCGCCGCTGCAAGGCCAGCTGCGCGTCACGGACGCCCGGACCACGTCCGGCACCCGAACGAGGCAACAGCGAGGGGGTGTTGCTGCGGGTCACCCGCGTGAGGTCGGGGACCCTGGTCAGCATGGGGCGCAACCCTTCTTCGACCCAGGCATCCAGATCCGCCCGCTCCCGTGGCATCAGTCCGGGCCCGACCTCGTGTGGGCCGATCGACGGGTGGTAGACGATGCCGGCGGCAACGTCCCCGGACCCGTTGATCCAGCGATCCGGGTGGGCGAAGAGCTCAGCAGGTTGCGGGTAGTTGCGTACGATATCCAGTTCAGGCAGGAGGGGTACGGGGCTGTGGTGGCGCCAGGCAAGTTCCTTCATCCGTCGGTCGTAGCCGAGGGTGTTCACCATCAGCCGGTGGCCCCGGTCCGGCCCTCCCGGCCACGGCAGCGGAGCATCGAGGAGCACTGTCGTGCCGCCGAGTTGGTGGGGGCGTACGTCAAGCCGGGTGGCCCACCGGCGTACCTGGGTGGACACATGGACACGGAACCGTGGGGCGAACGGCACGGTGTGGACGGTGATGTTGAGGCAGGCCGAGTAATACCAGGTCTGCCCACGCCGCTCGTACCGTTGGGGCGGCCAAGAGACGAGTCGCGCACCGTTGCCCGAGCTCTCGACTCGGAAGTGGAGTGTGGTGCCCCCGGTACGGAACGTCCGGACGGCCAGCCGGAAGGCGATCCACTCGGGCAGCAGGCTGTAGAGCCGTGGGGCGGGTTCGGCGGTTCCGCCCGCCGAGGTCACGGTCTCGGCGAAGTCGACCGATTCGGTCTCCCAGCGTGGCAGCTGGACAACCTCGGCCGGGTCGTCGGAGCGGAGCCTCTCCTCCAGATCGGTGCCTTCGGTGTCGTCCTCCTCCCGGTACATGCCCGCCGCCCAGGCACCGATCACCGGGGCCGTCACCTCTGGCGGGACGAATTCCCGCGCGTAGAGCCACGGCAGGCGGCCGTCCTTTCCGGCGTTGCGGCCGGTTGCGATGACACCCGGGGCCATCGCTTGCAGCAGGGAGTTGAGCCTGCGTACGGGGAGTCGGTCGGGGCGGACGGAGCCCTTGCCGGCGGCGGCGTGCATCCTGGCGAGTTCGGTGTGCAACTCCTCGCCGAGCCGCAGCACCCTCATCTCCTCCCGCCATGGCCCATGGAGCGGGTCGGGCTCGTAGGCCGCGACGCGAATGGTGTGATACACGAAATTGCCTCCTGGGAGCTGGAGTTCGGCGCTTACGGTTGGGCCGGGGCGGGAGCAGGGGTGAGCAGGCGGGTGAGCATGCGCCGGAGCGGCTCGTACAGGGCACGGACGATGAACTGCTCTTCTGCACTCTTCGCACCGCCGTCGAAGTACGGGTCCAGCACGTCCAGCACACTGTGGAGCAGGCTGGACGCGGGCGTGTCGATTCGTGCTGGTACGGCCCCGCGGTTCGGGGCGAAGGCGGCGTCGACGAAGACCACCCGGGCTGGTACGCCACCGCGCACCAGCCGGCCGATCACCTGCCACATCACGACCAGCATGTCCCAGGTGACCTGCTCCCGCGCCTCGTCGTCGAGGCGGCTCCACGCCATCGCGCGGGCCAGCACCTGGTACCAGCGCGAACGGGCGAGGCGGCGGACCTCGTCGGCACCTTCCTCTACAGTGGCCTGCCCCCGTACCCAGGAGTCGAAGTCACCGCCGGTGACGGCGCGGACGATCCAGTCGTTGACGGCGTGGACGGCCAGAGACAGGTCCTCGGGGTGCGGATTGGGCCGTGCCAGGAAGTAGACCGTGCCGATGGCCGCCTCGTCGTCATCGTTGAGGATGTTGTGGCCCCGCTCCACGGCCAGCAGGGGCGCCACGAGGATGTCCGCGCCGAGGTCCTTCAGGTGCTCGACGTCGCCCCGGCGCAGTGACCGGGCACGGTAGGCCGACGGTGCCTCGTCCTCCGGAGCGATCTCTTCATCGTCCGAGACCAGGCACAGCACGCTGTCTCGCCAGCGGGAGTTGAGGTTGTGCAGGGTGTCGGCCACGATGCGTGCCTCGGCGTAGCTGCCGACCAGCAGGAGGATCTGGTTGCGGTCCGGGGGAAGGGAGAGCAACTCCCGCTCCAGTGGACCTCCTTCGGGGGCTTCGTACTCCCCCGCGCCGAGGTGGGTAGCGATGCGGCGCAGCTTCTCGGGGCGGTCGTCCGGGTGGGTTCCCGACAAGCGCAGCTTCTCGTCGCCGTCGTCGATGAACTCGAAGCGCATCAGGCTCTCGTCCGCGATGCGTTCGGTCACCTCGGTCGGCGGCTCAATGATCACACCGACCGGGACGCAGATGTGGTAGCGGCTGGACATCCCCGCCCAGCTGCTACCGGACACGAGCAGCAGATGGGCGCCGGGCCTGCCGTCGACGGATGCGAGGTGAGGCATGGCGCGCAGCAGCTCACGTCCGACGCCGCTGCAGCGGAAGAAGGACAGCTCGCCACTGCGGACGCCGCCCTCGTCCTCGCCCGGGACCCGGAACTGGAAGCCGAGTACGTTGCCCATCGGGGCCTCGGGCACCATAGGGCCGTAGTCGAGCGGCCGACGGTACATCGTGTTGTAGCCCAGGCTGAGGGCGGCCTCGACGCGAGGCCACATGGCGTTGATCATGGCGAGCCGCGGTTCCAGGGCGCTGAGCAGCAGTGTGAACTCGAAGCGTTCGGCGAGCTTCTGCCGCCACTGCTCGGGGGTCTCGGGCGGTGGCTTGGGCTTCCGGCGGCGCCCGCGTTTCTTCTGCCGTCCCTCTTCCTCGCGCTGCCACTCGTCGTATTTCTCCTTGTACTTCTGCTTCCGGGCGGCCATGTGCTGCGGGTCGAGGTGGAAGATCTCGTCCATGACCTCGGTCAGGTGGCGGCGGGTGTTCTCCGGGTTGCCGGTGTGGAGCAGTTCGTTGAGGAGGGCGGTCAGCCGGCTGAAGTCCTCCTCCGTCCTGCGGTGGCGGTCGCCGAAGGGGTTGTCGCGGAAGGCGTCGAGAAGCTTGCCGAGGGCCTGTCTGGGGGTGTGGTTCGGGTGTTCCGGCCCGCTGCTTTCAGGGAGTTCGTACCGTTCGTCGAGCAGTCCGAGCTGGAGCGTCCAGGCGCTGAAGTAGCCCGTCCGCACCCAGTTGCGCAGCTCGTACCCTGCGACGAGCATCGCGTACAGCCGGTCGGTGGCCGATCCAGCGGTGTTGAGGGCGGCGGCGAAGGTCTCCACGTCCCGTTCGGAGAGCTGGGTGCGCCCGCTCGCCGCGAGTTCCCTGATCTTGTGCCGACTCAGTTGGTCGATGAGGCCCTTGTCCTCGTCGCTGGCGAGGACGACAGCGGGTGCGAAGGTCTGGTCGAGCTGCATCTGCACGCGGTCGGCCTCGTCGATGATCACGAGGTCACTGCGGCGGCAGGCTAGTTCGAGATAGCGGATGCGCTCGCCGTTCTGGGGACGGGGTGGCGAGGCGTCGATCAGCCCGGCCGGCGTGGCCACCCAGATCAGGGCGTTGACCAGGGTGCGGGCTCCGTGGTGTCGGGGACAGGCGGACCAGTACGGGCAGCTCGTCGTCCTCTTCTGCCATTCGGAAGCCCGTCCTCCGCCCTTGTCACGCCGGGGGTCCGACGGTGGGCGGAGCCGGGAGCAGGGTGCCTCGCCGAAGGCGAGCGGCTCGGTGGACGAAGTAGCGCCCTGCCGCCTGACGTTGAGTACGCAGGAGGTCCCGAGGTAGGCGAAGGCGGGGTCGTCGTGGGCAAGCAGCCGATGCTCGCCCCGGCCCGCCAGTCGGCGGTGCAGCCGCTGGGCGTGCCGCTCCCGGCCGGAGGAGCCGAGCACGGGTGCAGCGGCGTCGTTGGTGTAGAGGTTGTAGAGCCGGACGAGCTTCAGCACCTCCGTGACGTCGGTGACCACGATGGTGGTGCGCTTGCCGAGCTTGGTGAGATGGACGGCGACAATGTCGCGCAGCGTGCTCTTGCCCGCGCCGACGATGCCGAGCAGGTGCTGGATCCCGTCGACCGTGAACGTGAAGTCCTCGTCCTTGCCGGCCTTGCGGAACGTTCCGTTCTCCTTGGTGGACAGGTCGAAGGCCCGCAGCCGCTCCAGCCAGCGCGGCGACCTCCCCTCGCCGGCACGAGCGTGCATGGCGTCCATCTCCGCCGCCGTGCGCTCCAGGCTCTTCCTGGTGAAGATCAAGGGCTCTCCACCGCCGGCCGGTTCCAGGTCCAGGTCGTGGGCGACGAGAGGGGCGTGGGGAACGGGTGGCAGGTCGACCACGGCCATGCTGCGGCTGACGGGGAAGGCGTGCGGGCCCTGGCCCGCGACCGGCATGCGCTTGCCCGCCAGTGGCGGTGCGGCACGCAGAAGTTGCTCGTAGGCAGGGAAACGGTCGCCGGCGACGGAGAGTTCGCGGCGGGTGGCGGGCGACTCGGTGTCCGGCACTTCGTATCCACGCACCCTGGAGTCGAACATCTGGTAACTCTCCAGCGCCTCGCGCCAGGTACGGCTCCTGCGCAGCGTCCATAGCGAGTACCGGGCGACACGCAGCGTCTGCGCGGTGTCCGGTGGCAGCGGCACTCCGTGCGCCTCGGCGAACCCGTACCCGCTGAACAGCACCCAGGCGCTGCCCGCGGGGCTGCCCGGCATCAGTTTCTGCTGGAGATACAGGCCGAGTTCCACCTGGCAGAGGGCTTCCAGAGCGGGCTTGGGGGCGGCCGGCCCCAGGAACGCCTGGAGTGCGCGGAGTACGTCATTCAGCGGCGGGGTGATGCTACGCATCGTCTTCTCCTCTATCCGGGCCCGTTCAGGTCGGGCACGAGGTCCACGGGTGTGGTGAGCACCAGCCGCTTCCGCAGGAGCGCGGGAAGGGCGTCGGCAAAGGCCTCCCGGTAGCAGTTCCGCCCGGCGAGCGCGTTAGGGACCACGACCAGGGTGCGGTCCGCGGGGGGTGCGCTGTCGGTGAGATGCGCGGCCAGGAGGGCCGGCTGCAGGCGGTCATACACCTGGATGTCTACGATTTCGGGACCGGTGTCCCTGAGCCGGTAGGCGGACAGCGGACCCGACAGGGCCTCGTGGTCGATCCCGGCGCGATCCAGTGCGTCCAGGGCGACCTCTTCCGTCCGGTGCGGCAGTGCGAGGAACGTCCGCAGCGAACGCCGCAGGATCCGCGCCTGGTCCGGCTCGCGGATCAGTTCTGGAGGGGCGTCGCGCGGACATTCCTCCCCCTCGCACCAGATGTCCGCGTCGGTGGCGGACGGTCCGGGTACAGGCACGGTCCCGTCCCGGGACAGCGCAGGGAGCCCGCACGAGGGGCAGCCCAGGAAGTCCCCGTCGACAAGCAGGGATTCGGGCAGTGGCCCGTAGAGGTCCTTGACCCGGCTCCACACGGCCTTGCTCCAGCCGAGTCCGAAGCGGTCCCGCTGGTGGACCACCGGGTGGCGGGCCAGGAACCTCCGGCACTGCTGATAGCGCTCGTCCGTTCCGCACCGCGCTTCCAGCTCGCCCAGAAGCGCGTGGGCGTGCGCTGCCACGCCTCCGTCCGGCCCGTGCGAGGCGACTTCGAGGCAGGACCGGGTCGGCATCCGGCCCACCGGGTGTACCAGTGTCGCGCCGGGGGTGACCAGAGAGGCGGGAACCGCGAAGAGCGGATCGCCCGCCGGCCTGGTCCGGCACCACTCCCACAGCTCCGGAAGGCTCCTCGGCGGCGTCTCACCGACGTCGAGGCAGTGCATCACCGTGCGGTCCAGCGCACGTTGGGCGAGGCCGGGATAAGGCAGGGCGAACGAGCGGAGCCCCTGGACCTCGGCGAGGGTCGCCACCATGCGGGCGAGCTCGCGGAAGATTTCGCTCCCTACTCCCTCGGAGGCCTCCCCGGTGTTCGGCCGGCCTGCCCGGCAGGCCGCCCCCGCCCTCATGCCGCGGCCTCGGTGGCAGGCGACGCCGAGCACCAGCGGGCCACTTCGCACCGCTCGCAGGAGCGTCCGGGCACGGCCGCGTAGCGGTCGTCCCCGTGCCAGTCGGCCACCATCGCCCGCAGGACTCCCTCCGCCGCGGTCCGGTTAGCTGAGGCAAAGGGGTCGATGATCTCCAGGTCTGCACCACCGGGGCGCAACACCTCCAGCTCGACCCGGGCACGGGACGGAGCGCCGCCCAGGTCGCCGCGGGCGACCAACACGACCGCCAGGGCCAGTTGAGGGTAGAGCTCCAGCAGAGGACGGTTGGACCGCCGGGCGGTGGCGGAGGTCTTGGTCTCACGCCATACCCATGAGTCGACGTCCCGATAGAGCAGATCGGGTGCGGCGATCACCACCACGTCAGCGGCGGTGTCGTGCCGCACCACGCGGGGTTCGGTCCGCACGTCCGTGCGGTCCCTGACGCAGCGCAGCGGGCAGACCGCTGCGTGCCGCCGCAACAGGCGGGTGCCGAGCGTCCGTTCGTGGTCGGGCAGATCGAATCCGTCCGGCACCCATTCCTCGGGCACTTCGACCGTGCACGGTCGAAGTGACCCGTGGCTGTGCCGGTCAGCGAGGTAGGCGTGCAGGGCTCGGCCACGCTCGGCCGTCACCTCGCGCTCGACGGAGTCCGCCATGGGCAGGTGCAGCCGGCGCATGTGATCGCGGGCCGGGCAGGCCCGGTAGTTGCGTCCGTTGGTCACCGACCAGGTTCGGCGGGGCCGGTCCTTCGCCTCGATGCCCAGTAGTCCGGGCGCCGCGCGCAGCGCCGGGCAGACCGAAAGGTAGGGGCATCCGCCGCAGGCGGAACCAGGGCGGTATTCCCGTCCGTCCAGTACGCCCGCCAGTGCGTCGGGGCCCTGCTCGCGATACCGGGCGAGCGCCTGCTCCCGGCTGCCTGCGAAGAGCTCTCGCGTACGGCCGTCGAACAGCGCGAACTCCACGATCCGTACATGCTCCGGCGGCGGACCGGGGGTGCCCTCAGCCAGCACCAGAGCAACGGCGGCGGTGAACCCGTCGGGTGGTAGGTCCCGGTTCAGGCGGTGCACGGGCAGACGGAGTTCACGGTAGGCACCGTCGGCGGAGGCCAGGCAGCGGCCCCACACGGTGAAGCGGTACTCCTTGGCGTTCCGCGGGTCGGGGCCTGACGGCCGATGGCGGTACGTCCATGGCTCGGGGACCTCGTTCAGGGGGCGTTCCGGGTCGGCGGGGAAGGCCGCTGCGTACGCCTTCACGCCATGGTCCGACCAGGTCCTCAGACCGTCGTGCAGGGGCGCGGTACGTGTCCGGGGCGGGTTGCCGGAGTGCCTGGAGCGGGCGTCGCAGGCGGCCATGAAGGGGGCCAGAGCGAAGTGCTCCAACCGCTCGCGGCGGCGCGGTACGGGGTCGGCGGTGTGGTAGCCGCGGGTCTTGAGGGCGTCGGCGGCGGGGCACCGGAATTCTCCTCCCTTGAACATTCCGGCGGATACCGTGATGACTTGGGAGGCGCGGGTCACCCCGTCCGGAGGCAGCCATGGCTGTGACATTTCCTGCTCCATTTCTGCGCGGAGGAAAGAACGTTGACCATGAGGGAAATCGAGGAGATCGGCAATGTGGAAAAGCGCTATGAAGTGCTGAACATGGTCGGCGACGGCGGGCAGGGCGACCTTTTCCTCGGCCGTGACCACAGGAACGGGGAGAGGGTGGCGTTGAAGCTCCAGAAGCCCCGGGATCTCGGCCCAGAGAGCGATTTCTCCTGGGCCGGCAGAAATCTCCTCGAAGAGGGCTCCCGCATGATGATGCTGACGGGAATTCGGGCGATTCCAGAAATCATCGCCACAGGGACGCACCGAGGGCGCCGATGCCTGGTCATGGAATTCGTCGAGGGGCGCCAACTACAGAACGTCCTGTTGGCGGCCCGGCCCATCAGGCATCCGGGGGCCATCGCATCCGTCATCGGCCAGCTGTGCGAAATCTTGCGGGAAGTGCACGACCGGAATCTGGTGCACTGCGACCTCAAACCCGAGAACGTCATCGTGCAACCGGACGGCTGTCTCCGTCTCATCGACATGGGCCACGCGATCATGGCAGGTGAGCCGACATCCCACGAGCGGGGTACGCGTGGCTGGGCCTCCCCCGAGCAGTCCGATGCCTGCCCCTCAGGCCTGACGCCACGGGCGGACATCTTCGGACTCGGCTGCATCCTGCTGGAGATGACCGTCATGCGGCTGCCCTACGGTGGACTGGAGGAGCGGGCGCAACCGGGCGGCCCGGTGCTGCCAGCCGACCTGCTCGCCAAGCTTCCCCCTGAGTTCGCCTCCCTCGCGCTGCGGATGGTCCGGTGGGAGGCGGAGGATCGCCCGGCGGATGTCCGTGAAGTATTCGACGGGCTCCGCCCCTACCTGCCCCGGCTGGGCTCGCGGCGGCCGTCGAAGCGGCCGCGCCCCGACCCGACCGAGTACTACCGCACCCATCCGCCCCGGCTGTGACGGTGAGCCGACGGTCGCCGGCCGGGTGGGTCACCTCAACCCTTCCAACAACTCCCGCACCTCACGTACGCCTTCGCCGCCCATCAACTCGCGTAGCACGATGACTCTCTCCAGCTCCCGTACCGCCTCGTCGGTCTTGCCAGCGGACACCAGGACGTCCGCGAAGAGCAGCCGCGCCTTGTCTTCGCTGGGCCAGTTCTCCTGTTCGCGGTATATGTCGCAGGCCCGCCGGTACAGGGAGACGGCCTCATTCCGCTCGGAGCGGGCCAGGTGCACCTTGGCCAGGGTGAACAACACGTCGGCCAGGCCGCCGCGCTCCCCCGTGCGCCCCACCACACCTCGGGCGTCGGCGCACAGGCGGAGCGCCTGCTCGTGATCGCCCCGGTCGTGGTGGAGCGCGCCGAGGGCGTTCAGGGCAGCCGCCTCCCCGACCGGGTCAGACACCTCCCGGCACAACTCCAGTGCCTGGCATAGCGCTTCCTCCGCTCCCGTCCGCTCACCCTGCTTGCGCAGGGTGAGCCCGAGTCGGTGCAGCGACCGGGCCAGACTCAGCCGGCCTTCCTCGCTGTGGTCCTCCTTGCTGAGGCGGACGGCCCGCCGCAGGTGGCCCACGGCCGCGTCGTACTTGCCGAGCCGCCACTGCGTTCCTGCCAGCATCCGGTGGACCGTTGCACAATCGACCGGAGCGGCGGCGGATTCCGCTGCGTCGGCGGCGTACCAGAGGTTCCTCAGCGCGTCGTCAAGGAGGTGGCGGCTCCACTGATAGGTGACCAGGGCCATCGAAAGCAGCCATTCGTACCGTCCAATGCCCTGGCCGATGGCTAATCGGATCCCTCGCTGGACGGCGGCGTACTCCTCGTCCAGATACGCCATCGCCTGTCCCGGTTCCGCGGGGTCGGTGACCGTGACCCCGTCGGGCTCGCCGATGGGCAGCGTGCGCTCCTGGTCGAGCACCCGGTCGCAGGCGCGGACGTTGTGCAGCTGGTGTTCCAGCACCTGCCGTACGGTCGCCCGCTCGATCTCCGCCGTCTCTCCGTCCGGCCCCGGCTGCACGTACTGGCGGGCGAACGCCCGCACGAGGTCGTGCAGCCCGTAGCGGTCGCCCTGGAGCTCCACCAGGTTGGCCGCCACGAGTTCCATCAGGGCCCGGTCGGTGCGCGCACCTTCGCCCGCCACCCTCCCGAGGTCCATCACCGCCTCCCAGGAGGCACTGGGTCCGGGGTGGACGGCGAGCTGCCACAGCAGCAACCGGGCCTCCTCACTGAGCACGCGTACGGAGCAGTTCAGTGCAGCACGGACCGAAAGTTCGTGCTCCGGCAGATGCAAGGTGTCCAGCTTCGCCCGCTCCTCCTCCATCTCCCGCACCAGGGCGGAAATGGTACGCAGCGGACGCGCACCGCCTTCCAGGAGCCGGGCCGCCACGGCGAGGGCCAGTGGCAGCCGGCCGCAGAGACGGACCAGATCGCTGAATGCCTGGGCGTAGATCGCCCGGTCCTTGACCCGCACCTTCTCCTGGAGCACCTCCAGGGCATCCGCCTCTTGCAGCGGCTCCATCTTCCGGAACAGCACCTTTCTCTCGGACTGCAGGCGCAAGAGGTCGTTGCGGCTGGTGATGATCACGGCGCAGGTGCCGTCTCCGGGGAGGAGCGGCAGCACCTGCTGCGCGTTGAGCGCGTCGTCGAGGACGATGAGTACCGAACGGTGGGCCAGTGCCGACCGCAGCGCGTTGCTCTTGCTCTCCAGTCCGGTCACCGTGGCGTAGGGCGGTAGCGCGGCCAGGAACCCGTCCAGCACCTCGTCCGGTTCGGCGGGCCGCAGGTCTCCGTCGGCGAACCCGTTCAGTCCGGCGTAGAGCACTCCGTCGGGATACCGCTCCTGCAGCCGACGGGCGAGATGGTGGGCCACCATGCTCTTCCCGACACCCGCCATGCCGCTGATGAGGACCAGCGCCAGGTTGCCGTCGTCCTGTTCCTCGCACACGGCCTCGACGAGGCTGCCGATCAGTTCGTCCTGCCCGACCGGCCTGCGTCGGCTGCCGGGCAGCTGGTCGGGTACAGGCGGCAGGAGCGTCCCGCCCGGTCGGTGGGTGACCCCCCGGACCTCGTCGATGGCGCTCTGCACGTCGGCGTCCGGCATTCCGTTGCGCTTCGTCCACTCCTCGATGAGCCGTTCACGCCGACGCTCCGGCAGGTCGTAGTGGGCGAGCAGGTAGAACCGGAAGACCTGGGGCAGTTCCGATGCGCGCTCGAACCACTTCTCCGTCTCCTCGCGGAGCCACTTCTCCTCCCTGGACTTCCAAGCGGCGTCCATCCGGGCATACACGGCGGCCATCAACTCGGCTCGCAACTCCTCCCGGCGCAATTGGAAGCCGCTCTCGGTCAGCCCGCTCAGCGGTTCGTCGCCGTCCCACTCATCCAAGGCCGTACCGAGTTGCTCGAACCGCTCCGGATGGTTCAGCCCTGCGGCCTTCGCCACCCCGTCGCGAAAGCGGAGCAGGTCGACTCCGTCCTGCGGCACGCGGAGCGTGCAGTAACCCGACCTGCCACCATGCGGCACGGCCTCCCGGCCCAAGTGCTTCCGCAGGTCGGAGACGGCACGGTCCACCCGGTCGCCGGCGTTCTCGTCGCCCTCCCAAAGGACTTCGGCGATCTCCTTCCTGGTGCATCTGCAGCCCGGTGATATCACCAGGAGTGCGAACAGTGCGGCCGCCTTCGAACCTGCCAAGTCCCTTCCGCCGTCGCCCCCTTCGGCTCGGACCGCGCCTAGCACGTGCCCCTCCATCGCCCTTCCTCTCTCCGAACCGGCAGCAATGGTCCGCCCCTTCGTCGGCACCCCCTTCATCTGTGGGCTGCGGTGCGCCGCTTCACACGCGCTCACTCCTTCACGCCCCCCAGGTCTCAGTTCTCCCTCAGTTTTCGCTCTGCGGCCTCCTGCCGGCCCCGGGCACGATGGCACCAGCCGCTCGCAGAAACGCGAGACGGCGACGCATCCATCGACCGATCAGGAAGGAACCGCAAGCCCTATGAACAACCGTCAGCGAAACCGTCGAACGAGCCGTCTGCGCCTGTCCCCCGGCTGGCCGCCGAGCCGCCGCCGACGAGCGGCAGACCGGACCGAGGGCACCACGCCGGCGACCCCGCAGACCGAGGCGCCGGACACCTCGCCCTCCGAGACCACCTGAGCTCCACAGCTCGTGGGTGCCTGTCCCGGGCGGGCACCCACCCTCGACCCCACCCCTCCGAACTGCTCCGACCGGCGAGCTAGCGGCCTCGGCCTTCCGCACCGGTCACACGCTCGTGGTCGAAGGCGGCGTTTCCTGGTCGACAAGACCAACACCGCATACGTACGCATCAAAGTGGGGCGCCTGGGACTTATGCCCGTTCCTTCCGCATCTGGGTGATGCAACCACCCCTGAGCACTTAAGCCCGTTCAGTGCCCCGCTGCCTCCGCCCCCAGCCCAGAGAGAGGATATTTCCTGATGTACCCACCATCCAGTGGTTTGTTTGCCTCGGTGAGGCGACACTTCGACGAACCTCGAGTCGGCGAGGCGGTCCTCGTGACCGTTCCTGCGGACACCGAGGGGGCAGAGCCGGTCCGGCTAACCGCCACCGAGACGCACGATGCCTTGTACGGGCCGGGCTCCGACCCGCAGTTCGCCACCGCGGTCTGGAAGGAGGTGCTCCGCACCGCGCTGAGTGACCTCGGTTCACACGGCACCAGGAAGCTCCTGGTGATCTGGCTTGCGCTGCCCCGGTTGACCGGGACGGTCCACCGCGTCTGCACGCGTCTACGTGCCGACCGGTCGGACGTGGAGGCCGAGATGGTCCTGGCTCTCTTGGAAGAGCTGGCGTCCCCGGACGCCGCGAGCCGCGTATCCGGCTCCTCCCTGATCCACGCGGCGCGCACCAGGGCGTGGCACTTCGCCCGCAACGGCCTGCGGGAGTACCCCTCCACGCAGGTCGAGCGCATCGCCCAGGACCACGCCCTCGCCGCGTCCGACGGGAAGGCAGACGCTCCGGCCGAGGAGGGACTGGACGTACGGGTTGACCGTCCGGATGGCCCGGACGGGCTGCGCGCCCCGCTGCGCTTCCGGGTGCGCCCGGAGCATCTGCGCAAGGGCGCCTTCGCCGACACCGACGACAGGACGAGGAACCGTCCTACACACCACGCCCCCCGGCGGAAGCGACAGTCCAGGCGCCGCGCGGGCGCCCGGCCGGTCCGCCCTGCGGGGAGGCGAGCGTGAAGGACCCGGCACAGGGCCGACTTAGTTTCACCGAGATGTTCGACCTGCCGGTCGCAGTGGACCTGCGGACGGCGGCCCGAGCGCTCGGAATCGCCTCGACGACCGCGTACCGGCTGATCCGCGAGGACGAGTTCCCCTGCCCTGTCCTCCGCGTCGGACGTAAGTACAGGATTCCGACCACCGAGCTGATGCGCGCCCTGGGGATCGAGGACCGTCCGGTGTACAGCGTGGACCTGGAACTGGACACGGACAGCCCGGGGGCCAGCTGCTGACCAGCAAGAAGAGGGGTTCCTCGTATCCCCCACCACCGTGTGGCCCCGTGGCTGACGCCACGGGGCCACACGGCCCGGCTTCTCCTCACCCCGCCTGATCCGCCGATGGTGGTCCGCTGAGCCGCCGCGCCCGGATGACGCGCTCAATTACGGAGTGGCCTGGTCGACCTGAGGAGAACCCTCAGTGCCAGTGGTGACGCAGGGTTTGGGATCCGTACACAGCAGAAGTCCGACGCCATACGCTCTGGGAAACAAGTCGATCACCGTCTGCCATACCTGAGCGACCTAGGTCGTTTCTGATGGCTCTTGCTGGGGTGGGTGGATCAGTGCTCCGGCTGGGCAGGTGCGTTCTATGGTGCGGCGACATGAGCTCACGGGCGCGCAGTGGCAGAAGATCGAGGCTTTACTGCCCGCCAACGGCAAGCCGGGCGGGCAGTGGGCGGATCACCGGAAAGTGGTCAACGGGGTGCTGTTCCGGGCCCGTACCGGCGTTCCCTGGCCGGATCTGCCCGAACGGTACGGCCCCTGGCAGACCGTTTATGAACGGCACCGTCGCTGGTCAGCGGACGGAACCTGGCAGCAGATCCTGACCGAGTTACAGATCGAGGCCGATGCCGCCGACCCCGACGGGGCCCTGGTTGAGGCCGTTCAGAAGGAGACCGTGTAATGCAGGCGGGAATGGGCGGTGAACATCGACTCCACGTCCTGCCGGGCGCACCAGCATGCGGCCGGTGCCCGCCGCCGGCCGCCGGCCGCCGCGGGACTTTCCGCACAAGGGGGCGGTTCGCGTGTGGAAGCCGATGGGCGTGAGGCGTTGGGACGCTCAAGAGGCGGGCTGACCAGCAAAGTCCATCTGCTGGCCGACGACCGGGCCCGCCCGCTGACCTGGCTGACCTCCCCAGGCCAGCGGGGCGACAGCCCTATGTTCATCCCTGTGCTGGAGGGCCTTCGGATCCGGCGGCGTGGACCGGGCCGACCCCGCAGTCGACCGGATCGTGTCCGCGGTGACAAGGCGTACTCCAGCTACGACAACCGTGCTTACCTGCGACGACGGGGCATCAAGGCGACCATTGCCCAGCCCGAGGACCAGCGGGCCAACCGCCAGCGCAAGGGCCGGGCCGGCGAACACCCTCCGGCCTTCGACAAGACCCAGTACCGCCACCGCAGTGCCGTCGAGCGGTGCGTCAGCAAATGGAAGCAGTACCGCGCAGTGGCCAGCAGGTACGACAAACGTGACTACATCTTCAACGGCACCCTCGCCGTCGCAGCGATCGTCATCTGGCTCCGCGACACCGTCCAAGAGCCATCAGAAACGCCCTAGGCAAACCGCAGGCCAGAAGCCCTACTTAACCCGCTCCAGGATCAGCACACACTCCACGTGATGCGTCATCGAGAGCACGTACGAATCGAGGCCGGCCAGCAAAGCAGCAGGTCAAAGGCCACATGGATCGCCATTCACAGCCCCTCGTGAGGGTCCGTGCGTCAAACGAGCGTCACTGGTCCTGGCGTCGGTCCCGGTCTCGGCACGTCGCATGTCTCATCAGCCGCACGTCCTACCCGAGGTCTGCCAGCAACGAGTACAGAACAGCCTCCTCCTCTATACGCACACCGTGCTCAGCGAGGGCAGTCGCCAGATCCGGATCCCATGGCGACAGAGCCGACATCCCGGTCAGAGGCCGGGGAGCAGAACCGGCAGCGGCTACCGCCGCACGGTATTCCTCGGCTGTGTAGCGCCATGGCTGCCACGGCACGTGCTGGTGCAGCGTCGTGGCGATGCGCAGGCCGCCCCAGTCGAAGTCGCCGTGGTAGCGGAATTCGGCACGGAGCTCGTGGAGGTGCGCCAGGAGGGCCAGGGCGGCAGCCGACGGCTGGCCCTGGAGGCAGACCAGCGGGAGGGCATCCGGGCCGTAGGTGTCGGCCGCGGCCGACAGGACGGCGGGATTCTCACAGATGTGGACCACCGGCGGTGTGGTCCGGAGCGGACGGTGGGCGAGCTGGCGAAGGGTGAGTACGCACGGTTCCCCCATGTCAGCCATCCAGTCCAGAGCGGGGGTCCCCCGGAGGTTGAGGGTGAGGACCGTGGAAGAGACGTCGTCACGGAGAAGGCCGGCGGAGGCCCAGGCGGCCCGTCGCCAGGCTGCGCCCGCCCCGTCCGGATGTCCCGTGAGGGCACGGATGCCGGAGAGGCAGAGCGTCGCCGGGGGTGTGCCGTCGTCCAGTGCGTGGGCGCTGCCCAGGATGTCCGCGGCGAACACGGAGAGGGAGCGCGGCGGCTCGGCCGGCAGTTCCCGCAGGACGCGAGCCACCTGATCGAGCAGCGGTCGGGCGGCCTCAGGCGTACGGGCGAGACGCCGCACAAGGCCGTCTTCGCGTACCCGGCCGACCCATTCCTCGAGGGACGGAACCTCTCCGGCGAGCCCGGTGAGCGGAGCGTAGGCCTCCGCCCAGGCCTGGTCCTCACTCCGGCGGACCTCTTCGAGAGGGACGACGGGCCCGGTGAGCGCCGTCACGGCCACCGTCAGGCCCTCGGGGCTGACGCCTGATCTGACCAGCACGGCGTCCACGGCGTCGAGCCGGACCGTCAGCGCCTTGCCATCACCCGGGGCCCGGCCCAGCAGCCGCTCGGCCGCGGCCCGTTGGGCCGGGGTCGGCGCGGCCAGGGAGACGGGTCCGGTGAGGGACTGTCCGCGCTCCAGCCGACGGCGTACGCGCTCCAGCAGCCAGGCCAGATCGGGCCCGCCGAGGAGGCGGCGCAGGCGGGCTTCGTCAACCGGAGTCCTGTTCACGTCCACAGGGGCTCCGGGTCCGGCGTGCGCACCGGGTCCTCGTGACGGGTACGAGCCGTGCCGTCCCATTCCCAGCGGGTGACCAGAACGGCGGCCACCTCGTCGACCCGGGACAGCTGGGCGATGGCGATGCCCGGTACCTGCGGATAGCAGGCCCATTCCCGTTCACTGGTCATGACCACATCCAGGTCGAAGGCGTGCAGGAGGCCGAGGCACTTGGCGCGCGAGTCGTCGTCGACGCCCGCGAACGCCTCGTCCAGGGTGACGAGTCGTGGTGCGTACGGGCTGGCCGCGCTCGCGTAGTGCGAGGAGGCCACGGCGAACAAGGGCACGGAGACCGCCAGGACGCGTTCGCCTCCGGACGCGGGACCGGTGGCAGGCACCCAGCGACCGTGCTGCTGCCGCTCGACGGCGAACTCGTGCCAGGAACGGTAGTCGAGCGCCGCCGTGAGGTGTTCCAGCCAGCTGCCGGCCGCGTCCTCGGTCTGCTGGCGGGCGATCTGCGTCTGCAGGAACTCCCCGACCGCGGCCCGGTCCTCGGGAGTCCAGGCGTCGGCGGTCTGGAGCAGTCGGCCACGGGCCTGGGCAAGGCCGGCAGGTGCCTTGCGGGAGGCCCGCCACACCAGGCGCAGGGTCATGCCGGTGGAGGTCGGACGGTCCTCCAGCTCGGCGTTCATGGCGAGCACGTGCCGTTCGGCGGTCGCGATCAGCTCCTGAAGAGTGCCCGCGACCTCGGTGATGAGGTGGGTTTCAAGGATTTCGCGTTCATTCGCGGAGAGGATGCGGGTGAGTTCGCCGACCTCGACCGCCAGCGCCTCGGCGAGTTCGGGTACGGCGCGTTCGCGGCCCTGGTAGACGATGTCGACGATCATCCCGTCCTCGACCATCCGGGCCGAGGCGGTATGGCCGTGCCGGGACAGCGCGTCCTGAAGGGTTTTGAGCTCTTCGCTCAGACGCCGCTGTACGCGCTCCCAAGCACCGTCCGAGTCGTCCGTCGTCGACAACTCCGCTTCGAGGGAACGGGCGAGGGCGATGGCCGGGGTGGCCGCCCACGGGCCGTCGGCGGCGGCCGGTACGGCAAGTTCGGGAAGCGCGACCGTGATCAGCCCGGTGGCGGTGAAGCGCTGGAGCGCGGCGATGGCCTCGGAGCGCGCGGAGGCAGCCTCGGTGACGGCCTTCTCCAGCTGTTCGATCCGGCCTTCGGCCCGGTTGGCCCGCCGGTCCGCCTCCGTGCGGCGGTCCTGGGACAACCGCTGATCGGCAGCGCAGCCGCGCAGGGCCTCCGCGGTCTCCGCCAGCCGCCGTTCCAGCTCGGCCACGGCCGCGCCCACGGTCGAGCGCAGCGTGGTGAGCCGCTCGTCCGCGGCTGCCGCCTCGCGGGCGGCCTCCTCCGCGCGCAGGGCGATTTCGGCGGTGCGCTCCCCTGCCCGGCCGGTTTCCTCACGCTCCTCCTGTGCCTGCCGTGCCGCTTCGGTTCGTTCGCGCAGGGCGGGCCAGAGTGCGGCCAGGACGGCCGCGAGTTCGACGAGGGCCTGCCGTACGACGGCCAGCGCCGGCCGGTCCGGGGCAGCCCCAGATCGGCGGCGGCCTCCTGTAGCTCGGCGCTCGCCAGCTCCGACCGCTCGGCTGCGGCCAGCGCGTCGGCGGCCCGTCCCTCACGACGGGACCTGGCCCGGCGCGCGGTGTCGGCGGCAGCCGCCGCGCGGGCGTGCGCCCGGGTCAGCGGCCCGTCGTCGGGCACCGCGGCCAGTTCGGCGTCGAGCGTACGGCGCCGGGTCTCCAGAGCCTGCGCGTGCACGGCCTCGGCTGCCTCCTCTCCCTGGAGAAGGGAGAGTTCGGCGCGCAAGGTGGTGATACGGCTGCGCCGCGCGGCTTCCCGGGCGCCCGCGCCGATGTACTCGGCCGCAGGTTTGGCCCACCGACCGATGAGGACGCCTACGCGGTAGCGGCCGTCCGGAGCCGCCCATGTGCCGGCTGTCGGCTCGGTGCCCCCTGGCCCGGCACCCGCCTCCGCGTCCCCAGCGACCGCGCCCAGGCCGATCGCCGAGAGGAGTCGGCCCACTGTCTCTTCACCCACGTGGGTCGCCTGGGCATCGCCGTAGTCGACGGCCGGGCGCAGCACGTCGGCGAGCGACGGCCCGTCGACCGGACCCGTCCGCGCGTCGAGGAGTACGTCGTGACCGTCCGCTGCCAGGGCCGCGCCGTCGGGGCGCACCCAAGCGTCCAGCAGCCCGGCCGCCTCCAGGGCCGCCTCCAGGCCGGCGCGCTCCCGGTCCGCGACCTCGTCCCGGAAGTCGACCAGCCGCCACAGTGGGGCGCCGGGCGCCTGATCGCGCAGACCGGGGTTCCGGGTGTACGGGGCCTGCGGTCCACGGCGGCCGCCGGCCTCCAGCTCGGCGAGTTCCTGTTCCGCGTCTCGGGCACGGGCCGCCAGGGCCGCCCCGCGCTGCGCTGATTGCGCAGCCTGGTCGGCGAGTACCGCTGCCGTGGCGCTGTGCGCGTCCGATCCATGCCGGCGTGCCGGGTAGGGCCCGTCCTGGTGCCGGGTCCACTCCTGGAGCTCGTCCAACAGTCCGACCGGGTCGGCGTACGCGAGCTCCTCGCACCGGCCCGCGTGCTCGCGCACGGCGTCCACCAGGGCCCGGCCCGCGGCCGTCACCGTCTCGTCGGCCGCGCCCTGTTCCTCGGCGGCGTGCGCCAGGTCGGTTTCCGTCTCGTCGAGCCGCAGTGCGGCGGCCCGGCGCTCGGACGCCGCCGCCTCGGCGCGGTCCGCGAGCTCCTCGACGTGCGCGAGGGTGCGGTGTCGGCGGTCGGTCGCCTCGGTCACAGCGGCACGCAGTTCGGCCGCCGTCAGCCCCTCGTCCCCGGGCAGGTCCAGCCGGGCCGCCTCGGCGGTTTCCCGCGCGAGGCGAAGCGTGTCCTCGACTCGGTGCCCGGCGGCCTGGAACCGGTTCTCCGCCGCCGTGAGGCGGCCGAGCGCCCGTGTGTGCAGCAGCGCGGCCTCCTCCCGGTCGGCGCGTGCGCGTGCGCTGTCCTGCCCGCACCGTTCCAACGCCTTGGCGGCCCGCTCCAGTTCATGAGCGCTGCGCATTTCCGGGCCCTCACGCAGGGCTGCGTCGACGGCCTCCAGTCGGGCCTGTGTCTCGGTGAGCGCGGCGATCCGCTCGTCGGCCGCCGCCCGCTCCTCCTCGGCCGCGGCCTTCTCGGCCTGTGCCTCGGCGAGGTCGCGCAGCAGGTGCTCGTACTTCGAGTGCTCGCTGCGCGGGAGGCGTGCGCGCCGGCGGGAGGCGATGCGGGCATAGCGCCGGTAGTGGTCGAGGAACGCAGAGGCCGCGCGCTCGGCCGCGCCGGCGGCCCGTAGCTCCTCCTTCTCCTCGTCCAGGGAGCGGAATGCCTCGGCCACGTCCGCGATGACGGCCTGGTCTATGGGCGGAAGCGCTTCGGTGAGCGCGCGGGAGAGGGCGGCTTCGTTGGGGCGTTTGGACAGTTGGGGCTGGCGCAGCTGGATGAGCAGGTCCACGAGGGCGCCGTAGCGCTGCTCCCCGAGCCCGAAGAGCGCCTCGTCGACGGCCCGGCGATAGGTCTTGGCCTGGTCGTAGACCATTCCGTGTCCCGCGACCGCCTCGATGAGCCGGTCCCGGGACAACACCGTGCCGGTGGTGTCGAGGAGGCTGAGCGACCCCTCCGACACCGCCCCGGCCGGTGCGTGGTCGATCCGCTGGGCGGTCACCGCCCACCAGTGCCGGGCGATGCCGCGCCCGCTGACGGCCTTGAGCCCGCAGAGAAGCGTACGGAACTGCTCCTCGCCGCTCACCTCGTCGCGGCGGCCGAACTCCACCCAGGTGTAGCCGAGCCGTTCGGAGTAGGGGTGCTCTCCGCCGAGCAGCAGATTCCACTCCATCCTCTTTCCGGCGTCTCCGTCGGGCTCCACCCGGCGCGCGCTGAGGTCCCCGTCCAGGAGGAAGGGCAGGGTCAGGGCGAGCACCTTGGATTTGCCTGTGCCGTTGTTCCCCCGGAGCAGCAGCCGCCCGTCGCGGAAGTGGAATTCCTCCACGTCGTAGTGGAAAAGATCGACGAGACCGATCCGCAGGGGCTGCCAGCGGGCGCGCGCGGGGACCGGGAGTACGGCACGGGGGGTCAACGCTGATGAGCCTTTCGCTGCGCGGGCACCTGAGCGGTGCCGACTGTGCGGGGTTCGAGTACGACGGTCTCGCCGACCGCGTACCGGGCGAGCGCCGGGCGTGGCACCACCCCGTCAGGAGTACGGGAGACCAGGCCGAGGGCGGCGAGCCGACTGACGGCCTGCTCTACGAGCTCCCCCTCGGCTCCCGGCTCACGCGCCGACTTCGCCCAAAAGCCTCCGTGTTCGGCGGCCAGTGCGGCAACACGGCGTTCAAGGTCTGCTGTGGAGACGACCGGACCTTCGGCACTCGTGAGGTACTCGGCGAGCAGCAGGGTGACGTGACCGTGGGTGCCGGATTCCGGCATGCGGAGGTCGGTGAGGTCGTCGTCGGGGTCGACCATGGCGATGCCTTCGGCCCTGACCTCGGCCACCAGGCCCGTCAGTTCGGTGATGCGTGCGGTGAGGAAACCGCGCTGCCGCGTGAGGTAGCCCAGCTCGGCGTCGGTCAGTTCGTCGTAGTAGAGCACGGGGTCGTCCAGCAGTCGGCGGGTCAGCGAGCGGCGCATAGCCCGGAACCGGAGTTCGTCACTGTCGAGGGCCGTTTCGGCGGTGAGCCCGACGAGCCGCTCGTCCAGGGTGGCGGCCCGGATGGTGGACGGGCCGCGTCGGGTCGCGAGCAGCCCGGCGAGCACCCGCCGTTCGACGTCGTACAGGACGTCTCCGGCGCCGCTGACGTACGCCTCTTCGTCGCCGGCGACGCGCCGCAGCACTCCGAGGCTGAGCAGGAGGC
This sequence comes from Streptomyces sp. VTCC 41912, assembly GCF_045799175.1. NCBI lineage: Bacteria > Bacillati > Actinomycetota > Actinomycetes > Kitasatosporales > Streptomycetaceae > Streptomyces > Streptomyces sp. VTCC 41912. Next base: position 23,173 of record NZ_JBJMAB010000045.1, read on the forward strand.
GTACGACGGCGGCGAGGTCGAGGCGCTCGTCGCGGCGGTCCAGGGTGAACTGGATGCCCGTCGCGGCCAGCTGCGGATCAGTGGCGTCGAGGACGACCTGGTCGGCGAGGCGGCCGAGCGCGATCTGCGCCTCGCCGCGTTCGAGCGCGGCGAGGGCGAGGCAGAGCAGGACGTACCGGCGGCGGGGGAAGGGGGCGGCGCTGCGCGTGGCCTCGCGGGCGGGGTGGGTGGCATCGGCGAGGTGGGCCGGGATCTTGCCCAGCCGGGCGGTCTCGGCGTCGACCTGGAGGGACCAGCCAGTGTTGCGGTCGAACCACTCGCGCAGGTCGGAGGCGTGCCGCCGGACGAGACGGAACTCGTCGGCGTACGCGCCGACGGCGAGCAGCAGAGGCTGCTTCAGCAGAGCGCGGGCGGCCTTGCGCAGTTCCGCGGCATGCTGCCCGTCCAGCACTTCGGCGAGCGGAGTACTCACAGTCCGTCGTCTCCTTCCGCCAGATCGATGATCTCGATGGTGTGGTCAGGGCCGCGAAAGACGCCGCCCGGCGTGCGGACCTCGGCCGCGGATCCATCGGCCAAGGCGGTGAGTCGGATCTCCATGGACCCGTCGTTGCTGGTGGCCACCGTGTGCGTCATACCGGGCCGCCAGGTGGCCAGGGCGTCCCCGAGGAGCTGGAGGAAGAGCCGGAAGCTGACGGGGTCGAGCTCGCCGAGCCCGGACAGGCGGGTGATGCCGTCGGTGACGAGCCGGGCCCGCGCGGCCGCGATCTCCGCGGCCTGCTTGACGGCCACCTCGGTGAGCCTGCGGCGCGCTTCTTGCCGGTCCTCCACCTTGCGGGGCTTGCCGCGCCGCTCGTAGCTGCCGGTACGGCGCAGCTGCGGGCTGATGCGCAGCGGCTCGGCGTCGGCCCATGGGGTGGACGCCGGATCGGGACGGGCGGCGCGGGCGGCCAGCGTCTCGGCGTCGACCGTGAGGTGCCGGGCCGGGTACAGCCCGAAGGCGGTGCGCCAAAGCCGGTGCCGGGCGTCGTCGTCGGGAGCCTCGGCGAACCAGCGGGCGAGCGTACGGAAGTCGGCGGAGCGATCGGAACGCCCGGCTCGGCGCTCGTTCAGCGACCGTACGACGGCCAGCAGCTGGGGTACGGCCCCGAGCGCACGGCCGCGCAGCAGCCGGGCCTGCGATTCCCGGCCGTCCCGGCTGAGGAACCAGGCCGCCAGCCCGGCCCACCGGCCGGCCCACCGCTCGTACGCGGCCTGCTCGGCGTATGCGGCCTCCTGCGGGGTGGCATCGGCGGCCTCACGGGCGGCAGCGGCCCACAGCAGCGCCTCGATGCTGCCACCCTCCTCCAGCTCCAGGATCAGCCGGGCGATGCGGCCGCCGAGGGTGATGAGGTCCTGGATGAACCGCTCCAGGTACTGGATGAGCTGGTCCTTGTAGGCGAGGAAGACCTCCTCCGCCACGTCGTGGAGGTCGATGGTCCGCTGCAGGGACCCCATGAAGGCCCGGGCGTTGTCGGCCAGCGCCCCGAACCGACTGGCGAGCCCGTCCAGCGCGAGATGCGTCTTGGCCGGATCCGGCGCTTCCTCGGCCGCCAGCACAAGGAGGGCGCGGAGCTGGGTGACGATGTCGTGCAGCGCGACGGCCTGGAGCGCACCCCGCCGCCCGAGCGCCTCGTCGTAGGCGGACAGGGCCTCCTCGGCCGCCTCGCCCTCCCGGGTGAGCTGGTAGATGTACCGCTTGCGGTAGAAGTCCTCGACGGCCGTGACCCGCCCGGTGTCCGGGTCGGCGCGCAGGTTCCCCCACTCGACCAGCTTGTCCAGTACGCCGACGACACCCTCCAACTCGCCGGGCCGTACGGCGGCGGGCAGCCCGGCGTAGACGTCCTCGGGCCGCAGGTGTACGGCGAACCGCTCCTTGGCCACGAGGAAGGCGCGCATCACCGAGCGGTAGAGCAGCACGTTCGGGGCGGTGAGATGCGCGAAGGGCCCGTAGCCGGCTGGAGGGCCCTCCGGCCGGGAAGAAGTCATGTCCATCGCCTGCAATCCTCCCGGACCGTTCTCCGAGATCGGCAGGGACTTAAGTACTTGACCGATTCGCACCGCTCTTGATCGCGCCTGCCCTGCACTCGCGGCATCCGCAAGCCCGGGCGCTGCCCGCTTCGTCGCAGGTGCCCCTGATGTCAAGGCCCCACCGTTAGGATCTCCCAAGAGCTTTGTCTACCGCCGGATGGCCGAGTCAATCAGCTCTTCAGCACGCAGCGACGAAGCGGGGGCCGCAAGCGGGCCTTCGTCGAGCCGGCCGACGGTGGTGGCGTCGCCAAATGGACGGGCGGTTCCCTCGCCGGTCTCTCGTACGCCTTGACCCGCTCGATGCGCGACGTACTTCTCGGAGCAGACCCCCTGGTTTCTCTGACCCGTCGGGCCGAGGCGTGCCTGACCGAGTGGCGTGAGGAAGCTCCACAGATCACGGATGCTGACGGCTCCCTGATCACCCGCCTGGGAACGGATGTGCGTTGGTGGACGTGGGCCGGCTACCGAGCGAACGCGACACTGGCCGCCACCCTTCCGTCGATCAGTGATCCCGTTCAACGACCGACGGACTGCTACGTGCGGCTGAGGGAAGACCTGACACCCGACATGTGGCGAGTGGCGCGTGCGGATGCCGACGGCGGAAACGCGCTGGTGTTGCCTGATGTCGATCACCGAGCCGTACACGGCCTGAAGTTCTCAGCAGCGCTCCCCCAGCGTCTCGCGGTGGCCACCGTTGCCGCGCGACTGGCCGACTTCGACGGCGCGCGAGCGGCCTTGCACGACACCGTACGGTTCCACACCGCGTCCACCAGTTGAAACGTGAGGCCAGGCTCTTGATCCACTGCCTGTTCTAGAATGGCCGCGACAGACTCAGCGGCCCGACAGGCTTCCGCTCCGCATCTGCGGAACCAGGACATGCCCCCACCCGCACGAGCTACTTCGTGCTGCCTGGGGGCATTCTCTTGCTGTTCCGTGAGTCTGCGGCGTCACTGGCCACCCGCACCCACGTCGAGGGTCGGTTGGCGCGGCTCCTGACCGAGAACTTCCTGCACCAACACCGTCATCGACCCCAGCCGGCGGAGGTTCGGGCGTGGGAGCACAGCATTCCGGCACTCACCAACGTGCTCGTGGAAGCCGGACTCGGCGAGGTCGAAATGCTGCTGGAGTACGGGCTGCCGCTGACCAGCAAGCGCGCTGACGTGATATTGGCCGGGGTACATCCAGCCACCGGTGAGGCGTCGTACGTGGTGGTCGAACTGAAGCAGTGGAGCGAAGCCCACCCCGAGCCGGAGGATCCGCTGCTCTGCCATATCGACGCCTACGACCATCCGACCCTCAATCCGATCGAGCAGGTGCGCGGCTACTGCGACTACCTGGTCTCGTTCAATGGGGCTCTGGAGAACAGTCCGAAGTCGGTCGTCGGCGTGGCATACCTGCACAACGCGACGGAGGCCAAAGTGGCGGGCCTGCGCCATGTCGCAGAAGGCGATCGCGGCCGGATGTTCACCGGTGATCAGCGCGGCGCCTTCCTGAACTACCTGCGTTCACGCCTGGCCGCGAAACCCGGTGCGGATGCGGCCGATGCCTTGCTGCAGGCCAAGGTCAGGCCGTCGAGGCAGCTGATGGCCGTTGCTGCCGCAGAGGTGCGCGACCGGGAACAGTTCATCCTGCTCGATGAACAGCGGCTCGCCTACGAGACGGTCATGGCCGCAGTGCGGCGGGCGCGACAAGCGGATCACAAACAGGTCGTCGTGGTGACCGGGGGGCCGGGCTCCGGCAAGAGTGTGATCGCCTTGTCTCTCCTCGGAGACCTCTACCGGCGCGGGGTGCCCGCCCTGCACGCCACCGGCTCGCAGTCGTTCACCAAGACGATGCGCAAGATCGCCGGCACCCGCAAGCCCGAAGTGCAGCGGCTCTTCCGCTATTTCAACAGCTTCATGGAGGCTGAGCCCAACGATCTCGACGTCCTTGTCTGCGACGAGGCGCACCGCTTGCGCAAGACCTCCGCCAACCGCTACACGAAGGCGACGCTCCGCACGGGCCGACCGCAGGTGGCGGAGCTGATGGCAGCGGCTCGGGTTCCGGTCTTCCTGCTGGACCAGCACCAAGTGGTCCGACCGGGCGAGATGGGGACGGAGGAGCAGATTCGGGAAGCAGCCGCCGCATTGGGGCTCGCATGCACCGTGGTGGAACTGGACAGTCAGTTCCGATGCGGTGGCAGCGACGCATACCTGCGGTGGGTCGTTGACCTTCTGGGGCTCGAAGGTCGAGCTCCCACCGTGTGGGAGCCCGACGACAAAGTCCGTTTGATGACCGTCGACACCCCGCAGGAGCTCGAAGACTTCTTGGCCGCTCAACGGGCGCAAGGCTACAGCGCCCGCATGTCCGCGGGCTACTGCTGGAAGTGGACGACGAAGATCACTTCCAGTATGAATGCGCTGCCCACCGACGTGGTCATCGGTGACTGGGCGAGGCCATGGAACCTCTACGGTGACCGAGCCCTGCTCGGCGCACCGCCGGCGCCACTGTGGGCCACCGCCCCCGAGGGGTTCGGGCAGGTCGGATGTGTGTACACCGCGCAGGGCTTCGAGTACGACTGGTCGGGTGTCATCATGGGCCCGGACCTCGTCTGGCGGATCGACCGCTGGGTGGTGGACCGCACAGCGTCGAAGGATCCCTCGTTCACGAAGGCGACATCGGATGACGACGTGGATCGCCTCGTGCGCAATACGTACAAGGTGCTTCTCACCCGGGGCATGATCGGGACGGTCGTCTATTCGACGGATCCCGAGACCCGCGAGAAGCTCCGCACGCTGATCCCTCCGACGCCTTGAGCACCAACCGCATTCGAGGCGCCGCGGAGATCAGGGCGCTCTCGGCCACTGGAGCACTGCGAAAACCACGACGCGCGGGCCGGGCCGCGAGATAGCATGATCGCGCTGCGCACCTTCCCGGAGGGTACGAGGCAAGGGTCGGTACGCCTGCCCCAATGACCCGTGAGCGACGAACGGTTGTGCCCGTCGTGTGGCGACACACGACGCGAGCGTGGATGCCCGCAGGGCGTCCCCCTGCCATTCCGATCTCACTGCATTGGAGCGGCCATGACCTCGGTCGAGTACAAGCCTGCGCGTCGTGAACGGATCCGCGAGATCCTGATCGAAATCGCCGTCGGAGTCGTCACCAATCTTGTGGTGACGGCCTTGCTGTCGATTGCGGGTCTGCTCTTCTAGAGCGGGCGGGTGGCGGGCCCGGTGAGCCCGCCACTCACACCGAACGCGAAAGCGTGTCAGAACAGCGTCAGATCGGGCCCCTGCGACTTGCGCGCCTTCCGATTCCTCTTGCCGCGTCTTCCCCTGCTGGGTCGGGGCAGGTGCGGCTTGCGCGCCTCCGCGGGCAGATTCTCCCACGTAGGACGCAATGCGTGGAGCTCGACCGGTCCGACGAGTTCCTTGAGGTAGGTCCGGGTCTCCTCGTCTGTGGAGTAGAGCACTGTTGCCCGGCTGGCCCGGGTCATCAGCACGTGATAGGCGTGGCGGACGAGTCGGGCGAATTCCTCGTCGTCGACACTGCCCGCCTTCACCTTCGGGTCGAACGAGCCGGGGCGAGCCACTCGCTTGGTGTCGGACTCCTCGTCCTTGCGCTCCTTGCCCCGACGGAACACCCATTGGCCGTCTCGGCGCACCATGTCCTCGCCCATGATGACGCCGCACCAGTCCCATTCGAGGCCCTGCGCCGTATAGACACAACCGATCTGGCCGAGGCCGTTCTCGTGCACGGACCATATCCTGGACGGGGGTACGTCGTCAGCGCAGAAGGTGTCGCTGTCCGCGTTCCACGGCCGGTGCCAGTCGCCGATGCGCACATCGGCCTCCAGCCGCCTCTCCTTGCCGAGTGGCTTGGTCCAGGGCCAGCAATAGCCGGCGACCATGCGCGCAGACGCACCGGCCAGCGCTTCGGCACGGATGATCCGTTCGAGTTCCTCAGGGGTGTCCGCCACTTCGACGTGCATCAGGCCGTCCGGGCGCCAGCACTCGGTCTCCTCGTCCGTCACACCGAGCACGGCGCGCACCCAACGGGGGTAGGCGTCGCTGCCGCCACAGCGGAACTGCTCGCGAAGCCCGACCTCAACGAGGCGGGCATCGTGGCGGGCAGCAGCCTCCTTGATCAGCTGCACGGTACCGACCTCGTTCGGCCTCACCGACTGCCCTTCATCCATGAAGAAGACCGTCAGTCGCGAAGCGGCGAGGAGCTCGTCCACCTGCGGGCCCGTACCCCAGTCCTCGGGCTTCCAGAATCGATTCGTCGAGCGGTCGCGAAGCCGGTGTGCCTCATCGCAGATCAACACGTCCAGGGGTGGCTCCGGTGGTTTGACGAAATTGCTGAAGTACGTGAACGACTCCCTGAACTCCCGGTCTCCGTATCCGACGTGCTCTTGGAGCGCGCCGTTGAACGCCCTGCTTCCGCTGGCGTAGTTGACCGTGCGGCCCTGTGCCTCCAGCTCCGCTTTGATCTGCAGTCCGATCGCGCTCTTTCCCGTTCCGGCGCCACCGGTCACCAGGAAGATCACCCGTTGTTCGTCCGGGACCAAGGTGGGACGCTCGGGATCCGGTAGAACCTTGGCGGCCGATTCCAGGACCTGGTCGGCCACTGCCTTCTGGCGCCCACGGAGGGTGAAGACGGTGTCGGCCCCGCGGGACCAGATCATCGCGTCGAGCAGCGGAGTGTTGCGCAACCCCATGTTCTGCAGCATCCTCTCGGCCTCTGAGGCCGCGCCTTCAACGGCGAAGTGCCGCTGGAGGTCGGACAGCAATTGTGCGCGCCGGTCGCTCGTGTACACGCGGGCGTAGGCACCTGTCGGCGCATCCACGTCGATCAAGGGCCGAACCGAATCATCCGCGGCGTTGTGCAGGTAGGCGAAACCTCCGCATTCGAAGTCCGAGCGCCGGAAGGGGCCCCTGTCACTCGTGAACGCCTCGTAATACGAGCGCAATTGCAGTGCCGGGTGCTGCTTCACCTCGTCCATGGCCGGCACGTAGAGCAGGTCTGCCGTGGCCTGCTCCACCCTGGTCACCGTCGACCAGCGCTTCAGCTCGACCAACTGGACCGACGGCACGTTGCGTTCCGGGTGTCGGCCCACCAGAACGACGTCGATGAGGCGTGGGTTCTCGGAACGGTTCACCTCGTCGAGCGTGGCGGCACATTCGACGATCATCTCCACGTTGCCGCGCTCCGCCGCGACCAGGTCGTTCGCCAGGCTCACCAGGCTTTCCGCCCACGCGGAACGTTCCGACAACGAGGCGTCCGCGCCCCTGAAGTGGCGCCATCGGGCAGCAAGGTGCGGAACCATTCTGCGACGCGAATTCAGAGTGAGCAGGTCCTCCGCCGACAGTTTCAGCAGGAGCATGGACACGAGGTGGTTCCCCCAGGGCACGAGTGACTCGTGCGGGTGGGGGCATGTCCTGTTCAGGAAGCCCGTCGGGCCGCAATCGGTTGGAGTAATCCTAGTAAGGCCCGACCTGCCGAAGAACGACACCTCGGCTGTCGGCGAGAACTGCGTCGATCATGGCTGGATCACGCAGTACGGGTCATGGACCCTAGATCTCGAGCCGGCAACTGTCAGCTCATTCTCGGGGCGCCGACTGCGCGGGCCGGAAACTCCCGGGCGACCGCCGCCAGCTGCCCACCGCTGTTCCCGGTGGGCTCCGTCGACCCTGTCGCGGGCAGTCAGAGATCCGCCCACCAGTCCGACGGCGGCATGTTCTCGGGCCACGGGCCGCAAGTCCTGAAGCCAGCGAGCAACGCCTTAACGGACAGGACCTCGAAGTCCAGCAGCCGCTCGTCGAGAACGGCTGCGGTCAGTGACGCTGAGAAACCGCTACTGGGGCGCCACCCGGCAACGAGTGAGTGTCATTAGCCAAAAGTCAGGCTTGGCATTCGCGATGTCATAAGGCCAGCGGCTTGCGGGTCGGCGACCAAGCCGTTGGCCCGGTCGCGTCCGTGGACGCGGCCGGGCCAACGTGATGGGGCTTCAGAACGTGCGTCAATTGAGCGTCAGCAGCCCGAGGAGAGCCCTGATGCCGCTAGCTAGGACCGCGACGTCCCGTACTGAAACTGCAGGTCAGGTTGCTTCAGCAGCACCGACGCGCCTTCACGCGTTGCTGGCCCGGAAACAGGTCGAGCAGCTCACGAAGACCAGGAAATCCCAGGTCAGGCGTCCTTCTTCACCGGCTCCAGGATCGCCACGCACTCGACATGGTGGGTCATCGGGAACAGGTCGAAGGCTCGCATGCGGCGGGGGGCGTAGCCGGCCTGGTGGAAGTAGGCCAGGTCGCGGGCGAGGGCGGCCGGGTCGCAGGCGACGTAGGCGATGCGGCGGGGGGTGAGGGAGGCGAGGTGGTGGACGGTGGCCTTGCCGGCGCCGGCGCGGGGCGGGTCGAGGACGACGAGGTCGACGTCGGTGATGCCGGTGCGGGGCAGGATCTGCTCGACCTTGCCCTGTTCGATGCGGACCCGGTCGAGGTCGGCGAGGTTGTGCTGGGCGTCCTCGACGGCGCGCTTGCTGGATTCGATACCGAGGACCGCGCCCTTGTCGCCGACGCGTTCGGCGAGGGCCCCGGCGAAGAGGCCGACACCGCAGTAGAGGTCGAGGGCCATGTCGCCCTTCTTGGGCATCAGACCCTGCATGACGGCCTCGACGAGGAGGTCGGCGGCCTTCGGGTGGACCTGCCAGAAGCCGCCGTTGCCGACCCGCCAGGTGCGGCCGGCGGCGCGTTCGCGGACGAAGGGGCGGCCGTGCACGCGGTGGACGCCACCGTCCTTCTCGCCGACGCGGAGGACGGAGACCGGCTTGTCGAGTTCGACGAGGGGGAGGCGGCCGCCGGGGCTCGGGGTGAGGATCACCTGACGGTCGTGGGAGCCGGTGGCGGCGATCGCCTCGACGGTGGCGATCTGCGGCCAGGTGCGCTTCTCGATGCCGAGTTCGGAGACGCCCGGGGCGGCGATCATGCAGTGGGTGACCGGTTCGACGTCGTGCGAGCGGTGCTTGCGCAGGCCCGGGCGGCCTTCGGCGTCCACGGCGTACTGGACGCGAGTGCGCCAGGCCGGGACCTCGCCCTTGGCGACCTTGTCACCGGGGGCCGGTTCGACGGTGCCGTCCCAACCGGCCCGCTCGGGGGTGAGGTCGGCGAGGCGGGCCAGCTGCTCGCTGATGACCGCGGCCTTGAGGCGGCGCTGGGCGCCGGGCGCGGCGTGCTGCCAGTCGCAGCCGCCGCAGCGGCCGGGGCCGGCGAACGGGCAGGGGGCCTCGACGCGGTCCTTGGAGGGGCTGAGGATCTCGACGGCGTCGGCGCGCAGGAAGCGGGCGCCCTCCTCGCCGTCGGTGACGCGCACGCGCACCTGCTCGCCGGGCAGCGCGTGCCGGACGAAGAGGACCTGGCCGGCGTCGGTGCGGGCGATGCAGTGGCCGCCGTGCGCGACCGGGCCGATCTCGACTTCGTACTCCTCGCCGACCAGCGACTTCCTGGATTCCGGCGGCGTGTCCGGCTGCATGGCGAGGAGCTCCTGGGGAGAGGTGGGTGGAAACCGTGACGGCTGGTCTCCGGGTGGAGGCCAGCCGTCCATTCTACGGGGTGCGGTGCCGTGCGACGGCCGCCACGATCACTTCTTGGTGGCCGCGGATTCCTTCTTGGGTGCGGAGACCGGGCCGCGCCGGACCGAGCCGGGGGCGTTCCATTCGGCGCGCTTGCGGGCGCGCTTCTTGGCGGCCTCGGAGGAGTCCAGCTGCCAGGGGACGGAGGTGACCATGACCCCGGGGGTGAAGAGGAGGCGTCCCTTGAGGCGCAGTGCGGACTGGTTGTGGAGCAGGTGCTCGTACCAGTGGCCGACGACGTACTCGGGGATGTAGACGGAGACGGCGTCGCGGGGGCTCTCCCGGCGCAGCGACTTGACGTAGTCGATGATCGGCCGGGTGATCTCGCGGTAGGGGGAGGCGAGGACCTTCAGCGGGACCTCGATGCCGCGGCGCTCCCACTCGGCGCGCAGGGCCCGGGTGTCGGCCTGGTCGACGTCGACGCTGACGGCTTCGAGGGTGCCCGAGCGCATCAGCTTGGCGTAGTTCAGGGCCCGCAGGGTGGGCTTGTGGAGCTTGGAGACCAGGACGATGGCGTGGACGCGGGAGGGGCGGACCACGTCGTCGTCGGGGGTGTCCGGGGCGGCGATCTCGTCGGCGACCCGGTCGTAGTGGCGGCGGATCGCGGTCATCGTCACGAAGAAGATGACCATGCCGAGGAGGGCGACCCAGGCGCCGTGGGTGAACTTCGTCAGGAGGACGACGACGAGGACCAGGCCGGTGAAGAAGGCGCCGAAGGCGTTGATGGCGCGGGAGCGCTGCATCTTGCGGCGCTTGGCGGGGTCCTTCTCGCTGACCAGGTGGCGGTTCCAGTGCCGGACCATGCCGATCTGGCTGAGCGTGAAGGAGACGAAGACGCCGACGATGTAGAGCTGGATCAGGCGGGTGGAGTCCGCGCCGTAGAGGTAGACGAGGACGGTGGCCGCGCCGGCCAGCAGGACGATGCCGTTGGAGAAGGCCAGGCGGTCGCCGCGGGTGTGCAGCTGGCGCGGGAGGTAGCGGTCCTGGGCGAGGATCGAGCCGAGCAGCGGGAAGCCGTTGTAGGCGGTGTTGGCGGCCAGGAACAGGACCAGCGCGGTGGCCGCTGCCAGGACGACGAAGAGGAAGCTGCCCTTGCCGAAGACGGCCTCGGCGACCTGCGAGATGACCGGGTTCTGGGTGTAGCCGGAGCCCAGCGGCTTGCCGTTGTTCAACAGGTCGGTGGCCGGGTTCTCCGCCATCCGCACGTGGGTGGTCATGGCCAGCGCGATGATGCCGCAGAACATGGTGACGGCCAGCCCGCCCATGAGGGCGAGGGTGGTCGCGGCGTTCTTCGACTTCGGCTTGCGGAAGGCGGGCACGCCGTTGGAGATCGCCTCGACGCCGGTGAGCGCGGCGCAGCCGGAGGAGAAGGCACGCAGCAGCAGGAAGATCAGGGCGAAGCCGGCGAGGCCGCCCTGCTCGGCGTGGATGGTGTAGCCGGCGGTCGGGGCCTTCATGGTGTCGCCGAGGAGCAGTCCGCGGATCGCGCCCCAGAAGATCATGATGAAGACGCCGGCCACGAAGACGTACGTGGGGATCGCGAAGAGCTTGCCGGACTCCTTGACGCCGCGCAGGTTCATCAGCGTCAGCAGCACGATGATGGCGATGGCGCAGAACGTCTTGTGCTCGACGACGAAGGGGACGGCGGAGCCGAGGTTCTCCACGCCGGAGGAGATGGAGACCGCGACGGTCAGGACGTAGTCGACCAGCAGGGCGCTGGCGACGGTCAGGCCCGCCTTGGGCCCGAGGTTGGTGGTGGCGACCTCGTAGTCACCACCGCCGCTCGGGTAGGCGTGCACGTTCTGCCGGTACGACGCGACGACGGTGAACATCAGCACCACGACCGCGACCGCGATCCACGGGCTGAAGCTGTACGCGGAGACCCCTGCCACGGACAGGACCAGCAGCACCTCGCCGGGCGCGTAGGCCACGGAGGAGAGCGGGTCGGAGGCGAAGACGGGGAGTGCGATGCGCTTGGGGAGAAGGGTCTCCCCGAGCCTGTCGCTGCGCAGTGCGCGCCCGATCAAGATCCGTTTGGGCACGTCGGTCAGTTTGGACACCAGAGGATGCTAAGCCTTCGTCAAGGTCCCCGCCCACCCGCCACCCGGACGGGTGCGAGCGCGCGAATGCGCCACCATGCACATAGCGACCCGACTACGCATCCACTACGCGGGACCTCTACAGCATCTGCACGATAAGCGCACGGCGGCGCCGTCGATGCAGGGAACTCCACGGGCCCGCACGTCGTGGTCGATGTCACGACGCCCGGGCGTGTCGTGGGAGCACGGAGGCGCGCGGCGTGCGCCGCCCGGTGCGTCGCGGGTGCGCCGGCTCACTCCCCCTGCGCTGCCGGGCGCGGCCGACGGGAGAGCAGTTCGCCGAGTCCCTCCCGGGTCACCGCCAGCAGCACCACGTCCTGCGGGCGCAGGACGTGGTCGTCCAGTACGTCGGCGAGCTGCGCCGGCGCGGGGTCCTCGTCCGGCTGCGGCGCGCCCGTCGTAGGGTCGGCGGGTTCGTCGGGCGCGGAGTTGTCCACGGCGAGCACCCGCAGCCGGCCCGGACGGAGCACCTCGCCGACCTTCCGTCCCTCCAGGGCGGCGTGGCCGCGCACCTCCACCCGGGCCACCAGCAGCACCCGCCGCTCCACCGGGATCGCTCCGAGGATCTCGCGGCCCATCATCGCCCCGGCGAAGGCCGGCGCGGCCAGGAACGACACGCTGCGGCTTCGGGTCCGCGCGGCCGGGTGCGCCGCGCGCAGCGTCCGGTAGACGGCGGTGGCGAACCCGTCGTCGAAGAGCCGCAGCGTCACCCGCAGGCGGGGGTTGACCGACCGGGCGTAGAGCGCCGCCTCCAGGTTGGTGGTGTCCTCGCTCGTCAGCGCCAGCAGGGTGCGGGCCCGGTCGGCCAACGCGGCCTCCAGCACCCCCTCCTGCGTCACGTCGCCGACGACCGTCGGCACCCGCAGCCGGCGCGCCAGCGCGACCCCGCGCGCCTCCGGATCGGCCTCGATGCACACCACCGGGATGCGCATCTCGTGCAGCCGCGCCAGCACCCGCGTCCCGATCTTGCCCAGGCCCAGCAGAACCACGTGCCCGGACAGCCCGCGCGGCGGACGCCGCAGCGCCGAGGCGCTCCGGAACGTGCCCAGCCCCTCGAACGCCGCCGCCACCAGCACCGGCAGCAACAACAGCCCCACCAAGCCGGACAGCAACTGGAGCACCTTGCGCGCCAACGGGTCGTTGAGCGCCGGTTCGTTGATCGCGAACAGGTCCAGCAGCGTGAGGTACGCCGCGTGCAACGGCGGCTCCCGGGTGATCAGGGACTCGGCGACGGCCAGCGCCAGCACCGCCCCGACGAAGCCGGCCAGCGACCAGCGCAGCCGCCGGGAGAAGAGGGAGGCCAGCGGCGCGCCCCGGCCGCGCAGCCGGCGCGGTCGCACCGTCCGCCCCGTATAGGCGACGGTCTCCAGCACGATCCGGCCGCAGCCGGTGGACTCCGCGGCGGTGACGTCGTCCGGCAGGAGCAACGGCCCGTCGTCGTCCGGCACCCCGGCGGCGCCTGCGGGCGGTTCGCCGGCTGCCCCGGCGGGCACGTCCCCGGGTGACGGCGGCAGCAGCGCCAGCGTGCACAGCCGCCGCGCCCCCGCCGGACCGGACTGCCCCGGCGCGCGCTCCACGGCCCGCAGCATCAGCCCGTCCGCCTCGATGACCTTGCTGGTGCCGGCGACCGCCGTGGCCACCAACGCCGGGGCGACGGTGTCGGCGTCGGAGAGCACCGTGGTGGAGGCGTCGGCCCGCGGCGGCTGCGCCCCGTCCGCCCCGCCGCTCGCGGCGACCGCCGCGGCCTGGTCCAGCAACTCCTCCAAGTGCTGGCCGAGTTTGCGGTTGTAGAGCCGGATGACCAGCCGCAACCGGGGATTGAGGCGGCGGGCCCGCAGCGCGGCGTGGATGTTGAGATCGTCGTCGTCGTGGACCAGCGCCAGCGCGCCCGCCTCCGCGATCCCCGCCTCGGTCAAGGCCGCGTCGTCGACCTGCGCCGCGATCAGGACCCGTAGGGCCTCCGGCGGCGACCCGCCGTCCTCGCGCGCCGCCGCGGGCAACGGCGGCGCGGGCGGGGCGCCGGGCCCGCCGCGCGCCACCGCCGCCGAGACCCGGCCGAGCAGCGCGGTGGTGGCCCGTCCCAAGCCGCGGGAGGGCGAGGGGACGCGGGGGCGGTGCGGCTCCTGCGCGGACGGCACGATCAGCGTCACCCGTTCGCCGTAGACGTCACGGAGCTCGGCGGCGAGCCGGTGGGCCAGTGCGTCGTCGCCGCACACCACCATGTGCGGCAGGAGAGAAGCCTGTTGGGGCTGATGTGGCAGTTGTGGCACACGTTGTAGCGTGCCCTACTCGGCCGCCCCCACGCAGCAGAGCGCGCGATCCCGCTCCCGCACGACATCCGCCCACAACGGTCCGGCACCCACCGCGCCCCCTACCGGGCACGCCATTACGGCTACGGTTGTACCGGACCACGGTGCGGTCGGCGCTCCCGTCTGACGCACCGGGCCGCTGTCACGGACAGCGGCTCCGTGTCGCCGGTACGTCGGAGAAGAAAGTAGTGAGCAGGGTGTTTGGGCAGGTCAGCGCGCTAGTACAGGGCACGGGGTAATCAGCATGCACATCGTCATCATGGGATGCGGCCGCGTGGGCTCCGCGCTCGCGCAGACCCTGGAGGGCCAGGGCCACTCCATCGCGGTGATCGACCAGGACCCGACCGCGTTCCGCCGCCTCGGCTCCGCCTTCGGCGGCCGCCGGGTCACCGGCGTCGGCTTCGACCAGGACACCCTCCGCGAAGCCGGCATCGAGGAGGCCGGGGCCTTCGCCGCCGTCTCCAGCGGCGACAACTCCAACATCATCGCCGCCCGTGTCGCCCGCGAGATGTTCGGCGTCGAGAACGTCGCGGCCCGGATCTACGACCCGCGCCGCGCCGAGGTCTACCAGCGCCTCGGCATCCCCACCGTCGCCACCGTCCGCTGGACCGCCGACCAGATGCTGCGCCGGCTCCTCCCCTCCGGTGCCGAACCCCTCTGGCGGGACCCCAGCGGCGGCGTCCAACTCGCCGAGGTCCACACCGCCCCCTCCTGGGTCGGCCACAAGATCAGCAAGCTGCAGGAGGAGACGGGCGTCCGCGTCGCGTTCCTCACCCGCCTGGGCGAGGCCATGTTGCCCACCTCCCAGACGGTCCTCCAGGAAGGCGACCTGGTGCACGTGATGATGCGCACCGACGAAGTCGAGAAGGTCGAGGCGGCATTCGCCCAGGGTCCCGAGGAGGCGCACGCATGAGGGTCGCCATTGCGGGCGCGGGAGCGGTCGGCCGCTCCATCGCCGGTGAACTGCTCGAAAACGGTCACGAGATCCTGCTCATCGACAAGGCGCCCACCGCCATCTCCGTCGAACGGGTCCCGCTCGCCGAATGGCTGCTCGCCGACGCCTGTGAGATCACCTCGCTCGACGAGGCCGCGCTCCAGCGCTGCAACGTCGTCATCGCCGCCACCGGCGACGACAAGGTCAACCTCGTCGTCTCCCTGCTCGCCAAGACGGAGTACGGCGTGCCGCGGGTCGTCGCCCGGGTCAACAACCCCAAGAACGAGTGGCTGTTCAACGAGGCGTGGGGCGTCGATGTCGCCGTCTCCACCCCGCGGCTGATGTCCGCCCTGGTCGAAGAGGCGGTCAGCGTCGGCGACCTGGTGCGGCTGCTGCGCTTCAGCCACGGCGACGCCAACCTCGTCGAGCTGACCCTCCCCCCGGAGGCCGCCCTGGCCGGCACCCGGGTCGGCGACGTCGACTGGCCCGAGGACACCTCGCTGGTGACGATCATCCGCGGCACCCGGGTCCTCACCCCCAACAAGGACGACGCCCTCGAAGCCGGCGACGAACTGCTCTTCGTCGCCGCCCAGTCCCGTGAGGAGCAGTTGGAAGACCTGCTGTCGGTCCGCCGCAGCGAAGGCTGACACCGCCGGCACGGCGCACGAAGGGCCCGGGAGCCATCAGCTCCCGGGCCCTTCCTTCTTGTCCTCCGTCACCGCTCGCATCGCAGGTCAGCGGCGGTGTCGCGGCCCCTCGTGCGGAGCGTCCGCGGCCGCCGCGTCCGGCGCCGCCGACTGCCCGCGCTGCCGCTCCCGCTCGGCCTCCTCCGCCTTCTCCTGCGCCTCCATCTCCGCGAAGACGTCGATCGGCGCCGGGGCCTTCACCAGGAACATCCAGGTCAGGTACAGCGCCAACAGGAACGGCGGGATCTTCAGGGCCACCAGCACCCAGCCCAGCTGCGTGGTGTCCGCCCACCAGTACAGCGGGAACAAGATCATGCACTTGGCGAGCAGGATCAGCCCCCACGCCCAGCTGGCCTTCGCGTACGCCTTCTTGCGGCCCGGATTACGCGTCCGCCACGACAGGTTCTCCTTGAACACCGGCCCCAGGATCAACCCGATCAACGGGACCCCGGCCAGCGTCGTGATGATGTACGCCAGCGCCAGCCCCAGCGTGTACAGCATCCCCGGCAGGTAGAAGTCCTTGGCGTTGCCGGTCATCATCGCGAAGACCACGCCGAAGGCGACCCCGAACACCCCGCTGAAGGCGTGCTTGACGGTGTCCTTGCGCACCAACCGCACCGCGCACAACACCAGCGACACCGCGAGCGCCGCGATGGCCGACACGTGCAGGTCCTTGTTGACCGTGAAGATCGCGACGAACAGCAGACCCGGCAGCACCGTCTCCACCATGCCGCGCACGCCGCCGAACGCCTCGAACAGCGCCGCTTCCGTCACCTCCCTGCCGTCGGCGGTGGAGCCCGTACCGGACTCCAGCGGGGCACCGGCGGCCGCCGCAACGCCCGCCGGACGGTGCGGGGAAGCGGAAGCCTCAGGGTCAGTGGTCGGTCGGTCGTACGACGTCACCGGCTACTCCTGTCCGAGCGGTCGCAGTTCGTACTTGGGATTGAAGAGCACCCGGCGCCCGTGACTCAAGGAGATCCGGCCCGAGGCGATGAGCTTACGGCCCGGCTCGATGCCGACGATGGAACGGCGACCCAGCCACACCACGTCGAGCGCCGCGGAGCCGTCGAACAGCTCCGCTTCCAGCGCGGGCACACCGGCACGCGGCCGCAGCGTGACGTGCCGCAGGGTGCCGGAGACCTTCACTATCTGACGGTCGTCGCAGTCGCATATCCGCGTACACCCGGTCGCCTGCGCGTCCTCCTGCAGCTCGGCGGACTGCAGCTCCTCCTCGGAGGACGACAGCCTGTCGAGCATCCGGCGAAACCGGCCGGCCGGCTTCTCGGGTCGGGTCCCAGCACTCATAACCCCAGCGTACCGGGGCCCGCACGGCCTCCCCCGCACCCCGTACCAGCACCCCGACGCCCGCGTTCACCCCTCGAAGCGACACCCCGCCACCGCCCCGTCCCCCCGCGCCGTCCCCCAGGACAACCCCCACGGGCAGCCGGCTCACGACCGGTCCGCGTTCACCCCTCGAACCGATATCCCATTCCCGGCTCCGTGATGAAGTGCCGCGGGTGCGACGGGTCACCCTCCAGCTTCCGCCGCAGCTGCGCCATGTAGACGCGCAGGTAGTTGGTCTCCGTCCCGTACGACGGACCCCACACCTCCTGCAGCAGCTGCTTCTGGCTGACCAACCGCCCCTGGTTGCGGACCAGCACCTCCAGCAGGTGCCACTCCGTCGGCGTCAGACGGATGTCCCGACCGCCCCGGTTGACCTTCTTCGCCGCCAGGTCGACCGTGAAGCCCTCGGTCTCCACGATCACCTCGTCGTCCGCCGGCCCGGTCGGCTCCGCCCGGCGCACGGCCGCCCGCAACCGCGCCAGCAGCTCGTCCATCCCGAACGGCTTCGTCACGTAGTCGTCGGCACCCGCGTCCAGCGCCTCCACCTTCTCGTCCGAGGTCTGCCGCGCGGACAGCACCAGGATCGGCACCCGCGACCAGCCGCGCAGCCCCTTGATGACCTCCACACCGTCCATGTCGGGCAGTCCCAGGTCCAGGACCACCACGTCGGGGTGGCGGGCCGCGGCGAGCTTCAGGGCCGTGGCCCCGTCCGGGGCCGCGTCCACCTCGTACTTGCGCGCCTTCAGGTTGATCACAAGGGCGCGAACGATCTGCGGCTCGTCATCAACCACAAGCACCCGGTTCACTGGCGTTCTCCTCGCGGTGTCGGTCGCCGACGGGAGAAGCCCGCCGACCAAGTCAAGAGTGCGGCCGGTGCCGGCCGGCCGGTGCAACGGCCCGCTCCCGGACCACGGCCCCCTCCCGGGCCACGCGGCGGGACCGCACCGTCACCGGAGCACGGCCGCGACCCGCCGCAGCCACGTCTGCCAGGGTCCCGCCTCACGTCGTCGCCTGCGCCGGCAGATCAGGACGGACCGGCGGCAGCCCCGCGGCGGCCGGCATCGTCAGCACCATCGTCATGCCGCCCCCCGGAGTGTCCTCCGCAGCCAACGTCCCGCCGACCGCCTCCGCGAAACCACGGGCCACGGCCAACCCCAGCCCCACCCCGGCGCCCCGCGGGGCATCCCCGTACCGCTGGAACGGCTCGAAGATCCGGTCCTTGGCACTGTCCGGCACCCCGGGGCCCCGGTCCGCGACCCGCAGCTCCACCCGGTCGCCGAGCGCACTGGCCGAGACCAGCACCACCTCGCCGTCCGGGCTGTACTTCACGGCGTTCTCCACCAGATTGGCCACCGACCGCTCCAGCAGCCCCGGATCCACCGCCACCATCGGCAGCTCCTCCGGGATGTCCAACGTGACGCTGCCCTCCGGGACCCCGCCCAGCGCCATCGGCACCACCTCGTCGAGGTCGATCTCCCGGATCAACGGCGTCACCGTCCCGGTCTGCAACCGGGACATGTCCAGCAGGTTCCCCACCAGATGGTCGAGCCGGTCGGCGCCCGCCTCGATGCCCTCCAGCAGCTCCGCCTCGTCCTCCTCCGACCAGGCCACGTCGTCCGACCGCAGCGACGTCACCGACGCCTTGATGCTCGCCAACGGCGTCCGCAGGTCATGGCTGACGGCCGCCAGCAACGCCGTCCGGATCCGGTTGCCCTCCGCCAGCTCCCGCGCCCGCTCGGCCTCCCCCACCAACCGCTGACGATCCAGCACCACCGCGGCCTGCGCGGCGAACGCCGCCAGCACCCGACGGTCCTCCGCGGGCAGCACCCGACCGGTCAACGCCAGCGCCATGTGGTCCCCCACGGGCATGTCGACGTCCGCGTCCTCCGGGCGCGCCAGCGGCGGCGTGTTGTCACCACCGCCCGCCCGACCGGCACACGTCCACGGATCCACGTCGCTGCGCCGCTCCAGCAACGCCACGGTGTCCATCCCGAACGTCTCCCGCACCCGCTCCAGCAGCGCGTCCAACGTGGTCTCGCCCCGCAGCACGCTCCCCGCCAGGAACGACAGGATCTCCGACTCCGCCCGCAACCGCGCCGCCTGGTGCGTCCGCCGGGCGGCCAGGTCCACCACCGACGCCACCGACACCGCCACCGCGAAGAAGATCGCGATCGCCACGATGTTCTTCGGGTCGCTGACCGTGAGCGTGTGGGTGGGCGGCGTGAAGTAGAAGTTCAACAACAGCGAGCCGACCGCCGCCGACGCCAGCGCCGGCAACTGCCCACCGAGCAGCGCCGCCAGCACCGTCAGGAACAGGAACAGCAGGACGTCGTTGGCCAGCCCAGGACCGTTCGACAGCTTGGTGAGGAACAGCGACAGCGACACCGGACCCGCCACGCCGACCATCCAGCCGGCGATGATCCGCGAACGCCCCAGCCGCGCCCCCCGCGCCACCGGCAGCCCCCGGCCCTTGGCGACCTCGTCGTGCGTCACGATGTGCACGTCGAGGTCCGGGCCCGACTCGCGGGCCACCGTCGCCCCCACACCCGGCCCGAAGACGTACTGCCAGGTCTTGCGGCGGCTCGACCCCAGCACGATCTGGGTGGCGTTCACCCCCCGCGCGAACTCCAGCAGCGCACCCGGTATGTCGTCGCCGATGACGTGGTGGAACGTCCCGCCCAGGTCCTCCACCAACGTCCGCTGGTCGGCCAGCTCCTTCGGCGACGCCGACGTCAGCCCGTCGCTGCGCGCGATGTAGACGGCGAGCACCTCACTGCCCGAGCCCTTCGCCGCCATCCGGGCGGCCCGACGGATCAACGTCCGCCCCTCCGGCCCACCGGTCAGTCCGACGACGATCCGCTCGCGCGCCTGCCACGTCGAACGGATCGAGTGCTCCGCCCGGTACTCCTGGAGGTACTCGTCCACCCGGTCGGCCACCCACAGCAGCGCCAGCTCCCGCAGCGCGGTGAGGTTGCCCGGCCGGAAGTAGTTCGACAGCGCCGCATCGACCTTGTCCGACTGGTAGATGTTGCCGTGCGCCATCCGGCGCCGGATCGCCTGCGGGGACATGTCGACCAGCTCGATCTGATCGGCCCGCCGCACGACCTCGTCCGGCACCGTCTCCCGCTGCCGCACCCCCGTTATCGACTCGACGACATCGCCGAGCGACTCCAGATGCTGGATGTTCACCGTCGAGATCACCGTGATCCCGGCTTCCAGCAACTCTTCGACGTCCTGCCACCGCTTGCCGTTGCGGGACCCCGGAACGTTGGTGTGCGCCAGCTCGTCGACCAGCGCCACCTCCGGCTTGCGCTCCAGAACCGCGTCCACGTCCATCTCGGTGAACGTCGAACCGCGGTACTCCAGCTCCCGCCGCTGCACCTGCTCCAGCCCGTGGAGCATCACTTCCGTACGGGGCCTGCCGTGGTGCTCGACGAACGCCACCACGACGTCCGTACCGCGCTCCACACGGCGATGTGCCTCGGACAGCATCGCGTACGTCTTGCCGACGCCCGGTGCCGCGCCGAGATATATCCGTAGCTTGCCGCGTGCCATGGCCCCATTGTCTTACGTGAAGGTCGCCCCCACCGGGCTTGACCTGATGCGACCCTACCGACCGTTCACCTCAAAAAACGCCCAGGTAGCGGCTTTCCGCCCGGTCTTGACGCGACTCTGATACAGGCCGCGACAGGGGGCCGATCGGGCGTCACGAACCACCCCGCGACGCCTCGCCACGGCCACCCCACGGGCGTGCCGGCACGCCTCGCGGACCCGGCCAGGACCGCCCCGCCCACACCGGCGCGCGACGCGCCATCCGACCACTTCTTGGCCGGTCCTTGACCGCGGCCCGGTCTCCGCTTGGCCGAAACAAAGCCCTCGCTCCCCACCGACGGGCCCTGCGACGATGCCTCGCATGACCCCCTCCCCCTCCCCCTCCCCCTCCCCCTCTCCCGCCGAACACCCCGCCGGCACCGCCGAGGTGCGCCTCGCCCACACCGCCGACCTGGACGCCGCCACCCTCACGGCCGCCCGGATCCTCCTCTACGACGTCTTCGACGACATGACCGCCGAAGACTGGGAACACGCCCTCGGCGGCATGCACGCCCTCGTCCACGAAGACGGCGAACTGATCGGACACGCCTCCGTCGTCCAACGCCGACTGCTGCACAACGGCCGGGCACTGCGGTGCGGCTACGTGGAGGGCGTCGGCGTCCGCGCGGACCGCCGCGGACGCGGCCACGGCGCGGCGATGATGACCGCCCTGGAACGAGTGATCCACAACGCGTACGACCTCGGCGCACTCGGCGCCGCCGACGACGCCGCCACCTTCTACGCCGCCCGTGGCTGGCAACCCTGGCGCGGCCCCTCCTCGGCCCTCACCCCCCACGGCATCCACCGCACACCCGACGAGGACGGCTCCCTCTACGTACTGGCCACCTCCGCGACCTTGGACCTCGGCGGCGAGCTGACGTGCGACTGGCGTGAGGGGGATGCTTGGTGAGGGGACTGGATCCATGGTGAGGGGCTTGGGGAGCGGGGAGGTGGGTCGAGGTGGGGCGCTGTTGCTCCCGGCTTCCTGGGGGGCTTTCCCCCGCCCCGCTCCCCTCCCGTCACCCCTCCCCCGGCTCCGCCCCCGCCTCCGTGACCACCCCGTCGTCCAGTTCCAGGACCCGGTCGGCGAGGGTGAGCAGGGCGGTGTCGTGCGTGGCCACCAGGGCTGTCACGCCCTCGCTGCGGACGACCGCGCGAAGCAGTTCCCTCACCTCCAGGCCGGTTTCGGCGTCCAGTTGCCCCGTGGGCTCCTCGGCGAGGAGCAGGGCGGGGCGGTTGGCGAGGGCGCGTGCGAGGGCGACGCGCTGCTGTTGGCCGCCGGAGAGCTCGCCGGGGCGCTGGGCGGCGTGGTCGGCGAGGCCCACGAGGGACAGCAGGAGTGCGACGCGCGCTTCGCGCTCCCGCGGTGGGACCTTCCGCAGCCTCAGTGGTACTCCGACGTTCTCGGCGGCGCTGAGTATCGGTATCAGTCCGAAGGACTGGAAGACGAAGCCGATGCGGTCGCGGCGGGTGGCGAGGAGTTCGTTCTCGGTGAGGTCGGCGAGGGGCGTGCCGTCGACGGTGATCCGCCCGGAGTCGGGGGTGTCCAGGCCGCCGATGAGGTTGAGGAGGGCGGTCTTGTCGGATCCGGAACGGCCTCGGAGGGCGACCAGTTCGCCGCGCGGGACGCTGCAGGTGACCCCGCGCAGGGCGTGTACGGCTCCTGCTCCGGTGCCGTAGCTGCGGTGCAGGTTTTCGACGCGGATCATCGTCGTCGCCGGTGCGGCGTCGGAGACGGCGGTGCCCGTGGTCGTCGTTCCGTCGTTCGGCTCGCGCTGTCCGTTCATGGTGCGTTCCCCCGGTGTGGTCGTGCGTCGAGGCCGCTCGGCCCGTCAACTTGCTGTGTGGGGGTGAGCTCTGGTTGTCCTTTCCCGAGGGGCGGTCGGTGGGCGTTGTGCGTGTGGTGCGTGTCAGGTGCGAAACAGTATGCGGAGCGGGCGTTCGGGCCGGCAATGCCTGTGGATAACTCGTGGAACGGGCCTGCCGATGGTGCGCGGTGCAGGCAGAAGGGGCAGGCAAAAGGGGCGGCCCCGGGGAGGGTCGTCCCCGGGGCCGCCGTCGTGGGTGGCGGTGGTGCACCGCTCGGGTGTCTCGGTAAGTCGTCGTCCGTCACCGGTGGGCCTGTGCGAGGTCCCGGAGCGCGACGTTGAGGTCCAGGACGTTCACCCGGGGCTCTCCCATGAAGCCCAGTTGGCGTCCCTGGATCCGGTCTTCGACGAGTCGCTGGACCTGGTCGGCGGGGAGGTGGTTCTCCTTGGCGACGCGGTTGACCTGGAGGAGCGCGTACGCGGGTGAGATGTCGGGGTCGAGGCCGGAGCCGGAGGAGGTGACGGCGTCGGCCGGTACCTGTGACTGGGGGACGCCGTAGGTGGTGGCGACCCACTGCTTGCGTTCCTCGACGGCCTTGACGAGGTCGGTGTTGGTGGCTCCCAGGTTGGAGGCGCCGGAGACCTGGAGGTCGTACTGGGTGTTGACGCCGTTGGTGCGGTTGCTGCCCAGGCCGGCCGAGGGGCGGGGCTGGAAGTAGCGGAGGTCGGGGATCGGGTTGCCCTTCTTGTCGGTGCCCTTGTCGTAGCGCTGGCCGAGGAGGGAGGAGCCGACGACCTTGCCGTGGGAGGTGACCTCGGAGCCGTTGGCCTTGCCGGGGAAGGCTGCCTGGGCCACGCCGGTGACCACCAGGGGGTAGATCACGCCGCAGACCACGGTCAGGACGAGCAGTGCGCGCAGGCCGGCCGTCAGCAACCGGGCGGTGTTGCGTACCGAGTTGTTCATGGCGGTCACCCGATTCCGGGGATGAGGGAGATGAGCAGGTCGATGATTTTGATGCCGATGAAGGGCGCGATGAGGCCGCCGAGGCCGTAGACGGCGAGGTTGCGGCGGAGCATCTTGTCGGCGCTGACGGGCCGGTACTGGACGCCCTTGAGGGCCAGCGGCACCAGGGCGACGATGATCAGCGCGTTGAAGATGATCGCGGAGAGGATCGCGGTCTGGGAGCTGTGCAACCGCATGATGTTGAGGGTGTCGAGGCCGGGGTAGGCCACGGCGAACATCGCGGGGATGATCGCGAAGTACTTCGCGACGTCGTTGGCGATGGAGAAGGTCGTCAGGGCGCCTCGGGTGATGAGGAGTTGCTTGCCGATCTCGACGATCTCGATGAGCTTCGTCGGGTTGGAGTCCAGGTCCACCATGTTCCCGGCCTCCTTGGCGGCCGAGGTGCCGGTGTTCATGGCCACGCCCACGTCGGCCTGCGCGAGGGCGGGGGCGTCGTTGGTGCCGTCGCCGGTCATGGCGACGAGTTTGCCGCCGGCCTGTTCGCGCTTGATGAGGGCCATCTTGTCTTCGGGGGTGGCTTCGGCGAGGAAGTCGTCGACGCCGGCCTCGTCGGCGATGGCCTTGGCGGTCAGCGGGTTGTCACCCGTGATCATGACCGTCTTGATGCCCATCTTGCGGAGCTCGACGAAGCGTTCGCGCATGCCGTCCTTGACGACGTCCTTGAGGTGGATGACGCCGAGGACGCGGGGGCCGCGCTCGTCCTCGAGGGCGACGAGCAGCGGGGTGCCGCCGGCCTGGGAGATGGTGTCGGCGAGTTCCCGGGCGTCGTCGGTGACGTTGCCGCCGCGTTCCTGGACCCAGGCGAGGACGGATCCGGTGGCGCCCTTGCGGATCTTGCGGCCGTCGACGTCGACGCCGGACATGCGGGTCTGCGCGGTGAACGGGATCCATTCGGCGCCCGTCAACGTGTCGGCGCTGAACTCACCCTCGCGCAGTGCGTACTTCTCCTTGGCGAGTTCGACGACGGAGCGCCCTTCGGGGGTCTCGTCGGCGAGTGAGGACAGCTGCGCGGCGTCGGCGAGTTCCTCTTCGGTGGCGTCGTGGACGGGCACGAACTCGGCTGCGCGGCGGTTGCCGTAGGTGATGGTGCCGGTCTTGTCGAGCAGCAATGTCGATACGTCGCCCGCCGCTTCGACGGCGCGTCCGGACATGGCGAGGACGTTGCGTTGGACGAGGCGGTCCATGCCGGCGATGCCGATGGCGGAGAGGAGCGCGCCGATGGTGGTGGGGATGAGGCACACCAGCAGGGCGAGCAGCACGATCATGGGCTGTTCGGCGCCGGCGTAGATGGCGAACGGCTGGAGGGTGACGACGGCGAGCAGGAAGACGATGGTGAGGGACGCGAGGAGGATGTTCAGCGCGATCTCGTTGGGCGTCTTCTGGCGTGCGGCGCCTTCGACGAGGTTGATCATCCGGTCGATGAAGGTCTCGCCGGGCTTCGTGGTGACCTTGATGACGATGCGGTCGGAGAGGACCTTGGTGCCGCCGGTCACGGCGCAGCGGTCGCCGCCGGATTCCCGGATGACGGGGGCGGATTCACCGGTGATCGCGGATTCGTCGACCGAGGCGACGCCTTCGACGACGTCGCCGTCGCCGGGGATGACGTCGCCGGCCTCGCAGACGACGAGGTCGCCGACGCGGAGTTCGGTGCCGGGCACCTGTTCCTCGTCGGTGCCGTTGAGGCGGCGGGCGACGGTGTCGGTCTTGGCCTTGCGGAGGGTGTCGGCCTGTGCCTTGCCGCGGCCTTCGGCGACGGCTTCGGCGAGGTTGGCGAAGATGACGGTGAGCCAGAGCCAGACGGCGATGGCCCAGCCGAACCAGTCGGTGGGTGCCGCGCAGGCGAATATCGTGGTGAGGACGGAGCCGACCTCGACGACGAACATGACGGGGGATTTGATCATCACCCGCGGGTCGAGCTTGCGCAGGGCGTCGGGCAGCGACGTGAGCAGTTGCCTGGGGTCGAAGAGGCCGCCGCCCACGCGGCCGCCGCCGGGCTGCTGGCCGCCGTCGGCGTCCTGTTCTGGAGCGCGGGTCGGTGTGGCGGTGGACATGGAGCCGTGCTCCTCCGGTTTCACGGGGGCGGTCATGACAGGCCCTCCGCCAGCGGCCCGAGGGCGAGCGCCGGGAAGTAGGTCAGACCGGTGATGATCAGGATGGTGCCGACGAGCAGCCCCGCGAAGAGCGGCTTTTCGGTGCGGAGGGTGCCCGCGGTCTCGGGGACGGGCTGCTGTTCGGCGAGCGAGCCGGCGAGGGCGAGCACGAACACCATGGGGAGGAAGCGGCCGAGCAGCATGGCGAGGCCGATCGTGGTGTTGTACCAGGGGGTGTTGGCGTTGAGTCCGGCGAAGGCGGAGCCGTTGTTGTTGGCGCCGGAGGTGTAGGCGTAGAGGACTTCGGAGAAGCCGTGCGGTCCGGCGCCGAGTGCCTTGGTGTTGAGCATGGAGCCCAGGGCGTCGGGGAGCACCATGGCGGCGGCGGTGAAGCCGAGTACCAGGGTGGGCGTGATGAGGATGTAGCAGGCGGCGAGTTTGATCTGGCGGGTGCCGATCTTCTTGCCGAGGTATTCGGGGGTGCGGCCGACCATGAGGCCGGCGATGAAGACGGAGATGACGGCCATGACGAGCATGCCGTAGAGGCCGGATCCGACGCCGCCGGGGGCGATTTCGCCGAGCATCATGCCGAGGAGTTGGAGGCCGCCGCCGAATGCGGTGTAGGAGGCGTGGAAGGAGTCCACGGCTCCGGTCGAGGTGAGGGTGGTGGCGACGGAGAAGATGGCGGATCCGCCGATGCCGAACCGGTCTTCCTTGCCTTCCATGGCGGCGCCGGCGGCTTGGAGCGCGGGGCCGCCGTGGGCGAATTCGGTCCACAGCATGAGTGCGGTGAAGCCGAGCCAGATGATGCCCATGGTGGCGAGGATCGCGTAGCCCTGCTTCACGTTCCCGACGAGCTTGCCGAAGGTGCGGGTGAGTGAGAAGGGGATGACGAGGATCAGGAAGATCTCGAAGAGGTTGGTGAAGGCGGTGGGGTTCTCGAAGGGGTGGGCGGAGTTGGCGTTGAAGTAGCCGCCGCCGTTGGTGCCGAGTTCCTTGATGACTTCCTGGGAGGCGACGGCGCCGCCGTTGGTCTGTTGTGCGCCGCCCATGAACTGGCCGACTTCGTGGATGCCGGCGAAGTTCTGGATGACGCCGCAGGCGACGAGGATGACCGCGCCGACGATGGCGAGGGGGATCAGGACGCGGATGGTGCCGCGTACGAGGTCGGCCCAGAAGTTGCCGAGTTCGCCGGTGCGGGAGCGGGCGAAGCCGCGGACGAGGGCGACGGCGACGGCCATGCCGGTGGCGGCGGAGACGAAGTTCTGTACCGCGAGGCCGGCGGTCTGGACGACGTGGCCCATGGCCTGTTCGCCGCTGTACGACTGCCAGTTGGTGTTGGCGACGAACGAGGCGGCGGTGTTGAAGGCCTGGTCGGGGCTGATGGAGGCGAATCCGAGGGAGAGCGGTAGGTGTCCCTGGAGGCGCTGGAGGAGGTAGAGGAAGAGCATCCCGGCGAGGGAGAAGGCCAGGACGCCGCGGAGGTAGGCGGGCCAGCGCATCTGGGTGTCTGCGTTGGCGCCTATGCAGCGGTAGATGACCTTCTCCACGCGCAGGTGGCGCGGGGAGCTGTAGACGGCGGCCATGTAGTCGCCGAGGGGGCGGTAGACCAGGGCGAGCGCCGCGATGAGCGCTGTGAGCTGGAGGACGCCCGCGAGAGCGGGGCTCATGTGGCCCGCTGCGGTGGCAGCTGTCGACACCTCAGAACCTCTCCGGGAAGACGAGGGCGAGGACCAGGTAGCCGAGGAGGGCGACGGCCACGATGAGGCCGACGATGTTCTCGATGGTCACAGCTTCGTCACCCCCTTGGCGACGAGAGCCACCGCGGCGAAGACCGCGAGGGTGACGACGACGAAGGCCACGTCGGCCATCGTTGCTCCTAGATGGGCAGACGGAATGGGACCCCTAGAGCAAACCGTCGTTCTTCCGTCGCTTGAACGCTGTTGACGCCTCCCTTACGGCCATTAGCGTTCCGTTGACGGTTTTCTTACGCTTCCCGACCTGACCTGCATAAACGACGAGGGGCCGTACCCCCTGTCCGGGAGTACGGCCCCTCGTGACCGTCACGTTTGAGCCGCCGCAACGGCGTTTCTGCACCGTGCGGCCTTGCGCGGTGGGTCAGCGGATCTCGGTGATCTCCGGTCCGCGCTCCAGCCGCTCCACGCCGCCGCCGAAGCGCGACCCGCCGGCCTGGTCCTGCTGCACGCCGTCGGGCACCATCTGGGCGTCGTCGGGCAGCTTGAGGACGATCGGGTCGCGGGGCGCCATCGGGCCCTCGCCGCGGACGATGACGGTGTCCCGGAAGATGTGCTCCAGCACGCCCGCGGCCTGCGGCTGCACGGCGCCCTGCCCGGAGATCACCCCGCGCAGGAACCAGCGCGGGCCGTCGATGCCGACGAAGCGCACGACCTGGACGCCGTTGGCGCCGTCCGGGAGCTGTACGGGGACCTGGGCGCGCAGTTCCCAGCCCAGCGGGCCGTCGACCTCGTCGATGACGCCGCCCTGCTGGGTGATGCCCGCGGCGATCTCCTCGCGGACCTCGCCCCAGATGCCCTCGTTCTTGGGGGCGGCGAACGCCTGGAGCTGCACGGCGCTGTCCTGGAGGACGACCGTCGCGGCGACGATCGCGTCACCGGCGACCTCGACGCGCAGTTCCATGCCCTCGACACCGGGTACGTAGAGGCCGCCGAGGTCCACCCGGCCCTGGCCGGGCTCCTTGACTTCCGACACGTCCCAGGGACCGTCGGGGCGCGGCGCGGGCGGGAGATTGAGCCGCTGCTGCGTCGCGTCGTCCTCGCCGGTCTCCGCCTCGTCGGCGAGCGCCGCGTCCTCGGCCGGCTCTACAGGAGCCTCGTTCTTCTTGCGACGTCCGAACACGTCACTGTCCTTCCCGGTCGCGACCGACCGATGCGTATTCATTCCCGCCCGTGGAGCCGTCCACCGCCGCGTGACCGCCGGTGGATCCGAATCCCCCCTCGGCCCGCGCCGAGCCGGGAAGTTCCGCCACCTCGTGGAAGCGCACCTTCTCGACCTGCTGGACGACCAATTGGGCGATCCGGTCGTACTTCTCGAACCGCACGCTCTCGCGCGGGTCCAGATTGACCACGATCACCTTGATCTCTCCACGGTACCCGGCATCGACCGTCCCGGGGGCATTCACCAGCGCCAGTCCGCAACGGGCCGCCAGCCCGGAGCGGGGGTGCACGAACGCCGCGTAGCCGTCGGGGAGGGCGATCGACACTCCCGTGGCCAGGACGGTGCGCTCGCCGGGTGCCAGTTCGGCGGCCTCGGTGGTCACCAGGTCGACGCCGGCGTCGCCCGGGTGCGCGTAGGACGGGACGGGGACGTCGGGGTCGAGCCGGCGCAGCAGCACGTCGACCGGATTCCGCAGCTGACTCACGGGTTCACCTCGAAGGCACGCACGCGCTTGACCTGGTCCGGGTCGGCCAGCACCGACTCGATCTCCGCGGTCCTTCCGTTGTCGATGAAGTGGTCGACCTTGACCTCGATGAACACGGCGCGGGCGCGGACCGCCTCCGGGCCGTCGGGCCCGCCTATCCGGCCGACCGCGGTCGAGTAGATCTTCCGGCCGTGCACGGCGGTGACCTGCGCTTCCAGGTGCAGCACCGTGCCCAGCGGCACCGGCGTGACGAAGTCGGTCTCCAGCCGTCCGGTCACCGCGATCACCCGCAGCAGCCAGTTCAGCGAGCCGAGCGTCTCGTCGAGCGCGGTGGCCAGCACTCCGCCGTGCGCCAGACCGGGGGCGCCCTGGTGGGCCTCCTTGACGGTGAACTCGGCGGTGACGCGCACGCCGTCGCCGGCCCGGGCCTCCAGGTGCAGCCCGTGGGGCTGGCCCGTGCCGCAGCCGAAGCACCGTTCGTAGTGCGCGCCGAGCAGTTCTCCGGGGGCCGGCGCGTCCGGGTGCCGGACCGGGGCCGTGGCGTCCGCGGGTGGCGTCAGCCGCGTCCTGGGTTGGTCAGTTCCACTCACGAGTGCAGACCCTACCCGCGCGGATAAGGGCCGAGTGCCGCCGTGCCAAGCTGGGGGCATGCAGTCGTACGAAGAACGTCTCACCGCGCCCCGCTCCTGGTGGGTGATCGCCGCGCTCATCGGCATCGCCTGTGCCCTGATGCTGCTCCCCCTGGGGACGCTCCCGATGCTCGGCGGGCTGATCGGCGGCGGGGCGCTGTCCGCGGTGGCGGTGAGCTCGTACGGCTCGGTGCGGATCCGGGTGGTGGGCGGTGCGCTGATCGCCGGGGAGGCGAAGATCCCGGTGTCGGCGCTGGGTGAGGCGCAGGCACTGGACGCGGCGGAGGCGATGGCCTGGCGGACGCACAAGGCCGATGCGCGCGCGTTCATGCTGCTGCGGAGCTACGTGCCGACGGCGGTGCGGGTGGAGATCAGCGACCCCGAGGACCCGACGCCGTACGCCTACTTGTCGACGCGCGAGCCGGAGCGGCTGCTGGCGGCCTTGTCGTCGGCGGCGTCGGCGGCGTCGTCGGCGCGCGGCTGATCGCTCGGGGCGCCGGGAAGGGTGTCCCAGGGGATCTGGCGGCGCCGGAGGTCCACGCGGATCTTGTCGGCGAGTTTCCTGGTGTCGCGGCGGTTGAGGAACGCGCCGACCGCGGCGCCGATCAGGAACGGCGTGAGGTTGGGCAGGTTGCGCAGCGTGCGCTTCATGATCTGCTGGCGTAGTTCGCGCCGCATCGGACCGCCGAGCGCGACGTTCAGCGAGGCGGGTTTGGCGATGTCGATGCCGCGTTCCTGGGTCCAGGACGTCAGGTAGGCGGTGGCGCGCTGGGTGCGGTTCCCGGGGGGCCGCAGGCCGTAGACCTCGTGGAGTTCGGCGATCAGTTTGATCTCCACCGAGGCGACGCCCGCCACCTCGGCCGCGAGTTCGGCGGGCATGGCCGGCGGGGCGGGCAGCATGGCGGCCGCCCCGACGCCGGCGCCCACCGTGGCGGTCCCCGTGCAGGCACCCGCCACCAGCTTGTCGGCGAGCTCCTCGGCGGTCAGTCCGGGGAAGTGCGCTCGCAGGGTGGCGAGGTCGCGCACCGGGATCCTGGGGGCGGTGGCGATGATCCGGTCGGCGATCGCGCCGAGCGCGGACCGTACG
Source organism: Streptomyces sp. VTCC 41912 (assembly GCF_045799175.1). NCBI lineage: Bacteria > Bacillati > Actinomycetota > Actinomycetes > Kitasatosporales > Streptomycetaceae > Streptomyces > Streptomyces sp. VTCC 41912. The sequence goes on from NZ_JBJMAB010000045.1 coordinate 53,850, forward strand.
CCGTCGCGGCCCTTCCTGGCGCCGCGGACGGCCGCGTCCGCGAGCGCGGCCGGGCGGCCACGCCGCTGGGGTGCACCGGTCGACCGTTCCTCGGGGAGGGCGGTCGGGTCGGCGGGCACGGGCGCGGTTTCCTCGCGTGATCGTGCGCCTGCCGCCGGACCGTGGCCGCCCTTGCGGCCCTTACGGAACGGGTTCACGCCTGGCACGGCGTAACCGGTCAGGCCGCGCAGTCGCGGCAGATCGGGTTGCCGTTCTTGTCCTCGGCAGCCAGCTGGCTGCGGTGGTGGACCAGGAAGCAACTCATGCAGGTGAACTCGTCCTGCTGCTTGGGCAGGACGCGGACCGCGAGTTCCTCGTTGGACAGGTCGGCGCCGGGGAGTTCCAGGCCCTCGGCCTGCTCGAACTCGTCGACGTCGACGGCCGAGGCGGACTTGTCGTTCCGCCGCGACTTCAGTTCCTCGATGCTGTCCTCGTTGAGGTCGTCATCGGTCTTGCGTGGAGTGTCGTAATCCGTAGCCATTTGTCGCTCTCCCCCTCTGGGTGTCTGCGGTGTCTCAGCGCTCGTAACGCGTGAGAGGCCGGACTTGTGCCCGACCTGAGGCGGAGATTTTGCCTCACATCAAGGTCTGTTACTCAATCGACACCCAACCGCACCCCTGAAGAGGTGATCGGTTTGGATGGCGATCAGGACCGTACACGGTCCGAATGTCGCACCTCGCGCAGCCCATCACGTGTACTTCCCGTGATCAGGGCCTTGGGAAACCCGGATTTTCCCGGCTTTCCACCAGGCATTTCGATCACGGAGGGTAGATGGCCGGAAAGGGGCCCCTGTGAGGGATCACACACGATCAAGGCGGCGGGCGGACCCGCCGAATTCAGCGCAAAGCGAACTCGGCGAAGGATCCCCGGAGACCCCCCGTCCCGTCAAACCGAAAGGCCGGACGGGAACGGCCGGGATCGAGGCGTACGGCCGCCGTGCGGGCGACCGTACGCGTCGGTAGCCCGGAACCCTCCGGCCACCCCTGCGACGCCTCCAGCAGCCGCACAGGGGCCGCGACGGGGGTGTCAGAGGGGGAGCACGACGCGCATGTCCAGGCCGCCGCCCTCGCGGGGTTCGGCGGTGATGGTGCCGTCGTGGGCGCGGACCACGGAGCGGAC
>NZ_JBJMAB010000046.1:0-54626 GCF_045799175.1 Streptomyces sp. VTCC 41912
CGCCGTCCCCGGACACCACGCAGGCACACACGCCGTCCCCGGACACCGCACAGGCACACACGCCGTCCCCGGACACCGCACAGGCACACACGCCGTCCCCGGACACCGCTTCGGCGCCGCCTCCTGCTCCGGGCCACTCCCCCACGCCGGACTCCACAGGTCCGACGACGCCTGCTCCGCACGACAACGGCCCTGCTCCGACCCCCTTCAACTCCGACGGCCCCAGCCACCCCAGCGACTCCACCCCGCAGCAGCATGACGGGCCGGCGCAGGGAAACAACCCAACCCCACAACAACACGACGGCCCGACACAGGACCACAGCCCCACACCGCAACAGCACGACGGGCCAGCACAGGGAAACAACCCAACCCCACAACAACACGACACGACGCCGCAGCAGCACGGCGGCGGCGGCGCCACCAGCCCGGCGCACGAGGGCAACCCGCCGCAGCACCAAGCTTCCTCGGCCACCCCGACGTCGGCTCCGACGCCGGACTCGGCCCCAACCCCCGACTCCTCGCATTCGGCGTCCCCGGACTCCGGGAGCCGTCCCGAGACGCACGGTCCGCAGTCCTCCCCGGGGCAGGACCACGCCTCTTCGCCCGCGTCCGCGCCGGACCACTCCTCGACGCAGAACGACGGCGGCAGCGGCAGCGGGAGCGGTCGGGGTGCCATGCCGACGGGCGGCGGCGTGCCGACCGGCGGCGCTCCGCATGCCGGCTCGTCGGGTCACCATTCCTCCGGTTCCCACTCCGGTGCGCCGCACCAGCCCGCGCCGCACCGCCCGGATGACGACGGCCCGGTCACCATGCAGACGGAGAGCGCGACTCTGGCCCCGCCGCCGCCATCCGGCCTCACGCAGACGGGACCGTCCGGCGGCGACGCGCCGGGCACGTCGGGTCCGACCGGCACGCCCTCGGCGTCCGGCCAGCACGCCCCGCCCCCCGGCGGGATGATGGGCGGCGGAACCGTACCGCCCACGGGTGCTCCCACGGGTGGCGGGCACGGCTCCGCAACGCCGCCGCGGTCCTCCGGTACGTCCACAGGCAGTGGTGGCGCGCCGTCCCGCCAGACCCCTGCCCGCGATCCGCGGAACACCCCGCAGGCCGGGCAGGATTCGCGTCCTCGGCCCACCACTCCCCGGCCCGCCCCGGCGCCGCGCACCGAGCGGCCGCAGGACAGCCAGCCGTCTCCGCCCCCGTCCCGGCCCGCGCAGCAGCTGCCGCAGGCCCATGACGGTCCGCCGGCGTCGACCAAGCCGAACCCTTCGTCCGCGACGGACCACGACGCGCCGACCGCCGACAACACGCCCAAGCCTGCCCACGACCAGAAGCCCGACGGGGACCAGCAGCCCCACAACCCCCCGAAGACCGACGCCAACACGCCGACTCCTGACGGCAATCCCAAGGACGACGGCCCCAAGGACGACGGTCCCAAGTCGGAGACCAAGCCCCCGAAGGCCGACGAGACCCCCGCGCCGGACGGCGACGCTCCGAAGCCCGAGGACAAGAACCCCAAGGCCGACGAGAGCCCGAACGCCGAGGGCAACCCCCCGAAGGCCGACGACGGTCCGGACAAGGACGCCCAGCCCAAGGACCACGGCCCCGAGCCGGACACCGACTCCAAGGCGGACGACAAACCGCACGACAAACCGCACGACGACGGCCACGAGTCCGACGGCAAGTCCGACAGCGACCCGAAGTCCGAGGACGCCCCCAAGCCCGAGAGCGACCAGCACCCCGAGGGCGACCAGTCACCGGACAAGAACGAGGAGAACGGCCCGGCCAAGGACGAGCAACCGGACCACTCCGACCAATCCCAGGAATCGGACCACCCGGACCAGTCGGACCACGCTGACCAGTCGGACTCCGACGGTGCGGACAAGCACGACGACCGTCCGAGCCTCGACGAGATCCGCTCCGGCATCCAGGAGGCACCCGGCGGCCTGGATCAGCCGCACGCCGCCGACCAGCAGGCGTTGGAGAACTCCGTCCCGCGCAACGACGACGGCACTCCGCAACGCTTCCCGGACCCGACCGGCGACTGGGCCAAGTTGCAGAACGACGGCGGCACCGACGTGCCGGGCCGTTCCAACAACTGTGCCGACTGCAGCCGTTCGTTCCTGGAGACCTGGTACGGCAACCCCCAGGTGTCCGCACCGCGTACACCCGACGTCAACCCCGACGGGACGCCCGACCGCTGGTCGCCGGAGAACAAGGCCAACGAGAACATCATCGACTGGGCCGGGGCGTCGCACTCCTACGCCGGCACCAGCCCGGACGGTCACCACGCGATCGCCCAGGACCTCCTGAACGCCGGGCCGGGCTCCTCCGCGATCGTCCAGGTCAACTGGGCGGGCGGCGGCGGCCACGCGTTCAACGCGGTCAACCACAACGGGAAGGTCGTCTGGGTCGACACCCAGAGCGGCGAGGTCAGCCACAAGCCCATCAACACCGACGGCGCCACGGACGTCTTCTACATCCCGCTGGACTCCGACCGGAACCCCCTCCACCAGGCCCCGGATCCGTCCTCCCACTCCGACACGCACTCCGACACCCATTCCGACTCCGACTCCGACAGCTCGTACAGCCAGTCCGACGACGGCTCCCACGACGGCTCGCACAACGGCACACAGGACGGCACGCACGACGGCGCGCAGGACAGTGCTTCGACGCACGGCGGACCCGGCCCGGACCACGCGAAGGGCGATCAGCCGGAGGCCAGCGACCCCTCGGCGAAGCGCAAGGCCGAGGACCAGCCCTCGCGCGACGGCCAGACCGCCGCACCCGTTTCCGACTCCGACCCGCACAAGCGCACCAGGATGGAGGTGGACGACGACGGGCAGTCAGGCCAGCCGCCGGTCGGCGACGGCCAGAACCACGACCCGTCACCACCCCAGAGCTTGTCCGGCAGCCTTCCGGACCACCTCGACGCCATGCACCTCGACGACCACATGGACGTCGACTCCTCCCCGTCGCACCAACCGCCGACGCAACACGGCCCGCCGGCCGGCCAGTCCGGCCCCGGACACGATGGGCAGTCCGGCTCCGGCACTCCCATGGACGTCGACGGCCAGTCGCACGCCGGGCCGTCACACGGCGACGGGCAGGGTTCCCCCACGCCGGACCACAACCAGACGGGCCCGTCCACCACGGACTCGACGAAGGACGGCGACAAGGCCGGGCAGACAGCGGACAACAAGGGCGACGACAAGCAGGACAACAAGCAGGACGACAAGCAAAAGGGCAAGGAGACCCAGGCCGAAGGGTCCAACGACACGAAGTCGGACACCAAGTCCGACTCTAAGGCCGACCCCAAACCGCCCTACTCCGACCCGAAGGACCGGGGCGACAGCGACACCGCCCAGCAGGAGAGGGACGGGAAGCACACCCTCGACCGGGAGGACGCGCACTCCAAGGAGTACGGCAAGGAGCCGGACGCGGAGCAGCAGAAGCTCCGCGAGCGGGCGACCCTGGACGTCCACCGCATCCCGCTCGACCGGGTCCACACGGGCCTGACCCGATGGGCCGACAGCGGGGACCTCGAAAAGGTCTTCCGGGCCTCCTCCGGTCATGCCAAGCCCGGTGATCCGGACGCCGGCAAGGGGCCGCAGAAGTTCACCGAGAGCGACCTGGAAAAGCGGCTGCCCGGTTTCAAGGACCTGGACCACGGTGAGAAGCTCGCGGTCGTCTCGTCCCTGGCGCGGATGAGCGTGGGATTCCACGAGCAGCACGGTGTGGGGCAGCACCCGGTCGAGGTCAAGCATCCGTACCGCAATCCCAATGAAGCGGCTCCCGCGGACGGCACGAAGGACAGCGGCGCCAAGAACGCCGAGGAGTCACTGGGGGCCCGCGGACACCGCATCAGCGGGAAAAACTACCTCGAGAAGCTCAGGTTGAACGACGGCGCCCCGGACAGCCTGAAGAAGAACACCCCGGACTTCTCGGACCGCAACTACGCGGTCCTGGAGGTCAAGGGGCCGCCGCCCGAGAACCAGCTGCATTACGTCGCGGACTCGTCCGTTCCGCCGGGTGAGAAGAACGTCTCCCTACGGCACTCCGAGAAGCACCTCCTCGACTGGCTGGACCGGGCCAACAAGGAAGGCACGAAGTACACCGCGAACGCCCTGTACACCGAGCGCGAACCGTGCGGAAGGGGGGGCGGGCACGCGCATTGCTCGATCACGCTGCGCAAGATGATGCCGGACGGCTCCAAGGTGTACTACAGCACGACCTACCGCACCGACCCTGAGAACGTCCAGGCGAAGAAGGACCTCGACACGGAAAAGAGAAAGCTGAAGAAGGAGGTGGACAAATTGTCACACGACAAAGTCCAAGAGGCCGCCAAGAAACGGCTCGACCTCCGTACGGAACACACTCAGCAGTGGATCGACAGGGAGAAGGGCAAGATCGACGCCTCGAACGACGCGGAGGCGCGCAAGGAACTCAAGAAGCTGATCGACTACGAGTACAGGAAGCGGAAGGACGCGTCCACGACGCCCGAGAAGCAGGCCATGGTGCGCGAAATGGAGCGGCACATGGAGCACCTGAACTCGACCTGGAAGAAGATCCAGCCGAGCCTGATGTAGCGGACGAGCAGAGCCGTGCCGCCGCTGGTTCCGGGAACCAGCGGCGGCACGGCTCGGGCCCGGTCCTCAGATGTCCAGGGCACCCCGGAAGCGGCCGTGGCCGACCTCCGGGTCGGTCACGGCGAGCCAGCCGTGGCCGACCCGGTCGAGCACCTCCACCACGGTCGGTTGGACGGAGATCGAGGAAGCGACCTCCTCGGGGTCGCGCACCCCCTCGGCGTACTCCTCGGCGGCTTCGGCGTCGTAGTCCTCCGAATCCGGGTCCACGTCCTCGTCCGGCATCAGGTCCCGCTCGAATTCCATCGGTTCGCCGATCCACTGCGGATCGCCGTAGGTGCGGTAGCCGCGCCGGTCCTGTCCGTTCTCCGAAACCCACCACACCCACGCCCCGTCGTACTCGTCGACGGCGTAGAAATGAGCTTCTCCGCAGTGCGCACTGAGCCGGGTCACGACCTCCGCCCAATTCTCGTTGAGGTAGTCGGCGCCGTAGACGAGTCGCCAGCCCTCGAATTCCGGGGTGATGAACACCCGGTAGGAAGTGGCGTCGCTGCCGTCGTCCGCGGGGCGGCTCAGTGAATTCTCGTGGTGCACGGCGGCGGACAGTCCCATGGCCGTGGTGACGGGCCGGGCGTCGTGCAGGCCCAATGCGTCCACGATGTCGGCGACTTCCGCCTTGGGCACCGCGACCCAACGGTCGGCGGGCAGGTCGCCGGGCTGTTCGTCCGGCAGCTTGATCCGCACCAACCGTTCGACGGCGGCCCGGTCCGCGTCGCTCAGCGCGTCGCCGCCGCCGAGTTCGGCCAGCATGCGCAACGCGGTGGCCCGGTGGGCGCCCGGACCGTGCGCCCGCACCTCGCGCAGCGGGGCCAGCGCCGCGGTGCCGATGTCTTCCAGACACAATTCGGCGGCCATTCCGCCCGGCGTTCCGTCGTTCTTCAGCAGCGGCAGCAGGTACGGAACGACCGGGGCCCCGAGAGCGGTCAGTGCGTCCCGCGCGGCTGCGCGGTCGTCCCGACTCTCGGCGGCCAGTCGACGCACCAGTGCGGCAATCTCCTCACTCATGCACCCGACCCTAACCGAGCGGAACGAAGGGCTTCTCCGCTCCGCCCGGAAACCTGGAGTACGGTCGCAGCGAGGGCCGCAACGCCCGCTCCGACAGGGACAACTCCGCGCCGGACGACAGCTTTTCTCCCGATTCCCGCCCCGCATTTCGCATGTGCCAGGATTTCCCCACCACGACAGACGAGGAAGCACCATGACACCCGACCACGACTCCCCCACCGGCCCGCAGTCCGTTCCCACCAATTCCGACGAGGCCCTGGAAATCGTGCGGACCGCGTTCGGTGAGCCGCGTTCCTTCGACGGGAGCCCGGCCCCCTTGCAGGTGCGGGAATTCGACCTCGGCTACCTCGTCTACGCCACGTACGCCAAGCCGGTGGACGCGAACGGACGGCCGCTGCCCACGCCGCCGGGCGGTAGCAGCTTCGTCGTCGCCAAGGGCACCGGCACGATCTCGACGCTCCCCAACTACCCGCCGGATCAGGCCATCGCGCTCTACCGGAAGCAGCGGAACGAAAAGGACAAGTAGGGAAAGCGGGCGGGCCGCCCCTTTTACCCCCCTTGAGTTACGTTCCTCCCATGTCCAACAATGAAGCGATCCGCGTCCCCGACCTCTCCTCCCGGCCGCACGAGCTCTCCGTCGAACGCCTCATGGGCGCACCGCCCGCCGCGCTGTACCGGGCCTGGACCGAGCAGGTCGACCGATGGTTCGCGGCCCCCGGCTCGGTGCTCATGCAGGGCCGGCCGAACACCGCGTTCTTCTTCGAGACGGAGCACGAGGGGGCCCGCCACCCGCACTACGGCCGCTTCCTGCGCCTCGAACCGGACCGGCTGGTCCAGCTGACGTGGGTCACCGGTGCGGGTGGCACCGAGGGCGCGGAGACCGTGGTCACGGTCGAATGCGCCGCCGAGGGCGCCGGGACGCGGCTGCGGCTGACCCACGCCGGATTCGCCGACGAGGCGGCGCGCGACCGGCACCGGGAAGCCTGGCCGCACGTCCTGGAGCAGCTCGACCGGCGGATCGACGCATCCGGCTGACAGCCGGTCACGGCCTCCGGTGACGCCGGCCCCACCGTCCTTCCCCCGTCCGCCTGACGCTCCCGTCCCCCGCACCCCGCCGTTCGGGGGACGCGCTTGGGCCGGTGGAGGTCCGCCGCGCCGCCGCACCACGCCGTTCGACCGAACGTCAAGGTCCCGCGTGGCAAAAAAGGAAGGGACGGTGTTTCGTTCCGCGAACGAAGGGCAGACGCCGCTTACCGGACCATGATCCAAATTATGGGAGGGCAGCCATGACGACGGCAGTCAGCACGCACACGGGAATCCGGCACGGCCACGTCCAGGGCCCGGAGCACCGGACCGTGAGCTCCGGAACGGGCGGGCTGCCGTATGTAGCGGACGCCTCCAAGGTCGCGCCCAAGAGTGCCAAGGCGCTGTCCCGACCGTTCTTCGAGCGGCTCGCGGAACTGGAGGAGGGCACCCACGCGTACCAGTACGTGCGCAACACGCTCGTGGAGATGAACCTCTCCCTGGTCCGCTACGTCGCGGCCCGGTTCCGCAACCGCGGTGGCGACCCGAGCGAGATGGAGGACATCGTCCAGGTCGGCACCATCGGGTTGATCAAGGCCATCGACCGTTTCGACCTCTCCCGCGAGGTCGAGTTCACGACCTTCGCGGTGCCCTACATCATGGGCGAGATCAAGCGGTTCTTCCGCGACGCCACGTGGGCGGTGCACGTGCCGCGCCGGCTCCAGGAGCTGCGGATCGAGCTCGCCCAGGCGAAGGAGCGCCTGTTCGCCCGCCTGGACCGGGACCCCACCGTCGCCGAGCTCGCCCAGCACCTCGGGATCGGCGAGGACGAGGTCATCGACGGGTTGATCGCCGGCAACGGCTACACCGCCGGATCACTGGACCAGCCCACCGACCCGGCGGACGACGATTCGGCCCGCACCCTCGCCGACGCCCTCGGCGCCGAGGACCCGCGGCTCCAGCTCGCCGAGGACCTGCACGCCCTGACGCCCCTGGTCCAGAAGCTGGACGGGCGGGACCGCCGGATCCTGACCCTGCGGTTCGTCCACGAGAAGACCCAGTCGGAGATCGGCGAGGAGCTCGGGGTGTCGCAGATGCACGTCTCCCGGTTGCTCGCACGGATCCTCGGGCGACTGCGGACGGGACTGGTCGGCCAGTCCTGACCACCGCGGCACGGGCCGTCGGGCGCCGCGGGCCGGTCAGTCGCGGCCCCGGGCGCGCTTGAACCGCGCCAGCGCGTCGTCGAGTTGGACCACGGGCTCGGGATAGTCGTAGCCGGCGCGTTCGTCGGCCCGCAGCCGCCACGGCTGGTGGACCGCCGGGGCGGCGAGCCCGGCGAGTTCCGGCACCCAGCGGCGGACGTAGGCCCCGTCGGGGTCGTACCGCTTGGCCTGGAGCAGCGGGTTGAGGACGCGGTTGGGGCGGGTGTCGGTGCCGGTTCCGGCCACCCACTGCCAGTTGAGCTGGTTGTTGGCGACGTCGCCGTCGACCAGCAGGTCCAGGAAGTGCCGGGCGCCCACCCGCCAGTCCACGTACAGCGTCTTGGTGAGGAAGCAGGCGGTGAGCAGGCGGCCGCGGTTGTGCATCCAGCCCTCGTGGCTCAGCTGGCGCATGGCCGCGTCGATCACCGGGTAGCCGGTGCGGCCGGCCTTCCAGGCGGCGATCTCCTCGGCCGCCGCTTCCTCGCTGCGCCAGTGGTCGTGCCGGGTGCGGTAGTCGGCGGTGGACGCGGCGGGCCGGGCGGCGAGGACCTGGTGGTGGAAGTCCCGCCAGGCGAGCTGGCGGACGAACGCGTCGGCGCCGGCGCCCCCCTGGCTGCGGGCCCGCTGCACCAGTTCGACGGGTGAGAGGGTGCCGAAGTGCAGGTGCGGGGAGAGCCGTGAGGTGGCGTCGCCGGCCAGGTCGTCGTGGCGGTCGGCGTACTCCGCGGCGCCGCTGCGCAGCCAGGCCGTCAGCCGCTTGCGGCCCACCGTTTCGCCGCCCTCGGCCAGCCCCTCGGAGACCCCGGACCGGTCCTCGGTCGACGGCAGGTCCGCCGAGTCGAGGTGGTCGGGCACCGGCACCTTGCGGGGCGCGGCCAGCGGATCGCGCAGGTGCTGTTGGGACCAGTGCCGGAAGTAGGGGGTGAAGACCGCGAAGTGGTCCTTGGCGGCGGGGGCGACCGCGCCCGGCGGGACCGCGGTGATCACCGCGTCGTGGACGCACAGCCGGCGCCGTGCGGCTTCCAGCGCGTGGCGCAGCTTCTCCTCGCGACGGGTGGCGTAGCCGCTGACCCCGGCCGCCAGGTGCACCTCGGTGGCGTCCGTCTCCGTGGCGACCCGGCACACCTCGTCGACCACGTCGCCGGTCCGGATCACCAGGCGGCCGCCGCGTTCGCGCAGACCGGCGTCGAGTTGGGTGAGGCAGTCGGCGAGGAAGGCCCGGCGGTTGGGGGTGGCGAATCCGGTCGCGGCGAGGGCGTCGTCGTGGACGAACAGCGGCACCACCGCGTCGGCGGAGCGCAGCGCCGCGCGCAGCGGCGGATGGTCGTGCAGCCGCAGATCGGAGGTGTACAGGACGACGGCGACGGTCACGGGGCGACTCCCTTGTCGGACTGTTCGGACTGTTCGGACTGATCAGTCGGGGCGGTGTCCGCGGCGGCGCGGGCGATGTTGCGCGCCATCCCGCCGAACACCACTGCGTGGAAGGGTGACACGCCCCACCAGTACGCGTGGCCCAGCAGTCCGTGCGGGTGGAAGACGGCGCGCTGCCGGTAGTGCGACCGTCCGTCGCCGGTGGCCCGGCAGGACATCTCCAGCCAGGCCAGGCCCGGCAGTCGCATTTCGGCGCGGAGCCGGAGCAGCCGGCCGGGTTCGATCTCCTCCACCCGCCAGAAGTCCAGCGAGTCGCCGACCCGGAGCCGGCTGGCGTCGCGCCGGCCGCGGCGCAGTCCGACGCCGCCGACCAGCCGGTCCAGCCAGCCGCGGATGACCCAGGCGAGCGGGAAGGAGTACCAGCCGTGTACGCCGCCGACGCCTTCGATGACGCGCCAGAGCGCGTCGCAGGGTGCGTCCACGTCGAGTTCGCGGCAGTCGCTGTAGAGGCTGCCGCCGGCCCAGTCCGGGTCGGTGGGCAGGGGGTCGCTGGGGGCGCCGGGCACCGAGGCGGAGGACCAGCGGGTGGTGACCTGGGCCTCGCGGATGCGTTGCAGCGCCAGGGACACCGCGGTGTCGAAGCCGAAGGGGTGGCCCGGCGGGTCGGGCACGTAGCGGGTGATGTCGTGTTCGCGGCAGACGACTTCGTTGCGGAGCGACTCGGTGAGCGGCCGGGCGATCTTCGAGGGTACGGGGGTGACCAGGCCGACCCAGTGGCTGGAGAGCCTCGGGGTGAGCACCGGGACGGGCAGGATGAGCCGGCGCGGCAGCTCCGCGATGAGCGCGTAGCGGCGCATCATCTCGCGGTAGGTGAGGACCTCCGGGCCGCCGATGTCGAACGTGCGGTTGACGTCCGTCGGCAGTCCGGCGCAGCCGACGAGGATCCGCAGCACGTCGCGGACGGCGATCGGCTGGGTCCGGGTGTGGACCCAGCTCGGGGTGACCATGACCGGCAGCCGTTCGGTGAGGTAGCGCAACATTTCGAAGGAGGCGGAGCCGGAGCCGATGATGACGGCGGCGCGCAGCACCGCGGTCGGCACGCCCGAGTCCATGAGCACCCGGCCCACTTCGGCGCGCGACCTCAGGTGCGGCGAGAGTTCGTCCTCGGGGACGCCGGAGGGGGTGAGTCCGCCGAGGTAGACGATGCGGCGGACGCCGGCGGCGCGGGCCTGTTCCCCGAAGATCCGGGCGGCCCGGCGGTCGGTCTCCTCGAAGCCCTTGCCGGTGCCGAGGGCGTGCACCAGGTAGTAGGCGACGTCGATGCCGTGCATCGCGGAGCCCACCGAGGCGGCGTCGGTGACGTCGCCTCGGACCGCTTCGACGTCGCCCGCCCAGGGGTGGTCCCGCAGCCGGTCCGGTGAGCGCGCCAGGCAGCGGACGGTGTGCCCGGCGGCCAGGAGTTCGGGGACCAGGCGGCCGCCGATGTATCCGGTGGCGCCGGTGACCAGGCAGGCCCGTCCACGGTGTTCCTCCGGAGCCGTCTCCCGGTCGTTCATGCTGCCGCCACCGCCCGCCGTCTCGTTCTCGTACTGCTTCCGCCGCCATCACATCGGCTCCGGGGAGCCGTTCGGCTGCGCCACGCCGCCGGTGCGGTGCGGACTCGGTGCCGGCGGACGTCGCTCCGGGCCCGGGTGGCTCAGCGGCGCGCGTCGGCCGGCAGTACGGAGTGGACGTGGGCGGCGAGCCGGGTGCGGATCTCCTCGACCGAGAGCCGCTCGACGGTGACCAGGTGGGCGATGAGGTCGGCGCGGACGGCGGCCAGCAGGGCGTGGGCGAGGAAGCCGGCGCGCTCGGCGTCGGTGCACTGCGCCAGGCTGTCCCGCAGTGTCGTGTGCCACCAGGTGTAGGAGGGGCTCTCGTACGGGCTCGACGTGCCGGCCTCCTCCAGGACGAGGTAGAGGCTCTGGTTGTCGAGCTTGAAGCGGGCGAGGGCGTCGAGCACGGCGGGGACGCGCTGGTGGGGCGGGGTGTCGGGGCCCAGGGGCACGGGTCCCTCGGCGACGGCCCGGCGCAGTGGTGCGGTGCGGCGTTCGGCGAGCGCCTGGAGCAGGCCCGCCCGGTCGGTGAAGGCGCGGAAGACGGTTCCCTTGCCGACGCCGGCGGCCGCGGCGACGGCGTTCATGCTCACTTCGGCGGGTCCGCTGCGGGCGAACAGCTCCTCGGCGGCGTCGAGGACGGCTTCACGGCTGCGTACGGCGTCGGCGCGCTGTCGGGGTTCGGGCACGGTATGACCTCTCTTGCAAAGCGGACCGTCGGTCCGTATGGTCGAAACGGACCGGCGGTCCAACGGTATCGGACGACCGCACCGCACGCACTTCCCCACGAGGAGGAGCGAGATGCCCCCCACCGCACCCACCCACCGGAGCCCCGAAGAGATCTTCCGCCACGGGCTCCGGCTCCTGCTGGACCAGGACATCGCCGGATGGGTCGAACTCTGGGCCGAGGACGGCGTCTTCGAGTTCCCCTTCGCACCCGAAGGTCGCCCGCGCCGCCTGGAGGGCAAGCCCGCCGTCGCCGCCTACATGCGCGCCTACCCCGACCACATCGAACTGCACGACATCCCCGAACTGACGGTCCACCGGACCCAGGACCCCCGGACGATCGTCGTCGAGATGAGCGCCGTCGGTCGACTCGTCGCCACCGAAGGGCCGTTCGCGATGTCGTACGTCGCCGTGGTCACCGTCGTCGACGGACGCATCACCCACTACCGCGACTACTGGAACCCGCTGGGCGTCCCCGCCTCGATGCGCGGCTGACCGCAGCGCAGCCCCGCCCCCTCGCACCAGGAAGCTCCCCATGACCACACCCCGCAACGCCTCCCTCACCACCGGCCCGCTGCTCGTCACCGGCGCGACCGGCACCACCGGCAGCCACCTGGTGCCCCGGCTGATCCGGGCCGGACACCCCGTCAGGACGGCCGCCCGTCGGCCGGTTGCCGTCGCCGGCGCCGAGCCGGTGTCCTTCGACTGGTCCGATCCGACCACGCACGACGCGGCGCTGGACGGCGCGAGCGCGGTCTACCTCGTGCCGCCGCCGGGGGCCGCCGAGCCCGCCGCGGTGATGCTGCCGTTCCTCGACCGCGCCCGGCGGGCCGGGGTCCGCCGGGCGGTCCTGCTGAGCTCCTCGCTGATCCCCGCCGGCGGGCCGGCGACCGGGGCCGTCCACCGGGCACTGCCCGACGTCTTCCCGGAGTGGGCGGTGCTGCGCCCCTCCTGGTTCATGCAGAACCTCACCGGCCGGCACCCGCACGCCGACGGCATCCGCGCCGAGGGCCTCATCACGACGGCCACGGGCCGGGGCCGGGTGGCGTTCATCGACGCCGAGGACATCGCCGCGGTGGCCGCGCACGCCCTCACCGCTCCCACGCCTCCCAACACCGACTGGATCCTCACCGGCCCGCAGGCCCTCTCCTACGACGCCGTCGCCGCCGTCCTGACCGAGGTCACCGGCCGACCCGTGCGCCACCGGTCGGTGCCCGTCGAGGAGATGCGGGCTCGGCACGCGCGGGTGATGCCGCCGGAGTTCGCGACGGTCCTGGCCGACTTGGACCGCCGGATCGCCGACGGCGCCGAGGACCGGACCACCGACGCCGTCGCGCGCCTCACCGGCCGGCCACCCCGTTCCTTCACCACTTACGCCGAGGACAACTCCGATGCCTTGACTACCTCATGACGTATCGTCAATGAATCACCGGTCGGTCGCGCCGCCGCTCCGCCCGCCACGCGGGCGTCGGCCCCGCCCGCGTCCGCCGCGCGTCACCCGGACCTCCGCCACTTCCATCAGGCCGTCGAGTTCGACCCGGCCGACGGTCTGGGCCGGGCGCACCGTGAGCCCGTCCCGGCGCACCAGGTCGAGGAGGCGTTCGGCGAGCGGCAGCACCATGTGCCGGCCCCAGCAGCGTTCGTTGGCGTGCCCGAACGGCAGATAGCCGGGGTGATCGTCCGGGTCCAGGTCCGCCCACCGCTCGGGTCGGAAGGCGTCCGGCTCCTCCCACAACGCGGGATCTCGGTGACTCAGGAGGGGCAGCAGCAGGACGTCGTCCGCCGGGCCGATCCGGGTGTCCAGCACGGTGAATTCCGGTGAGGCCACCCGGAGGATGTTCCAGGACGGCGGCAAGAGTCGGAGCGCCTCGGCGAGCAGGTGCCGGTTCGGCACGGAATCGTCGAACGGTGCCCCCAGCCAGACCGCGTTGGTGACCAGTGCGGCAACGGTGAAGCAGATGGGTGCCGCCACCCGTCGGTAGAGGTACATGGCGTAGCGGCGGTCGGGGAAACCGGTGGCGCCGAGGACGAGGGCGGCGAGCTTCGAGAGGGGTTCCGTGCTGTCGGGGCGGCGCAGCAGGGCGGCACCCGACGTGACGGCGGACCAGGTCAGTTTCGGGGTGAGCTCCAGCCTGCGGTCGACCAGGACCCGGAAGCGCAGGAGTTCCCGTCCGAAGACGAGGTCCCGGAGGTAGGCGTGCGGAACCTGCGGCCATGGGCCGGTCAGATCGACCGGCGCCTCCAAGGGGCGTTGCAGCGCCTTCCGCACGTCCGCCGCGACGGCCTGCATGTAGGTGGCTGCGTCGGCCCGGCTGACGTGGCGGCCGAGGACCGGCTTGAAGGTCGGGCGCTCCTCGGCGTTGGCCGGCCGGCTGCGGAGCAGGGCGTCCATCAGGTCGGCGCCCCCGACGCCGACCGTGGTGGGCTCCAGTCGGAACAGGTCCTGGCCGGTGTGCCGGCTGAGCAATGCGTCGATCCTGGGCGCGAAGCGCACCTGCCGGCCACCACGGCTGGCGGTCGATCGCTGGGGCATCGGGAACCTCCGGGAACACGGCCGGCGGCGGGCCGTCACGCCCGACCCGCCACCATCCTCTACGGGCGTGGGCCGATCAGATCCAGCCGTACCACGCGTACGCCTTGAGGCTCTTGTCGCTGCGCATCCGCTTGACGAGACGAACGAACTTCATCCGTACCTCCATCGAGGGGAAGGGTTGTTCCCCAGTGGCAAGCCGTCGAATGGGCCTTCGACCGCGGCAGAAGTGAATGCCGGGACCCGGGCGGCGTCAAGTGACCCGGATCACGCCAAAGAACAACCGCCTCATGTTTCACGGGCGTTCGCGGCGCGAGGCGGCGCGGAGTGGGCGATTGATCCCGATGTAGCGGATATACATGCCAAATAGCGCATAGAGCGCCGGTGTTGGTGGAGGCATTGGAGCATCAAAATTTTACGGACGGACGGCCGAGCATCCGGCTCGGCGCGGGGCGCAGCGCGCCCCCCACCCGTCCCGCATGGCGCCCACCACGCTACTTCACACAAAGTGTGTGATGTTCTAGGGTGACTTCGCGGCGGCCGCCGGGACGCGGCGGCCGGGACGACGAAGGGACGGAGGGGGACCCTCGATGCGACCGAGCCGTGGCTCCGAGGCCGAGGTGGAGGAGCGCCGACAGGCGGTACTGCGCCTGGTCGCGCAGGACGGCGAGATCCGCATCGCCGCACTCGCCGAGCGGATGCGGGTAAGCCTGATGACCATGCACCGCGACCTGGACAACCTCCACCAGCGGCAACTGCTGCGCAAGGGCCGCGGCGTGGCGACGGCATTCCCCGACGTCACCATGGAGAGCGCGCTGCGCTTCCGCGAGCACGCCCACGCCGACGTGAAGGCCGCGTTCGCCGAGGCGCTGGTGGGCGAGGTCGCGCCCCGCGACACGGTGTTGATCGACTGCGGCTCCACGCTCTTCCCCCTGGCCCGCCGGCTCGCCGCCGTCGACGGGCTCCGCGTCATCACCAATTCGCTGCGGGTCACCGCCCTCCTGGCCGGCTCCCCGGTCGAGGTGACGGTGCTCGGCGACCGCTACTACGAGGACTTCGAGTCCTGCGCCGGCCCGCAGGCCCGGCGCCAGCTCCAGGACCTCCGCGCCGACCTCGCCTTCGTCACCGCGACCTCGGTCCGCGAAGGCCGGCTGTTCCACCCGGTGCACGCCTACGCGGAGTCCAAGCACGCCTACCTCCGGGCCGCCGACCGGGCCGTCCTCGTCGTCGACCACAGCAAGTTCGGCCGCACCGCGACCCATCCGTACGGCGACGTCGGCGGCTACGACCTGATGGTCACCGACGCCGCAACGCCGGAATCCGAGGTCCGGGCCGTGCGGGACCTCGGGGTCGAGGTACGCACCGTGGACCCCGGCACCTGAGCCGCGCCCCGCCTCCGGAATCCCCGCCTCCGTTCCCCGAGAAAGGCCCCGCCATGCGCGCCGTCGTCATCCACACCCCCGGGCAGTACGAGGTCACCACCGTCACCGATCCCGTCCCGGGCCCCGGCGAGGTCGTCGTCGCGCCGGCCGCGGTCGGCATCTGCGGGACCGACGTGCACATCGTCCAGGGGGAGTTCGCCCCCACCCCGTACCCGATCGTGCCGGGCCACGAGTTCACCGGCGAGGTCGTCGCGCTGGGGGCCGACGTGACGGGGCTGCGCACCGGGGAACGGGTCGCGGTCGACCCGTCCCTGTTCTGCGGGGCCTGCCACTACTGCGCCAACGGCCGCGGCAACCTGTGCGAGAACTGGGGCGCGATCGGGGACACCGTGGACGGCGCGATGGCCGAGTACGTCAAGGTGCCGGCCGCCAACTGCTACCGGCTGCCGGAGAACGTCGAGTTCGCCCAGGGCGCGCTGATCGAGCCGCTGTCGTGCGCGGTGCACGGCTTCGACGTCCTGCCGCGCCGGCTCGGCGACCACTACCTCATCTACGGCGCCGGCACCATGGGCCTGCTGATGCTCCAGCTCGCCCGGGCCGCGGGGGCCGCCTCCCTCTCCGTCGTCGACATCAACACCGACCGGCTGCGGGTCGCCGAACGGCTCGGCGCCGACGCCACCGCGGTCGGCGCCGCGGAGTTGGACCGGCCGCAGGGCTGGGAGACCGTCATCGACTGCACCGGTGTGATCCCCGTCATCGAGGACGGTCTCGGGCGGGTCCGCCGCGGCGGCACCTTCCAGCAGTTCGGCGTGGCGCCGTCCGCCGCCACCGCCGCCTTCTCGCCGTTCCGGGTCTACAACGACGAGATCACCGTCGTCGGGTCGATGGCCGTCCTGCACAGCTTCGGCCGCGCCGTGGACCTGATGGCGAAGGGCGTCGTCGACGCCGACACGATGATCACCCACCGCTACCCCCTGGACGACTTCGACGCCGCGCTGCGGACGTTCCGGGAGGGCTCCGGCCGCAAGATCCAACTGCATCCGCAGCGCTGAACTCCCTTTCCGTACCCTCCCGTTGCACGGAAGCGACACCGCCATGCCCACCGTTGCCGGGGTGGACTCCTCCACCCAGTCCTGCAAGGTCGTCATCTGCGACGCCGATACCGGGGAGGTCCTGCACCGGGGCCGCGCCCCCCACCCCGAGGGCACCGAGATCGCGCCCGCGGCCTGGTGGCGCGCCCTGCGCGAGGCCGGCGACGGGCTGCTGGACCGCGTGGACGCCCTCGCCGTGGCCGGGCAGCAGCACGGCCTGGTGGCCCTGGACGCGGCCGGACGGCCGGTGCGCGACGCCCTGTTGTGGAACGACACCCGCTCCGCCCGGGCGGCCGCGGACCTCGTCGACGAGCTCGGCGGCCCGCAGGAGTGGGCCGAGGCGGTCGGCACGGTACCGGTCGCGGCCCTCACCGTCGCCAAGCTGCGCTGGCTGGCGGAGCACGAGCCGGCGCACGCGGACCGCACGGCGCGGGTGCTGCTGCCGCACGACTGGCTGACCTGGCAGCTGTGCGGCGGGCCCGGGCGCGCCGCACCGGTCACCGACCGCGGCGACGCCTCGGGCACCGGCTACTGGTCACCGGCGCACGGCCAGTACCGCCATGATTTGTTGACCCGCGCCTTCGGCGGACGCGAACCCCAACTACCCCGGGTCCTGGACCCGTTCGAGCCGGCCGGGCGCACACCTCAGGGCGCCCTGGTCGCGGCGGGCACCGGCGACAACATGGGCGCGGCCCTGGGGCTCGGCATCGGACCGGGCGACGTGGTGGTCTCGCTGGGCACCAGCGGCACCGTCTTCGCCCGCGCCGCGCACCCCGCCGCCGACCCCAGCGGCGCCGTCGCCGGGTTCGCCGACGCCACCGGCCGCTTCCTGCCCCTGGTGTGCACCCTCAACGCCGCCCGGGTCCTGACGTCCACCGCCCGTCTGCTCGGCGTCGCCCTCGACGACCTCGACCGGCTGGCGCGGACCGCCGCCCCGGGCGCCGGCGGGCTGGTGCTCCTGCCGTACCTCGGGGGCGAACGCACCCCCAACCTCCCGGAGGCGGCCGGCAGTCTGCTGGGGCTGCGCCACGACACCATGTCCCCGGCGCACTTCGCCCGCGCGGCCGTCGAGGGCATGCTGTGCAACATGGCCGACGCCCTGGACCGGCTGCGCGCACAGCACGTCGAGGCCCGCCGGGTGCTCGTCATCGGCGGGGCGGCCCGGGCGCCGGCGGTCGGCGAGATCGCCGCGGAGGTCTTCGGCGTCCCGGTCGCCGTGCCCGAACCCGAGGAGTACGTGGCACTGGGCGCCGCCCGCCAGGCGGCCTGGGCGCTGGCCGGGACCCCCGAACCGCCGTCCTGGCCGCGCCCCGTGGCCCGCGAGGTGCCCGCACCCGCGGACCCCGGGCCGGGCCGGCAGATCCGCGCCGCGTACGCCGCCGCCCGGGGCACCGTGCACGGACGCGGTCACGTCGAGGGGTCGGCCGTCGTACCGTAGCGGCCGGCCAAGGCGGCCACCGCCGCGGCGACCGCCCGGCGCAGCTCGGGCGGGCCGAGGACCTCCGCCTCGGCCCCCAGTCGGAGCAGGTCGCCGACGGCCACGGCGGGCCCCTCGACCGCCAGGCGCACCTCCGTCCACCCCTGCGCGTCCGGTTCGCCGGCCTCGGTCAACGCCCGCCGGCCGGCCGCCCCGTAGAGCATCGGCAGCAGCCGGTGCGCCCGCGGGGAGATGCGCAGGTGCGCGGTGTCCCGGTGCAGCTCCGCCTCCAGGCGGCGGGACGACTCCGCCCAGTGGGCGGCCAGGTCGAAGCCGGCCGGACGCACGAACACCTCGTCCGTGAGGTCGACGGCCAGGAACCGCGCGATCCGGTACGTCCGCACCGCCTCGTCGACGAGGGCCACCAGGTACCAGATGCCGCCCTTGAGGACGATCCCGAGCGGGCGCAGCTCCCGGTGGACCTCGCCGCGCCAGCGCCGGTAGTGGGTGCGCACCACCCGCTGTTCCCACACGGCCCGGGCGACCGGCGCCAGGTGGGCGACCGGATCGGCGTCCCGGAACCAGGCCGGGGCGTCCAGGTGGAAGCGGTCCTGGATCAGCCGGGTGCGCTCGGCGAGCTCCGCCGGGAGCGCGGCCTGGACCTTCAGTTGGGCCGTCGCCAGCACCGCACCCAGCCCCAGGTCCCGGGCGGGGCCGGGCACCCCGGCGAGGAAGAGCGCACCGGCCTCGTCGTCGGTGAGCCCGGTCAGTCGGGTGCGGTAGCCCGACATCAGGCGGTAGCCGCCGTCCGGCCCGCGGTCGGCGCGGACCGGGACGCCGGACGCGCCGAGTGCCTCGACGTCCCGGTAGATCGTGCGGACCGACACCTCCAGTTCCGCGGCGAGTTCGGGAGCGGTCATCCGCCCGCGGTTCTGGAGCAGCAGGAGCAGGGCGAGGAGCCGGTCGGCGCGCATGGCCCGATTGTCCCGCGTACCTGACAGGAGGTGTCAGGTACGGCCGACAGACTGGTCGCACATCGCCTCCGCACCCGCCGTGCGGCAGATCGGAAGGACACCCCATGCCCGCGCAGACCACCGGCCGCATCACCTTCGCCAACTGGGAGGAGCGCCCCGTCGGTGGCGAGGGGGCGGGCCCGCGGCTCGCCCACGCCTCCGTCACCAACTCCTTCTCCGGCGGCATCGAGGCCCCCGACACGACCTGCGAGTACAGCCTGGTCTACACCTCGGAGAAGACCGGCGCGTTCACCGGACTGGAACTCCTGACCGGTCGGCTGGACGGGCGGGCCGGCACCTTCGTCCTGGAGGAGCGCGGCTCGTTCGACCCGGACGGCACGGTGCGCTGCACGTTCGACGTCGTGCCCGGATCGGGCACCGGGGAACTGGCCGGGCTGACCGGGTCGGGCGGCTACGTCTACCGGCCCGGCGAGCCGTCGTTCCCGTACGACTTCACCTACCAGGTGGGGTGAGCCGCGTGGGGCGGGCCGCGACCTGCGCGGCCCTCCCGACGTCCGTCAGGGGTACGCCACCACGGTCGACGGCACGGTCGAGCTGCCCGAGGTCGGGGCGCCGGTGTCGTTGATGACGCACTCGAACTGGCCCTTGCCGCCGAGCGACACCACCAGCAGGCCGTGGAACGTGACCCCCGGTGCGTTCGGGGCGGCGAAGCCGTGGTGTTGGACGATGCCGGGATCGACGTTGTAGAAGCAGTAGCTGCCGAGCCCCCACGCCTCGTGGCTGGTGACCGAGTCGGCGACCTTGTAGGCGGCGTAGCCCTTGACGTCGCCGTCCTGGACGGCGGCCTGGTCGGGGGCGTCGTACGCCTTCTCGTTCTGGAGGAAGACGGTGCGGCCCCGCTGCCCGTACCACTGCACGTCGTACTTGTTGAAGTGCTCCACGAACAGGCCGGTGGCCAGGACGTCGTCGCCGTTGACGCGGATGCCGTAGTCGGCGCGGTTGGTGTCCCAGCCGACGCCGTCGCCGTGGTCGGCGCGCCAGACCCAGGTGTGGTCGACGAGGGTGTGCCGGCTGTTGACGACGATGCTGGTGGTGGCCTTGCCGGGGCCCGCGCCGCCGATGCGCAGGAACACGTCCTGGACGGTGGTCGGGTTGCCGGCGTGGTCCGCCGAGGCACCGTCCGGCCCGATTTCGAGCAGCGTGCGGGAGTTGACCGGTCCGGCGTCGATGAGGAAGCCGGCCAGGCGGATGCCGTCGACGTCCGCGGTCTTCAGGGCGGTGACACCGTTGTCGGGGATCAGCGTGGCGTAGCCCAGGCCCAGTACGACGGTGTTGGCCGCGCTCACGTTGATCGGCTCGTCGAGGTGGTAGATGCCGGGCGTGAGCAAGAGGTGGAGCCCTTGGGTGAGGGCTTGGTTGAGGGTGGCCGCGGAGTCCCCGGGCTTGGCGACGTAGAACTGCGACAGCGGCAGGGAGGTGCCGCGCGGGGTGCCGTTGCCCCAGGTGACGCCGCGGGCGTTGGTCCGCAGCTCGGGCAGGAAGACCCGATAGGCGTCGCCGTCGAGGTAGAGGAACGGCTTCTCCCGGGAGAGCGGGGTGGTGTCCAGCACGGTGTAGGGCGGGTTCGGGAAGGTCTGGGCCGGGGCGCCCTCGACGCCCGAGAAGACCATGTTCCACACCCCGTTGGACCAGCCGCCGACGGCGCTGTCGCGGCTGTACCACTGCTGTTGGGAGCGCGGCTCCACGGTCCCGTCGATGCGGCTGTCGGCGAGGTACCCGCCGCTGGCCCAACCGTCGCCGGCGGGTGCCAGGTTGAGGCCGCCGCGGACGTGCATCCGGCGGAACGGCGCGGCCTGGGCGACGGCCCAGCGGTTGGTGCCGTTGACCGGGACCAGGGCGAGGTTCTCGGCGGAGCGCCAGAAGTTCTGGGTGGCGTTGCCGTTGAACCAGCCGGCGTCCACGGTGACGTCGCCGTTGATGGTGGTGTCGTCGGGGGAGAGTCCCAGGCCGGCTATGGAGGTGTAGAAGCCGAGTTGGGCGTTGAGGCCGTGGTAGGTGCCCGGTCTGAACAGCAGGGCGTACCGTCCGGTGCCGAACTGGGCCTTCTCCTGCTTGTCGAACACCTCGTCGAGCTTTGCCTGGATGCCTGGCGTGGACGGGTCGAAGACCAGGACGTTGGGGCCGAGGTCACCGCCGCCGGGCAGGGCGCGCGGGCCCTTGCGCGCCGGAGCGGCGGCGGCTGCGGTACGGCCGAGCAGGGCGGGGGCGGCAGCGGCCGCGGCGGCGGCGCCGAGGACGGCCCGGCGGCCGACGGCGGGCCTTTCGGGGGTGGGGGATTCCTTGGAGGCAGGGGTCATGGGCGACCCTCCTGTTTCAGGAAGTGAAGACGTGGGGGGTGGGGAGCGTGCTCCCGCCGTCGCATGCTTCAGCTTCGTGAAGGGTGCGTCAAGAGGGGGGACCGGAGTTCCGCGCGGTGACCGCGAGACGCCAGCAACGTACGTCCGCATAAGGGGAGTTGATGCCCCTATGCGGCGCCGGGCCGGGTCACCGACGGATCCCTGCCGCCTTCAAGAAGTGTCCGATGCGGTGGTTCACTTCACCGTCTGGTCCCCGTCGGGGAGGTCGTGGACGGTGACCTCGTCGCGCGGTTGGCCGAGCCCGTCCGCCACCGCGCGGGCCAGGCCGTCGGGGTCGGGTCGGGTGGGCACCGGCACCTCGGCGCCCTCGGGATAGCTCTCGATCGCCGTGGTGAAGTAGTCGGGGTGCCAGGCACCGACCGCGCCGCGCACCTCCACGGCGCGGACGGCCCGCGTGCCGACCCGGTCCCGGAGCGCGGCGAGGATCCGGTCCGACCGGTACTCCCCGGGCACCTGGAACAGACTGGCGTGCGCGCCGACCAACCCACCGTCCGCCAGGCGGACGGTGACCGTCAGACAGCTCGTCACCGCGGGATAGCGGAGCGTGCCGCCGGGCCCGACCTCACCGACCTGCCCCTCGGTGATCCTGAGGGCGGCGGTCCGGGAGGAGGCGGCCTCGGACGCGGCGGGGGCGTGCGCCGCCGGCAGCGGCCGGGCCTGCGCCGCTCCGGCCGCGCCTGCCTGGAGGACCAGTGCCGCGGCGAGCACCGCCATCGCCCGGGTCCGGGTCGTGGTCATCGCTCGGCCGCCCGTCACTCGAAGCGGGACGGGTCGCCGGCGCCGCGTCGCACGATCTCGACGTCGCCGCCCGAGAAGTCGATGACCGTGGTGGGTTCGGTGCCGCAGTCACCGGAGTCGACCACCGCGTCGACGACGTGGTCGAGGCGTTCCTTGATCTCCCACCCCTGGGTCAGCGGCTCCTCCTCGTCGGGCAGGAGCAGGGTGCTGGAGAGCAGCGGTTCGGACAGTTCGGCGAGGAGCGCCTGGGCGACGGTGTGGTCCGGGATCCGGACGCCGACGGTCTTCTTCTTCGGGTGCAGCAGCTGGCGCGGGACCTCCTTCGTCGCGGGGAGGATGAAGGTGTAGCTGCCGGGGGTGGCTGCCTTGATCGCGCGGAAGACGTCGTTGTCGATCTGCACGAACTGCCCGAGCTGCGCGAAGTTCTGGCAGACCAGGGTGAAGTGGTGGCGGTCGTCGAGGTTGCGGATCGACCGGATGCGGTCGATGCCGTCCCGGCTGCCGAGCTGGCATCCGAGGGCGAAGCAGGAGTCGGTCGGGTAGGCGATGAGCGCACCGGAGCGGACCGCGTCGGCGACCGTGCTGATGGTGCGGCGCTGGGGGTTTTCCGGATGGACGTCGAAGTACTTGGCCATTTTCGCGAGTCTAGGTGATCGTCGCGCGGGTCGGTGCGCTCGGCGCGGGCGACGGCGCGCGGGGCGGTCGGGCGGGTCGGGCAGGTCGGGTCAGCAGGCCCGACGCACGTAGCCGTCCTCTCCGGGGCGACTGACGTCCCGGTCTCGCAGGGTGACGGAGAGCCGGTCGCCCACGGTGCGGCAGGCGGTGTCGAAGTCCGCGCGCCGGTACTCGACGTCGAAGACCCGGTTGTCGTAGACCTCCGCGTAGTCCGTGCACTCCCGGTAGCGGGCGCACTCCTCGGTGACGGCGAAGTCGAAGCCGGTGCGGCGGCGTTCGGGGAGCAGGTCGCTGGTGTTCTTCTGGGCGGCGGCCAGTCCGCGGTCGTGCGCCCGGCGGGTCAGCAGGGCCGCGAAGGCCCGGGCGTCGTCCTTGGTGAGCAGGTCGTCGGAGCGTTCGTAGGAGTCGAGGTTGTCGGGTTCGACGGCATCGAAGCCGGCCTTGGCGCACCCGTCGATCCAGGGACCCACGACGTCCATCAGGGCGGTGCGCTTGGCGGGCGTGGAGACGTCGAGCAGCGGTTCGTCCCAGTCCTCGTCGACGACCAGTGCGCCGTCCCGGTCGCGCAGGAGGAGGTCGGGGTGGTGCCGCTGCCACCACCGTCGGGCGTCGGCGCCTGGCTGTGCCTGGAAGGCGTTGACGTAGCAGACGGTGTAGCGGCCGGCGCCGGCGGGCGGTGCGGTGCGATCGCGGGAGACCACCGTGACGTCGTCGGCCGGGCGGTACGGTCCGCCGATCTGGTAGTCGAAGACGGCGTTGGCGGCCGGCAGCCGGACGTCGTGCCGGGCGGTCGCCGTCGGGGACGGGCGGTCGGCACCGGTCGACGGGCCGGCCGGGGCGCAGCCCGCGAGCGGCAGCGCGGCCAGCGCGAGGGCGCCGGTGGCGCGGCGGACCGGTACGGGCATGCGAAACATCGGAGACACAGAGGACGCCGGGGACGCAGAGGACACAGGGGACACTGAGGACACGGCACGCACCCTAACCGCCCCCGCGCACACCTCTCGGACGACCTTCGCCCCGACGGACCAACAGCCAAACCCTGCAAGCCACTTGGTGAGACGTCAGAAACGCACCACGACACGGCGGTGACGCAGCTCACGCAGCCCACCGCGCGCACGGCCACCGACGGAGGTGTCGCCCGGGCCCGACCCGGGCGGCACCTCTCGCACTGGTCCAGTCCAAAGTGTTGACGCGCTCACGACGAGGGTTCACTCTGTGGTCGATTGGTCTGGACCACCCCCCTCTCGTCGGCTCGTGGAGGTCAAGTGCCACCTCGTCACGTCAGAACCCTCGCCGCCACCGTCGCGGCGGCCTGTCTCGCCCTGGGCGCCGCCGGCACGGCGCTCGCCACCAACCACCCCGCCCCCGCACGGCCCGCCGTCGCGGCGACCGCCCCGGCCCCCACCTCCCTGGGCAGCAACTGGTACGCGGCCGCGCCCTACCTCATGCCGCTGGACAACGACCCGCCGGACGCCGGCGCGGTGATGGACGCCACCGGACTCAAGGCGTTCCAACTCGCCTTCGTCCTCGCGCCCAACGGCGGCGGCTGCTCGCCGACCTGGGACGGCCTGCACCCGGTGGCGTCGGACACCGCGGTGGCCGGGGTGATCTCCGCGATCCGCGCGAAGGGCGGCGACGTCTCCGCGTCCATCGGCGGCTACAACGGCACCAAGCTCGGCCAGGCGTGCGGCACGCCCGAGGCCACCGCCGCCGCCTACCAACAAGTCATCGACAAGTACGGCCTGAAGGCCCTGGACTTCGACCTGGAGGAGCCGGAGTACGAGAACACCGCCGCCATCCACAACGAGATCGGCGCGGCCAAGATCCTCCAGCAGAAGAACCCCGGGCTCTACCTCTCCGTCACCACCGCCGGCACCGCCGACGGCACCGGCTGGTTCGGCAAGCAGATGCTGAACGAGGCCAAGTCCCAGTCCTTCGTCCCGGACAACTTCTCCATCATGCCGTTCGACGGCGGCTTCGCCGGCGCCGCCGCCCAGACCTCCGCACTGACCAACTTCAACGCCGTCCTGCGTTCCACCTTCGGCTGGGACGAGGCCACCGCCTACGCCCACGAGGGCATCTCGCAGATGAACGGCCGCAGCGACACCGGCGAGTTCTTCACCCAGGCGGACTTCCAGACCGTGCTGGACTTCGCCACCTCCCACCACATGGCGCGCTTCACCAACTGGTCCGTCAACCGGGACCGGCAGTGCACCCCGCCGGACAACAACGGCCGGACCTCCGGCACCTGCAGCAGCGTCCCGCAGGGTGCCTGGGACTTCACCAAGTTCTCGGTCAAGTTCGCCGGCGCCACCCCGCCCACCACGCCGCCGACCACCCCGCCCACCACACCCCCGGGCGGCAGCTGCGCCGCCAGCCCCTACAGCGCGGGCACGGTCTATGTGGGCGGCGACACCGTCTCGGCAGGCGGCCACACCTGGAAGGCCCGGTGGTGGACCCAGGGCGAGGCCCCGTCCACCGGCGGTTCGGGTGTCTGGCAGGACCTGGGCGCCTGCTGACACCGGGGAGGAGCGGCCCGCCGGGGCGCTCCTCCCCCACCCGCCACGGCCCCGCACGCCCGGCCGAAGATCACGCATCGCACCAACCCGCCGGGGCAGACTCGGCCGCATGAGCACCACGCCAACCACCCCCCAGCCGCCCCGCATCCTCGACGAGGCCGACCTGCTGCGCGCCCTCCCGATGACCGCCGCCGTCGAAGCGCTCCGCACCGCACTGCGCGACGGACCGGACCCGGAAGCCGATCCGCCGCGCACCATCGTGCCCGTCGAGCACGGCCAGCTCCTGCTGATGCCGGCGCACCGCAGCCGGTACGCGGGCGTCAAGGTCGCCACCGTCGCCCCCGACAACCCCGCCGCCGGACTCCCCCGCGTCCAGGGCCAGTACCTGCTCTTCGACGCCCCGACCCTCGCCCCGCTCGCCCTGCTCGACGGCGTCGCGCTGACCACCGTGCGCACCGCCGCGGTGTCCGCCCTCGCCGTCGACCTGCTCGCCGTACCCGACGCCGGCCACCTGGTGGTGTTCGGCACCGGCCCGCAGGCCCGCGGCCACCTCGACGCGCTGCGCGCGGTGCGCCCGCTCACCCGCGTCACCGTGGTGGGCCGCACCCCCGCGAACGTCGAACGGTTCGTGGCCGCGGCCCGCCGCGACACCGGGCTCGCCGTCACGGCCGGCGAGCCCTCCGCCGTCGCCGACGCCGACCTCGTCGCCTGCTGCACCACCGCCCGCACCCCGCTCTTCGACGGGGCGCTGCTCCCGCCGCACGCCACCGTCGCCGCGGTCGGCTCCCACGAGCGCGGCAGCCGCGAGGTGGACGGCACCACCGTGCTGCGCAGCACGGTGGTGGTGGAGTCCCGGGCCGCCGCGGCCCGGGAGGCCGGCGACCTCATCCCGGAGCTGGAGAGCGACCGGCTGGCCCGCGAGGAGTTGGTGACGCTCGCCGCACTGGCCTGCGGGACCGCCACCGCGGACCCGCAACGCCCCCGCCTCTTCAAGGGCGTCGGCATGGCCTGGGAGGACCTGGCGGTCGCGGGCGCCGCCTACGAAGCTGCCTGACGGCACACGCACCGGCCGTTGTGACGCTCCTCGTGCGATGCTGGGGGCGCCCGGCCGAGGCGCGTGACCTCGGTCGATGCCAAGGATGGGGAGCGTAGGGCAGCGTGAAGGCAGCGATACGACGGACCGTTTCCGGCACGTGGAACCGCTTCGCGGCGTCCGACCCGGGACTGCTGCGGTTGATGGCGGGACTGCGGACGGTGGGGGCGATCGTGCTGACCCTCGTCGTCCTGGCCCTGCTCGGCACCGGCGTCACGCTCCTGGTGGCCGGGGCCATGGCGGCGATGGTCTCGACCTTCGCCATCCGGGAGAAGGAGGTGCGCGGCCAGGCCGTCACCCTCGCCCTGGGGCTGCCGGTGGCCCTGGCCGCGGTGGCGCTGGGAGCGCTGCTGCACAGCCGGATCATCGCCGGTGACCTGTTCTTCCTCGCGCTGATCTTCGGCGCCGCGTACGCCCGCCGGTTCGGCGACCGCGGCACGGCGCTGGGGCTGATCGGCTTTCAGGTCTACTTCGTCTCGCTGTTCGTGCACGCGACGGTGGCGACGCTGCCGGAGCTGTTCCTGACGCTGGCCGTGGCATTCGCGTGCAGCGCGGTGGTCCGGTTCGCGGTCTTCCCGGACTCCCCCGAACGCACCTTGAGCCGGCTGCGGGAGGCGTTCCGGGCCCGCCTCGCCCAGCTGGTGGCCACGCACCGGGAGCTGGTGGACGCCGGCCCCGAGGAGTTGGACGGCGTCCTCGACGACCTGCGGCGGCACACCGCGCGGCTGCACGAGACGGCGCTGATGATCCAGGGCCGCCTGGAGGAGGGCACCCGCGACGCGACCACCGCGTCGTTGCTCCAGCGCCGCATCGCGGACGCCGAGATCGCCGCCGAGCGCCTCGGGATGACGCTGCTCAACGCCCGCAGCGCGGAGCGCACCGACACCCTCACCCTGCACCTTCCGCACGCCCCGGTCCCGGCGACCGGCAACCGCATGCAGTCCGAGGGCGACGCCGTGGCCACGCTCCGCCGGGACCTCGACGCGCTGGGCCTGCTGGTGGCCCGCCGGGCGCCCGGGGACCGCGGCACCGCCCTGGCGCACGTGCGGAACCGACTGCTCGGCTACCGCGACGAGGAGGACCTGCCGCGCGGCTCGATGGCCGTGCAGGACGCCTTCCGTGCGCTGGGGGAGGCCGCGCGGGCGGTGTTGGGCCTGCGGCTGGCGCTGGACGGGCCGCAGGACGAGTCCGACGACACCTCCGCGACCGCCCGTTCGCGGGAGGAGTTCGACGCCGAGGACCTGGCGATAGTCGGCGTCGAAGAGGAAGAGGAGGACACCCGCACCGGTCTGAAGCGGCCCACCACCCGGGCCGCGTTCCAGGTCGCGGCCGGCTCCGCACTGGCCATCGTGGGCGGCGAGTTCCTGTCCACCCAGCGCTGGTACTGGGCGGTGCTGACCTGCTGGGTGGTGTTCCTCAACACCGCCTCCACGGGCGAGGTCCTGGTCAAGGGCTACCGCCGGCTGCTGGGCACGGTGCTCGGCGTGATCGCCGGTGTGGGGCTGGCCGGGCTGGTGGGCAACCACACCTGGACGGCGTTCGCGCTGGTGCTGCTGTGCGTCTTCGGGATGTTCTTCACCGCGCCGCTGTCGTACGCGCTGATGTCCTTCTTCGTCACCGCGATGCTCGGGCTGCTCTACACGCTGCTGAACACCTACAGCGTCGCGACGCTGGTGCTGCGCATCGAGGAGACCGCGCTGGGGGCGGCGTGCGGCATCATCGCCGCGGCGCTGGTGCTGCCGGTGCACACCGACCGGCGCACCGACGAGCACCTGAGCACGGTCCTGGAGCGGTTGCGGGACGCGGTGTCGGCGGCCGTCGCACAGCTCTCCGGCGGGCCCTCTGCGGACCTGCTCACGCTGGCGCGCGATCTGGACACCGCGCTGAACGACCTGCGCGGCTCCACCCAGCCGTTGGTGCACCCGATCACCCCGCTGCGGGTGCGCCGGCAGACCGCCAGGTACCTGGTGGCCCTGCTGGAGACCTGCGCCTATCACGCGCGGTCGCTGGCGGCGACCGCCGAAGTCCTGCCGTCCAGCCGTTCCGTGGCGGCCGACCCCCGGCTGGAGCGCGTCGGTCGGCGCATCGGGCAGAACATCGACCTGATCTCCGCGCGGGTGAAGGAGGAGCCCACCGAGGGCGAGGTGGAGGCGGGCGCGAGCATCGCCTCGCTGCTGGACGCGGACGGCTCGCCGGTGCCGCCGTCACACACCGTGGCCTTCCGTGTGCTGCGGCACCTCCAGCGTCTGGACGAGGGCGTGGTGGGCATCGCCCGCGCCCTGGACGTGCCGGTGACCGGGCGCACCCGGCGGAAGAGCATCTGAGGCGGACGGCGGCCCCCGGCCCGCTCCCGGGCCGGCCCGCCTCCGTCACCTCCCGGTAAAACCTTTCCCCCGTTTCCGTCGGGTTGCCCGCCCGCCCCGGGGCGGGCCCTTTCCCTCCCGCGCGGCGGACGCGCAGGTCAGCCCGTCCGCCGGAGAGCAGCGGCCGCGCCGCGTGCGCCCCGGCGGGTCCCCGCGCGCCCCGGCCCGTGTTGCACCCCGGTTGACGTGACGGGCCTCCGAGGAACACCCTCGTTACATAGGTGCTCGATACAACTGACTCTGGCGGAGCGAGTCGGGCCACCGTTCTTCGGCGTTGCCCGCCCTCCCGGATTCCCGGCCTGCCGCGGCACCCCATGCGGCACCGGCGCCCCAGGGTTCGGAGCAGGAGGACATGGCATGTGTGGCATCACCGGCTGGATTTCCTTCGACCGCGAGCTGCGCTCCGAGCAGGAGACCGTGGACGCGATGACCGAGACGATGTCCTGCCGCGGACCTGACGACCGCGGCACCTGGGTGCGCGGTCCGGCCGCGCTCGGCCACCGCCGCCTCGCGATCATCGACCTGCCCGGCGGACGCCAGCCGATGACGGCCGAGCGCGCCGACGGCAGCCAGGTCGTCATCGTCTACTCCGGCGAGACCTACAACTTCGGCGAACTCCGCAGCGAACTGGTGGGCAAGGGCCACCGCTTCACCACCGACTCCGACACCGAGGTGGTGCTCCGCGGCTACCTTCAGTGGGGCGAAGCGGTCGCCGAGCGCCTCAACGGGATGTTCGCGTTCGCCGTCTGGGACGAGCAGCGCCGGCGGCTGGTGATGATCCGCGACCGGATGGGCATCAAGCCGTTCTACTACTACCCCACCGCCGACGGCGTGCTGTTCGGCTCCGAGCCCAAGGCCATCCTCGCCAACCCGCTGGCCGAACGCCGGGTCGGGCTGGACGGCCTCCGCGAGCTCTTCGCCTTCGTCAAGACGCCCGGGCACGCGGTGTGGGACGGCATGCACGAGGTCGAGCCGGGCACCGTGGTGACCGTCGACGCGGACGGGGTGCGCCGGCACGTCTACTGGTCGCTGCGGACCCGCGCCCACCAGGACGACCGCGAGACCTCGATCGGGCACGTGCGCACCCTGCTCGACGACATCGTCCGCCGCCAGCTGGTCTCCGACGTGCCGCGCTGCACCCTGCTGTCGGGCGGTCTGGACTCGTCGGCGATGACCGCCCTCGCGGCCCGTCAACTCGCCGAGGCGGGCGAGACGGTGCGGAGCTTCGCCGTCGACTTCGTCGGCCAGACCGAGAACTTCATCGCCGACGACCTGCGCGCCACCCCCGACACGCCCTTCGTGCACGACGTGGCCCGGCTCGCCGGCACTGAGCACCAGGACATCGTGCTGGACTCCGCCGCCCTGGCCGACCTGGACGTGCGCGCCAAGGTGCTGCGCGCCCGCGACCTCCCGATGGGCCTGGGCGACATGGACGCCTCCCTCTACCTGCTGTTCAAGGCGATCCGCGAGCACTCGACGGTGGCGCTGTCCGGCGAGTCGGCGGACGAGGTGTTCGGCGGGTACAAGCAGTTCTTCGACGAGGAGGCCCGCAACGCCGACACCTTCCCCTGGCTCGTCCGCTTCACCCAGCACTTCGGCGACGACGGGAACATCCTCAAGGCGAACGTCACCGGCGCCCTCGACCTCGGCACCTACATCCAGGACGGCTACGACCGCGCCGTCAAGGACGTCGAACGGCTCGACGGGGAGAGCGACTTCGAGTTCCGGATGCGCAAGATCTGCTACCTGCACCTGACGCGGTTCGTCCGGATCCTGCTGGACCGCAAGGACCGGGCGAGCATGGCCGTCGGCCTGGAGGTGCGCGTGCCGTTCTGCGACCACCGCCTGGTCGAGTACGTCTACAACGCGCCGTGGTCCCTGAAGTCCTTCGACGGCCGCGAGAAGAGCCTGCTGCGCGAGGCCACCGCCGACGTGCTGCCCAGGTCGGTGTACGACCGGGTGAAGAGCCCGTACCCCTCCACCCAGGACCCGCAGTACGCCGTGGCGCTGCAACAGCACGCCAAGGACCTGTTGGCGCGCCCCTCGCACCAGGTCTTCGACCTCGTCGACCGCGACTGGCTCAAGCGCGCCGCGGAGCACGAGGCGCCGCAGATCACCCAGGCGTCGCGGCGCGGCCTCGAACGGACCCTGGACCTGGCCCTCTGGTTGGAGATGTACTCCCCCACCATTACGCTCTCCTGATCAACGGCGGTCCCCGAACGGGGGATCCGGCGCGGACCGGGTCCGGCACGCAGGCGAGGGTGGGCGATGACGATCGGTGACGACGCGGCACTGCAACTGGTGATCTCGCTGCACCGGCTCACCCGCAGCCTGCGCAGGTCCGCCACCGCGGACAGCGTCCAGCTGACCCACCTCGCCGTGCTGGCCCTGCTGACCCAGCGCGGGCCGTCCCGGATCGGGGAGATCGCCCAGTGGGTGCCCTGCTCCCAGCCGACCGCCACCGCGGCGGTCCTCGGCCTGGAGTCGGCGGGCCTGGTCCGTCGGGAGGCCGACCCCCAGGACCGCCGCGCCAGCCGGGTCCTGCTCACCGAGGAGGGCACCGCGACGTTGGCGAACGTCGCCCGTGGTGAGGCGCAGGTGCTGGCCCGGCGCCTCACCACGCTCCAACCGGACGAGATCCGCCGGCTGGTGGAGGTCGAACCGCTGCTGCGGCGGCTGGCGGAGGCCGGCGACGGACCGGCCGGCGGATCGTGACCGACGCGCGGCGCGCGGCCCGGCCCGGTCCGCCCGGGAAGCCACCGCCGGCCCTTTGGTAACGGGAAGCAACTGACGGCTGATCCACCGTCCTCGGCCCTCGCCCGCCGGCCTGCTCACCCCTGACGATGATCGCCTTAGCCCACCTGGCCCCCAACAACGAGCTGACGGGGCCTCAGATCAGCCATGCTGCCAACTCCTCATGGAGGTCATCGCGGAGGTAGGCACGTAATGACTGAAGAAAGACGGCAGCACCCCGACCCCGGTGCGGGAACCTCGCGGCGGCGCGTGATGGCGGCGGCGGCCCTCGCCCCGCTGCTCGCCGCGGCACCGAGCCCGGCGCGCGCCCGCACCGCCGGCGCGGCGACGGAGCCGGTCGGGCTCGCGCAGAAGCTGATCGAGCCGGTCCACACCACCCGCCAGGACTGGACGGCCGTGGCCAAGGTCCTGGGCGGGCCCGGCGACCTGAAGCGCAAGGTGATGTACCACACCGGGTTCCCCCGTCGGGACCTCCGGCTGGTCTCGCACCACGTGCACGTCAAACCGTCCCTCGCCCTCGGCTCACACGTCTCCTTCGTCCGCTACTCCGACCGCAGCACCTTGCTGATGGGCGACGTGGTGGTGACCGAGGGCGAGTTGCAGGGCTTCGTCGACGCCCTACAGGAGCACCGGATCGGCGTGACCGCGCTGCACAAGCACCTCCTCGCGCAGCGGCCTGACGTCTGGTGGCTCCACGTGCACGGGCACGGCCACGACGCGCTGACGCTGGCGCGCGGCATCCGCGCGGCGTTCGACGAAACCGACACCCCGCGCCCCAAGCCGTCCGACCAGTCCAAGCCGGACGACCTCGACACCGGCGCGATCGACGACGCCCTGGGGGCCAAGGGGTCCGCCGACGACGGCATCTACAAGTGCATCTTCGTCCGCAAGGAGAAGATCGTCGACGGCCACATGGTGCTGCCCCCGGGCCTGGGGTCGACCAGCGCCTTCAACTTCCAACCGCTGGGCAACGGCCGGGCCGCGAT
Organism: Streptomyces sp. VTCC 41912; assembly: GCF_045799175.1. NCBI lineage: Bacteria > Bacillati > Actinomycetota > Actinomycetes > Kitasatosporales > Streptomycetaceae > Streptomyces > Streptomyces sp. VTCC 41912. Next base: position 32,508 of record NZ_JBJMAB010000046.1, read on the forward strand.
CAGCGCGGACTGCTGCATGGTCGCGGACGAGGTCCAACACGTCCTCCGACTGCTGCGGCAGGCCGGGGTCAAGCTCGTCGAACTCCACAACCACGGGCTGCGGGACAAACCCCGGCTGTTCTTCGTCCACTTCTGGGCGGTCGGCGACGCCGTCCGCCTGGCCCGCGACCTGCGTCCCGTGGTCCGGGCGACCAACGTGATCCCGGCCGGCTGAGCCGACCCGCATCCGTCTGCGGTCGCAGGTCGCACGACGGATGACCGCACGGCACCGGTGCGGCACAGTGACCCCGCTGCCCGTTTTCCCAGCGGAAGGACCGTGCCGGTGTCCGTGCTCCTGCTCGACGACGACGCCGTCCGCGCCCACCTGGATGCCGCGACCGCGGTCCGGGCGGTGCGGGCGGCGCTGCTCTCGGCCCACCACGACGACCTGGCCGCGCCGCCCCGGGTCCGGGCCGCCCTGGGGACCGGCGACCTGGTCATCACCGCGGGCCACCTACGGTCCCGGCAGCTGTTCGGCTTCCGCGCGTACGACACCCTCGTGGGCGCGGAGCAACTGGTCGCGGTGTGGGGCACGGCGGACGGAGAACTGCGGGCCGTGGTGCACGGCGTGGAGCTGGGGGCGCGGCGGACCGGGGCGATCGGCGCGGTGGCGGTGGACGCCGCCGCCCGCCCCGGTCCGGTCCGCGTCGGGCTGGTGGGGGCCGGGCCGCAGGCTTGGACGCAGCTGTGGGCCCTCCGCGCGGTGCGGGAGGTGACCGACGCGGTCGTGGTGGCGCGGCACCACGACCGGGCCGCGGCGTTCGCGCGGCGGGCGGCCGGTGAGCTGGGCGTCCCGGCGCGCGCGGTGACCGCGGTCGAGGACGCGGTCACCGACCGGGACGTGGTGGTCGTGGCGACCGGGAGTCCGACGCCGGTCCTCGACGTCGACTGGCTGGCCCCCGGCACCCACCTGACGACCCTGGGCCCCAAGTCCACCGCCCGGCACGAGGTGCCCGCCGCGCTGGCCGACCGCGCCCGCGCCGTCCTCACCGACTCGCTCGCCCAGTCCGCCGGTTCCGGTGGATCGCCGCTGTTCCCCACCGACCGGCTGGTCTCCCTCGGTGCCGTCCTCGCCGGAGCGGCGCCGGCCCGCACCGGCCCCGACGACCTCACGGTCTTCAGCTCGGTCGGCCTCGCCGGCACCGAGGTCGCGGTCGCCGCGGCACTCTGCGAGGCGGTGCCGCGCTGAGGGCCGTCGTGGCGTCCGAGGGGCTGCGTCCGGCGGGCGAAAAGGCCGTGCGGGGCGGGTGCCGTCCGCAGTACGGTCCGTGGCCATGGATGACGAGGACGGCTACTTCGGGAAGAGCGTCGCGGCGACCTACGACGAGTCGTCGGCGGAGATGTTCGCGGCGGACGTCGTGGAACCGGCCGTCGAGGTGCTGGCCCGGCTCGCCGCTGGCGGTCGGGCCCTGGAACTGGGCATCGGGACCGGCCGGATCGCCCTGCCGCTGGCGGGGCGCGGCGTGCCGGTGCACGGCATCGACCTGTCGCGGGCGATGGTCGACCGGTTGCGGGCCAAGCCGGGTGGCGAGGACATCGGCGTGACCCTCGGCGACTTCGCGACCACGCGGGTGGACGGGACGTTCTCGGTCGCCTACCTGGTCTTCAACACCCTCATGAACCTGACGTCCCAACAGGCACAGGTCGACTGCTTCCGCAACGTCGCGGCGCACCTCGCACCGGGCGGCTCCTTCGTCGTCGAGGTGATGGTCCCCGAACTGCGCAAGCTCCCGCCGGGCCAGACCGCCGTGCCGTTCCACGTCAGTCCGACGCGGTGGGCGTTCGACGTGTACGACGTCGCCACCCAGGCGTTGAGTTCCCACTACTTCGACGCGGTCGACGGGCACGGCAGCCACGAGTCGATCCCGTTCCGGTACGTCTGGCCCGCCGAACTCGATCTGATGGCGCAGCTCGCCGGGTTGCGGTTGCGCGAGCGGTGGGCCGGATGGGCGGGCGAGCCGTTCACCAGCGAGAGCCACCGGCACGTGTCGATCTGGGAGAAGCCGGCCGGCGGATGACGGGCGCCAGGCACCTGCCGGCCCGCCGGAGCGGTGGCCGGTATCCGCCGTCGTGGGGAAATGCGTTTGGCCGAAAGGGCGCGGACGGGGGAGAGTTCGAGCGGAGTTCGCCGCGCGGTGTGCGGTTCCCCCGTCCGATACAGTGACAAAGCGGGACGCGTTCCCGCCTGCGGGGATGCCGGTGCTCGCGCGGCGTTCGGCGCAAGGTTCCTCCGTTCTCTCGCTTTCTCAGTTTGGGCCGATTCATGGGGCATGTAGAAGTCGCGCACGTGGAGTACTACCTGCCGGACGGGCGGGTGCTGCTCGACGACGCCTCGTTCCGGGTGGGCGAGGGTGCCGTCGCCGCGCTCGTCGGGGCGAACGGCGCGGGCAAGACCACGCTGTTGCGGCTGATCTCGGGCGAGTTGAAGCCCCACGGCGGCTCGGTGACGGTGAGCGGGGGGCTGGGGGTGATGCCCCAGTTCGTCGGCTCGGTGCGGGACGAACGGACCGTGCGCGACCTGCTCGTCGCGGTGGCGCCGCAGCGGATCCGGCAGGCGGCGCACGCCGTCGACGAGGCCGAGACGGCCATCATGGAGCGCGACGACGAGGCCGCGCAGATGCAGTACGCCCAGGCACTGAGCGACTGGGCGGAGGCCCGCGGGTACGAGGCCGAAACGGTCTGGGACATGTGCACGATGTCCGCGCTCGGCATCCCGTACGAGAAGGCGCAGTGGCGCGCGGTGCGGACGCTCTCCGGTGGCGAGCAGAAGCGGTTGGTTCTGGAGTCGCTGCTGCGGGGCCCGGACGAGGTCCTGTTGCTCGACGAGCCGGACAACTACCTCGACGTGCCGGGGAAGCAGTGGCTCGAAGGGCAGTTGCGGGAGACCCGCAAGACGGTGCTGTTCGTCTCGCACGACCGGGAGTTGTTGGCGCGTGCGGCGCAGCGGATCGTGAGCGTGGAGCCCGGGCCGGCGGGCAGCGATGTGTGGGTGCACGGCAGCGGCTTCGCGACGTACCACGCGGCGCGGGCCGAGCGGTTCGAGCGGTTCGAGGAGCTGCGGCGGCGCTGGGACGAGAAGCACGCCCAGTTGAAGCGGCTGGTGGCCGACATGCGGCAGTACGCCAAGCGCAGCGACGAGATGGCGTCGCGGTACCACGCGGCGCAGACGCGGTTGCAGAAGTTCGAGGAGATCGGCCCGCCGCCCGAGCCGCCGCGCCCGCAGAAGATCACCATGCGGTTGAAGGGCGGCCGCACCGGCGTCCGGGCGGTGACCTGCCAGCAGCTCGAACTGACCGGTCTGATGAAGCCGTTCGACCTGGAGGTCTTCTACGGGGAGCGGGTCGCCGTCCTCGGTTCCAACGGTTCGGGGAAGTCGCACTTCCTGCGGCTGTTGGCCGGCGAGGAGGTCGCGCACACCGGGCAGTGGAAGCTGGGCGCCCGGGTCGTGCCGGGGCACTTCGCGCAGACGCACGCCCGGCCGGAGCTGTTGGGGCGCACCCTGGTCGACATCCTGTGGACCGAGCACGCGCGGAGCCGGGGGCCGGCGATGAGCGCGTTGCGCCGGTACGAGCTCGACCAGCACGGTGACAAGCCGTTCGAGAAGCTGTCCGGCGGGCAGCAGGCCCGCTTCCAGATCCTGCTGCTGGAGATCGGCGGAACGACCGCGCTGCTGCTGGACGAACCGACGGACAACCTGGACCTGGAGTCGGCCGAGGCGCTCCAGAAGGGACTGGAGGCGTACGAGGGGACGGCGCTGGTGGTGACCCACGACCGCTGGTTCGCCCGGTCCTTCGACCGCTATCTGGTCTTCGGACAGGACGGCAAGGTCCGGGAGACGCCGGAGCCGGTGTGGGACGAGCGGCGGGTGCAGCGCCGCCGATAGCGCCGGCCGGCACGGCAGTTGGGGTCCGTCTCACCCGTGGGGCGGACTTCTCAGCCGTGTTCGGGCCGGTTTCCGCTGGGCCGTTCGGGCTGCCGCGTCCGGTGAGGGCCCCCGGTCCGCCCCGCCCGGTCGTCCTGGCGGCGTGATCGTCGGCGCCCGTCCGCGCCACAGGACTGGATCTGCGTCCCACCGTCCTCAGCGGTGCGGCCGGTGTGCCGCGCGAGCGCGCTACCGCACGGGGGCGTCCGAGTCAAGGCGCTCGATCCCCACCCGGAAGAGTGCCGTTGACCCTCTTCTTGACCCAGTGGTTCACTTCCCGCGTCGCCCGCACCACGCCGCGCACCCCGGCAGGCACCAGCGCATCCCCCCAAGTCCTCGAACACCGTGGGCACCGCCACGTCTCCGGGTGAGCATCGGTCACGGATCTCCTTCACCAGGCTGCCGCCCGTCGAGGAATGAGGCCCACCGGAGCATGAGGATCAGTGTCGTCATCCCCGCCTACCGTGCCCGTGACGCCCTGGAGTTGTGCCTGTTGTCCCTGGCCCGTCAGTCGCTCGACGCGGAGCACTCGGCCGAGGTGATCGTGGTGGACGACGGCTCGATCGACGGCACGGACCGGATGGTCGCCGCCCTCCCGGCCGGCCTGGACCTGTGCTACGTGTACGAGCCGCGCTCTCCCGCGTCCGGCCGGGCCCGGGCCCGCAACCTCGGCCTGGCACAGGCGGTCGGTGACCTCGTCGTGCTGCTCGACGCGGACCAGGTGGTGGCGCCGACGTTCCTGGCCGAGCACGTCCGGGCCCATGCCGGCAGCGACGACCTGGTGGTGGTCGGCCGGCGGTTCCAGTTGGGGGACGGGCAGGTCGACCGGGAGCGGCTGCGGTACGAGTTCAGCTTCGAGGCGCTGCCGCCGGTGGTGCGGGGCGACGAACGGGAGCCGGTGCTGGAGGCGTTCGGCTGCGAACTGGCCGGGCTGGAGACCGCCTGGCACTACCTGTGGGCGTGCAACGCCTCGGTCCGGCGCAGTCACCTGCTGGCCGCCGGGGGGTTCGACGAGGCGTTCGTCGGCTGGGGCCTGGAGGACGCCGAGTTGGGCTTCCGGCTCATCCGGCGCGGTCTGCGGCTGCGGTACGCCACCGAGGCGGCGGTGTACCACCTGCACCGGGCGCCGGTGTCCCCGGCGCGGCACCGCCAGTGGCGGCGCAACCTCGCCTACTTCACCGCCAAGCACGACGAGTTGGTGGTCGTCCTCCAGCGGGCGTTCGAGCCGGCCATCGACCCGGCCGGCTCGGGCCGGGGGCGGCACGAGTGCGCGCTGCGCTTCGAACTCGCCGCCCGGGCGCTGGCCGGCCACCGGGCGCCGGTGCTCACGCCCGTGCGGGCTCGGGCAGCGTTTCGCCGGTCTCCAGCAGGGTCTTGAGGCTGGAGAGCAGGGCGGGCCAACCGTGCTGGACCATGCCGCGGGCGGTGGAGTCGGGGGCGAAGCCGTCGTGGACGACGGTGAGCTTGACCAGGTCGCCGAGCGGTTCGATCTCGAACGTCACCTTGGAGCGCGGTTCGGCCGCGAGCCGGGCGAGCACGTCGTCGGCGACACCGGCGTTGGCGGCCCACTCCGGGGTGAAGGTGTGCCAGGTGTAGGAGAGCCTTCGGTGCGGGGTGGACTCCAGGACGACCTGTTCGGGGTGGGCGGTGGTGGCGCCGTGCTCGGTCCAGGTCATGGGTGATCCGGTGCGCCAGTCCGTGGCGAACTCCACTCCCCAGTAGCGACGGGTGAAGGCGGGATCGGTGAGGGCCTGCCAGAGCCGTTCCGGCGTGGTGCGGATGTAGGTGGCGTAGACGAACGCGTTGCCGTCCATGGGGGGTGCCTCCAGTGCGTGCTTGAGGTCGGCGAGGGCGCGGGCCCGGCCGCGGTCGTAGTGGCTGAGCCAGCGGTCCGCGAGGGCATTGATCGGCTCGGCGTTGAGGTAGTGCAGCTTCTCCCGTCCGCGGCGGAGCGTGGTGATCAGGTGGGCCGCCTCCAGGACGGCGAGGTGCTTGCTGACCGACTGCCGGGTCATGTCCAGCTCCGCGCACAGCTCCCGCAGGGTCTGTCCGTTGTGGGCGTTGAGGCTGTCCAGCAGCCGTCGGCGGCCCGCGTCGGCCAGTGCCTTGAAGACCTCATCCACGCTCGTCCACGCCCGTTCTCCCGTCCCGCCCCTGATGCGCAGCCGAATGGCTGCCTAAAAACAATAGGCAGCCATTCGACTGCATGTCAATCGCTGGACATCGCCCCAGCTCAGGACGGGTTTCCGGGCCCGCGCACCGCACGACATCCGGACCCTTGACACCGGGGCGACGACCGCTTCCCCTGGTGCGCACGGGGAACCGCACGACTGGGTGCACGACCTCCTGCGGGCGGCCCTCGCGCTCCTGGTCGCGGTCGCCGCCGGGTATGCCCTGCGTCGGACGGTGCCGGACTTCCGGGCGTGGTGCACGGCGGTGTGCGCGTTGATGCTCGGCGCCTGGCCGGTCGGACTGACGGTGTTTCAGGTCACTGCGGCGTTCCGTGCGGCGCAACGACCGTCCGTGACGGTGGCGGCCGTCGTCACCGACTGCCGGACGTCACCGGGTTCCGCCGACCCGCCCACTCCCCCCGAGCCACTCCTGCGTCGTCCGCTGGACGGCACACGACCGCGCGCCGTCCGGGCGGCGGGCGCGGGCGCGCCGCCCGGACGGCCGGCGGGACGGGCCCGGTCGGGACGGCGCGAGCCGGGGGCTGGGCGTCGAGCGGCCGGCAACTACCGTCGCCGCACCCGCCGTTCCCGGTGTCAGTCGGTGATCTCGACGTGCCGTGGCGTCGCGGCCTGCGCCTTGGGGATGGTCACCGTCAGCACCCCGTCCGTGAGGTTGGCCGTGACCTCGTCGGTCTTGACGTCCACGGGCAGCGCCGCGCGGAACTCGAACTGGCCGGTCCGGCGGGTGGTGCGGCGCAGGACGCCCTCCCGCGCGCACTCCTTGTGTTCGCCACTGATGCGCAGCTCCCGGTCGTCGATCTCGACGTCGATGGCGTCGCGTTGCACACCGGGCAGTTCCGCCTCGATGACGTACGCCTGATCCGTCTCGTGCAGATCCGCCAGCGGCGCCCAGTGGAGCCGTCCGCCGAGCGTGGACGTGCCGCCGGCGGACTCCAGGAGGCGGCCCATCCGCTCGTAGAGGTCGTCGAACTCCGAGGCGATCGGCTCGCCCCAACTCAACGGCGGCAGGACCTGTTCCAGGAGGCTGCCGGGCCGGTGTCGCACGGGCATGTTCATCGCGGTCACCTCCGCGGGGACTGTGTTCGGCTGATGTGATGCATGCCTGGTTCCATGCTGCGCGCCCCGGTCCGGCCCGGCGACTTCGGTGACCGGACCTCCGGTTCAACCGAACAGGCCGGGCACCCGGATGGTCCGCACCGGCCGCTTCTGCTTCGGTGCCTGGTGCGGTGGCAGCCGACCACCGGGGATCGTGTCGGCCCGGACGGGGTGGGCACCGGTACCGTCGGGGGCGTCCGCCGCGCCAGGCTTCCCGGCGCCGCCCGGCTGGTCGGCGCGGCCCGGGCGGCGGTTGCGGTCGGGGCGGCCCGTGCGGCCCGGACTTCCGATTCCGGTGGGCTCGGTCCGGTGCCTGCGGCGGCCCGCCGCTTTGCGTGCCATGGGGGCTACCCCGCGTGCCGGGGCGCGTCGGTCCGCGCCGGCCGGCCCCCGCGGGCGCCCTCGGTCACGCAGCCCGGGCCGGGGAAGATCTCCGTCTCGTGACCGTCCTCGTACCGCACCCGGTACGGGGGTTCGCCGCCGGGGCCGAGCACCTCGACGACGGTGGCCCGGTGCTCCGGATCGCCCACTGCGCGTCCGGTGAACCGCAGTACGTCTCCCTCGTGCGCCTCCATGGCCGCTCACCCTTCCCTGCACTGCCGTGACTCTGCGCGTACGCCGCGCCGGGGCGTGCCCGACGCCTGCTTCCAGTGTGCGTGCGCGGCCGCGGACCGCACGGGGGCGGCGGACGGCCGGCGGGCAACGCCCCGCGGCACCGGGGCGGTTCAGTCCTGGATCTCGACGTGCCGCGGCTTGGCGGCCTGCGCCTTCGGCACCGTCACGGTGAGGACGCCGCCCGAGAGCGCGGCGGTCACCGCGTCGGCCTGAACGTCCACCGGAAGCAGCGCCCGGTACTCGAACCTGCCGGTGGGCCGGCCGCGGCGGCGCAGCGTGCCCTCCCGCTCGGACTGCCGCAGCTCCCCCGAGATGCTCACCTCGTGTTCGCCGACCTGGACGTCGACGTCCTGGCGGGAGATCCCCGGCAGTTCGCACTCGACGACGTAGGCCGCGTCGGTCTCGTGCAGGTCGGCCGGCGGGACGAAGGCGGTCGTCCCGGTCAGGGACGGGGTACCCGAGGCGGCCTCCAGGAAGTGGCTCATCCGGTCGAAGATCTCCTGGAAGTCGGCCATCGGCTGGGGCCGGCTCCGCCCGCGTTCCCTCAGGGGGCCGGCACGGTGGTGCATCGGCAGTTCCATCACGCTCACCTCCCGGTGCGGCAGCAGAACGCTTCTGCTCCTTCCATGCTGGGCACCGCCGGCGCACCGCCGCGACTCGACGGGCCACCCGTCGCCTGATGTCTCGTCAGATCCCGATGGTCACTCGCCGTGGTACAGGCGGTCCGCGCCGACGAGCAGGACCTCGCCCTTGGCCTCCGCCGCACGCAGCTCCGGGCCGAAGCCGACGCCGCTGTAGCAGGCCGGCACGGCCTGACCGGTGTCCTCACCGGCCGCGGCGAGGAGCGCCAGGAGCCGGCGCAGCCGCTCCAGGTGCGGGGCGTCCATCACCTCGTCGAAGCGGGCCAGCCCGACCGACAGCAGCACCCCCGGGCGCCCGTCCGCGATGCCCCGGACCACCACCTCGGCGTCGAGCCGGGCATCGCCCTCCGGGTCGGGCACGGTGCCCCGGACCGCGGTGCTCACCTCGCCGCCGAAGGTGTCCCAGGCCGCGTACTGGGTGGCCCAGTCGCGGCAGAGCTGGGCGAAGTGCGGGGCGGCCACCGCGGCGTCGAACTCCGGGCGGATCCGGTGCCAGACGGCGGCCGGCTCCTCCTGCTCCAACGCCGCGCGGTGCGGCCAGGCGATGGCGTGCTCGAAGGCCAGCAGCGGCTCGGCGATGCGGTAGCGGGTCAGCCCCGGGCGGAACGCATCGGGTTCGGCGTGCAGCAGCCCGTGCTTGTGCATCACGGCCAGGACGTGGGAGACGTCGTGCAACGAGGCCCCGAGGCGGTCCGCGATCCCGCCCGGGGTGGACCGACCGCCGGCGATCGCCACCAACACCGAGTGGCACAGCGCGCGGTCGGCGTAGTCGCCCTCCTGTTCCAGCAGGTGTCGGGCCTCCCAGAACAACGGCACCCGGGGGTTGAGGACCGTCCGGCACACCCAGGAGTCGAAGTCGTCGGGGCCGGCGGGCACGTCGTCGCAGACCAGGTCGCCACGGTAGGCGGGGGTACCGCCGACGACGGCGTGCACCTGCACCGCGAGCCGGGGCGCCCGGATGCCCCAGAAGCGGGCCGCCTTGCGGAAGCCGAACGGTGGTACGGCCAGTTCCAGGGACGCCACGCCGTGCAGCGACGACGGGCCGGCGAAGAGCCGGCGGATGACGGCCGGGCTGGCGCCGCTGAGGATCAGCCGCAGCCGGTTGTCCGGACGCTCCCGGCGCACGCGCAGGTACGCGCCGTGCAGCACCGAGGGCAGTGCCGGGCTGTGCCCGACGAGCTCGGGGAAGTCGTCGATGATCACCGGCGCCGGCCGCTCGTCGCCCAGCGCGAACAGCGCCTCGGCCGCCTCGTCCCAGCGCTGCCAGTGCGGCGGCCCGGCCGCGCCGGTGTGCTCGGCGAGCCGCTCGGCCAGGCGCCGCAGGGATTCCGCCTCGGCCGCCGCCTGCCCGTCGAAGTAGAAGCCGTCGGTGGCCCGGCTCACCGCCTCCAACAAGAAGGTCTTGCCCTGCCGGCGCTGCCCGGAGACCAGGGCGAGGGTGGGCCCGGGGCCGGGGTCGCGGGCGAAGCGCACCAGGTCCGCCCACGCCTCGGCACGGTCGAACATCCGGTCCGGACGGGCCGGGAGGTCAGTGGCGTCCGAGGGCGACACGGGCCCGCTCCCCTCGTTCACGGGCCGCCGGCGGCGAGCGGCGGCCGACCTTGCTGTCCGTACGGTTCGCTGTGGGTCAAGTACACCTCCGGCCGACGGCGGGTGCCCGGCCCGGTGCGCCGTCCGGGGCACCGGGCCGGGCCGCGCCGTCAGCCCGGTTCCGGCGCGGGCCGGACGGTGGTGCCGTCCGGTGCCCGGCCGTCCCGGGCGGCGTCGTCGCGGTCGAAGGTGAGGCGGTCGATCACTTCGATCACCCCGTCCACGCTCTCGCAGAGCCGGACCGCGATCGGCACCAGGCTCTTGCGCTCCAGCGTGCCGGTGAGCGTCACGGTGCCGTCGGTGACGTCGACGGTGACCGCGGACGGCGCGACCCCGAGCGTGCGGGTCAGCACCTCTTCCAGGATCTCCTCCTGGATCGCGCGGTCGCGCCGCAGGAACAGCTGGACCAGGTCGCTGCGGCTGATCACCCCGATGAGCCGGTCGGCGTCGTCGACCACAGGAAGTCGCTTGACCCTGCGTTCCTCCATCGTCCGGGCCGCCTCGACGACGCTCCACTCCGGCCGCGCGACCACGGCCGGACTGGTCATGATCGCCCCGGCGGTGGCCGCCCCGGCCTTGGAGAGCTGCCGGCGCAGCAGATCGGCTTCGGAGACCACCCCCACCGGCCGGCCGTCGTCGTCGACGACCGCGACGGCGGTGATGTCGTACTCGTCGAGCAGCTGCGCGATCTCCCGGAACTGGGTGCCCCGTTGGACGGTGACGGCGTTGGGGGTCATCAGGTCGGCCACTCTGCGGTGCCTCATGGTGGGCCACTACCTCCGGGTGTGCGGCATTCCGTCGGCCCCGGCCGGATTCGCCGGAGTCCTGCCTTCATGATCCCGCGTCCGGCGCCCGAACGGCGTACGGGGCCGGCCCTGACCCGTCGGAAACCCCTAGTCGTGCGGGACCACGGCGACGGGGCAGGTCACGTGGTGGACGGCGGCATGGGTGACGGCGCCGATCCGGGGCGCGGGCAACCGGTGGTGCCGTCGGCGGCCGACCACCAGGAGCCCGGCCCCCGCGGCGGCCTCGACGACGGCCCGGGCCGGGCTGTCCGGCAGCACGGTCTGCTGCACCAGCACTCCGGGGAACCGTGCGCACCACGGGCCAAGGGCCTCCGCCAGCTCGCCCGCCACCGCCGCGGACACCTCGGCCGCCGCGTCCGGGTCCACGCCCCACGGGGTGTAGACCCGGGCGGGGAACGGCCGGCCGTGCACCACCTGGAGCAGGACCCCGCGGCTCGCCGCCGCGTCGAAGGCGAACGCCAGCAGGTGCTCGGCGGGCCCGTCGAGGCCGAGCCCGGCCACCACCCGTGGTCCGCCGGCCGCCGCGGGGCCGTCCGACGGCTCGGCGGCGGCCGGCGCGGCGTCCTGCGGCCCCGCCGCGCCGGCCCGCACCAGCACCACCGGCCCCGGCGCCCGGGCCACCACGCTCAGGCTGACGTCGCCCAGCACGAAGCTCTCCCAGGTCGTGAGGGCCCGCGAGCCCAGCACCAGCAGCCGGGACTCCGCGGAGGCCCGCAACAGCGCCGGCTCCGGCTCGTCGCCCACCAGGTCCTCGATGACCGACAGCTGCGGATGGCGTTCCCGGACCGCGTCCGTCGCCTCCCGGACGACCTCGCGGGCGAAGACGTTCTGGTCCCGCTCGGGGGCGGTGTCCGGTGCCTGGGCGGCGAGCATGATCCAGGCGTGCAGCAGTCGCAGCACGGCGCCCCGGCGGTGCGCCTCGTCAGCGGCCCACAGTGCCGCCGCCAGGCCCTCCGTCGAGCCGTCGAGCCCGGCGGTGATGGTCTCCGGCTCCATGGCTGTCCCCAACGCGTCCGAGGAGACGGGGCTCGCGCCCCGCGCTATCGAGCCTGCGCGCCCGTGCGGCACGGGGCCAGTGGGCCGGAGGGCACCGCGCGGGGGCCGAACGGCCCGGGCCGCCGCAAAGGGGCGGCCCGCCGCGTCACCGCACCGGCAGCGCCAACTCGGCGGGGCCGTCCGCCGGCGCCCCGAACGCGACGCTGCTCCCCCGCGGTGTGCGACCGCCGTACAGCGGATCGGCGGTGTCCACGACCAGGGCGAACCGGTGCCCGGCGGGCAGGTCGTACGCGGTGGGGAAGAGCGTGACGTCCAGCGGGAAGGCGCGCCCGGGCTGCTTGCCGGTCCAGCTCTGCGGCGCGTGCGCGATCAGTTTGCCCACGCCCAGGGCGTTCACGTCGTAGAGGTAGGCGAAGGCGGTGCCCTGCGGGGCGGACGCGGTGACGGCGGTGTGCAGCCGTGCGGCGCCGCGGAGGTGCTGCGCGCTGCGGTACGGCGTCGACTGCCAGACCGCGGCGGCGCTGCGGGACAGCAGCGGGACGACGACGGTCGGCGGCAGGCCGACGACCTGGTCGAGCGCTCCGGACAGTTCGGCGATGCCGCCGTCGGCACCCGAATCGGTGCCGCCGGACACCCGCCGCCACCAACCGGCGCCGCCCGGGTCGGTCCCGGCCGGCCCGCCGAGCGTCCCGGTGCCGCCGGCGTCCGGGCTCCCCAGCTTCAGGTGTTCGGTCCGCGAGCTGACGGCCCGCCAGTTCGGGTAGCGCTCCTCGCCACCGCCCGGCCGGACCGTCAACTGCACGCCCCCGTCCGCCCCTCCCGCGCCGCCGGAGCCCTTGAGGTGGCGGTCGAGCCACTGACGGGCGCTGGTCCAGGTGGCGTTCGGCAGTCCGAGCAGGCTGGTCAGCTCCTGGGTGGCGTGGTCGCCGGGGCGCAGTTCGAGCCGCTTGGGCCCGGTCAGCCGCTGGTAGAACGAGGCCATCTGGCCGGGGTTGAAGATGCTGTCGCCCCAGGCGTTGGCGAGGAAGACCGCGGTGCCGTGGGCGTTGATGCGGTCCACGTAGGTGGCCGGTGACCGGGTGTGCGCCCACTGGACGACGCGGGGCATGTCACGGTCGGCGAAGAGGTCGGCCAGCGTCCGGGAGAACTCCGGGCTGCGCCGGCCGGTCGGCGTCTGGATGGCGGCGAGCAGCCCGGCGGCCTGGACGTGCCGGGTCCGTCCGCTGTAGAGCGAGTCGGCCAGGTCCGCCCAGCCGCTGAGCGAGGCGACCGCCTTGACCCGCGGGTCGAAGGCGGCGCCCAACAGCGTCAGGCCGCCGCCCAGGGAGAGCCCCACCATCCCGACACGGCGCGGGTCGCCCGGGGTGTGGGCGAGCGACCAGTCGATCACCGCGGAGATGTCGGACACGTCCGTGGGCCCCGCGACGTCGATCCGCCCGCCGGAGCCCCAGAACCCGCGCACCGTGTACGTCACCGCGACGTACCCGGCGGCGGCCAACTGCCGTCCCTGCGCCACGTACTCCAGGTCGTTCTGGCCCCAGCTGGCCGGCTGGACGACCAGCGGGTAATGACCGGTGCGGTCGGCGCCGGGGGTGCCCGGGGCGGGGGTGAAGACGTCGGCCTTGAGGACGGTGCCGTCCTTCATCGGGATGTCGGCGAGCCGGAAGCCGGGGGCGGCCGACGCGCCGGCGACGGGCGCCGCGGGCCGGTGCCGCACGGCCGCCGCGGCGGGTCCGGCCGGCACGGCCACGGCCAGGGACGTGGCAACCAGCGCCGCGCATAAGGACGTTGCCGTGCGGTGCCGGTGCCGGCCGCCGAGGGGGTTGCCTGCGGTACGGCGGGATCGTGCCATCGCTGCTCCAGGGTTCTGACCGCGGCGCCACGGTGGCGTCCGTCCGGTGCGGTGATCGGGAGCGTAGGACGGCGCGCCCGTCCCGGACGAGATCATGATCAGCCAAACTACCCACGAGTAACACGTCGACCGCAACGCGCACTTGAACGCCCCAACGGGGCGAAATGCGAGGGATGGGGTAAATGGTTTAGGGTGTTCGGATGATCTTTATCGTTGTGAAGTTTTCGGTGAAGCCCGAACACGTCGAGGAGTGGCCCCAGAAGGTCAGCGCGTTCACCCGCGCCACCCGGGAGGAGCCGGGCAACCTGTGGTTCGAGTGGTCGCGCAGCCTGGAGGACCCGAACACCTACGTCCTGGTCGAGGCGTTCCAGGACGACGCCGGCGAGGCACACGTCAACTCCGACCACTTCCGCGCCGGCCTGGAGGCCATGCGCCCCCTGCTGCGCCGCACGCCGGAGATCGTGAGCACCACGATCGCCGGCGCCGGGGGCTGGAGCGCGATGGGCGAACTCTCCATCGACTGACCCGCACGCCCCCGACGCAGCGGCCGGCGCCCCTCAGGACGGCGCCGGCCGCTGCGTCGTTTCCGCTGCGCCGCCACGTCGACCGGCATCGATGAAGTCCTGGGTGAAGGAGAACGGGGAGCACTTCCACGACGCGGAGGCCGGCAGCGGCCCGGAGGAGTTGACGCCACCGGCCGCGCGCTCGCCCTCCCGGGGTGCCCGACCACCTCGTGGCCGTGGCGGCACTTAGTTCAGCCCGGTGATGAACATGGCCACGGGAGACCAGGCCCGCGCGGCACCGGCATACGGACAAGATGTTCCGGAAACCCGCCAGGACCGAGCAGTTCCCACCAGCCGACGAGGCCGCCCGCCGGTTTCCCCGCCACCGATCACCCGTCAGCGATCACCCGTCACCGCCACGGAGGTCCCGCTGATACCTCCCCGGCGTCTGCCCGACGACCGCTGTGAACGCTTCGATGAAACTGGTGGGGTTGGCCCAACCCCCAGCCGGGTGGCCGTGTCGATGACCGCGTCCCCCTCGAGCAACCTGACCAGCGCGTGCTGGATGCGCAGCAGGCTCCACCAACGGGGGAAGCCCATCGCGCCCGCGATCTCCACCACCCGGCCCTCGGTCCGCCCGTACGCACGGTGGCGGTGCTCGCAACCCGGCGGCGTCCACACCACGCGGTTGGGCAGGGCGACCCAGGGATATCGCCGAGGTACGGGTCAAAGGGGCAATGAATTGATCTTGAAGCCCTGAGCACCTCGGCCCGTCACCCGTTCGGCCCTGCGTCATTGGTCGTGATGTTGTCGTCGTCTGGGCCCGGGACGGGGTTGCGACCTCGATCGAGCGGACCGCGTACCCGCGGTTCAAGCGGCTGATCACCGCGCATGAGCTGCATCTGTTCTTCCCACCGACTCGCGACGAGCTTCAGTGGGCGGCCGATGCCAGGGATGGTGACGAGCATCTGCTGGCCCTGCTGCTGATGCTGATGCTGAAGCTGAAGTCGTACCAGCGCACGGGCCGCTTCCCTGCGTTGGAGGACGTGCCGGAGCAGGTGGTGGAGTTCGTCCGGCGCCAGGTGGAGCTGTCGGAGGGCACGCTGCCGCTGTATCGGGCGGATCGGACTGCCAAGCACCACCGGGGCCTGGTTCGCGAGAAGGTCGGCGTGAAGCACGACCAGGGTCAGGCCCGGCGGATTGTCGAGCGGTCGATCCGCAAGGAGGCCGCGGCGAAGAACCGGCCGGCGGATCTCATCAACATCGCCCTGGAGAAGGTCGTGGAGGCTGGGCGGGAACTGCCCGGGTTCTCCACCTTCGACAAGATGGC
The DNA here is from genome assembly GCF_045799175.1 of Streptomyces sp. VTCC 41912. Classification (NCBI taxonomy): domain Bacteria; kingdom Bacillati; phylum Actinomycetota; class Actinomycetes; order Kitasatosporales; family Streptomycetaceae; genus Streptomyces; species Streptomyces sp. VTCC 41912. The sequence continues at coordinate 48,089 of NZ_JBJMAB010000046.1, forward strand.
CTCGAAGATCCGTACCGAGGTGAACGCCTCGATCCGCGAGGGCATCCACGACCGGATGAGTCCTGTTCAGAGGGCCGGGCCGCTGTGGCTGCTGGAGGAACGCGACTCGGCTGGCACGACGCTGTTCAACCGGTTGAAGAACTGGGCATACGGCCCGAATCTCGACGTCGACTTCACCCCGCTGCGCGAGCAGGACCTGACCGCCGCGGGGTTCAGTCAGGCTGCCTGAGGCGGCTGGCAGTCCGTCGAGGGCGGGACAAAGCAGCTGCTCGTCGGCGGCCGGGAGCCGGTCGCCGACGAGCAGGAGCCAGACAACTCGACTGGTACCGCGGTCATCGAGCGCGCCGGTCGATAAGTGCGGCCAAGCCGTCCAGGATGCGCTGGAGGCCGAACTCCCATGCTTGGTCCTGCCCCTCGGACTGGGCTGTCGAGGCAAGGGCCGCAGTGAGCGCGGGAAATTGCTCGCCGTGTGCCTGCATCAGCTCGCCGAGGATGGCGCCGAGCTGGGCTTCGGGGTTGCCCGCGGGGCCCGCCGCGCGGGCTTGCTGGGTGATGCCACGTACGTGACTGGCCAGCAGGACTGCGGTGTCCATCCGCTCCGCACCGCTCAACCTCGTACCGTCCAGCGCGGTGACGGCACGCTCCATCCAGGACAACTCCCCGGGTCCCATGATCCGCGGCCCGATGGTGGCCTCCAGGGCCCAGGGGTGTCGGCGAAAGACAGTGAGCAACTGGCGGGCCCAGTGCTCCAACTGCTCCCGCCAGCCACCACGCGGCTCTCCTGCCGCCGGGTAGGGGCCGATCGCACCGTCGACCATCAGCGCGACCAGCTCGGCCTTGCCCGGCACGTACCGGTACAGCGCCATCTTGGTGACGCCCAGTTGCGCCGCGACCCGCTGCATGGAGACCTCGGCCAACCCGCTGCAGTCGGCGATATCGATGCCGGCCCGCGCGATGCGGGTCAAGTCGAGTGTCGGCCTGGGGCCCCGCGCGGGCTTCGGGTGCGGTCCCCACAGCAGCCGCACCGCATCGGCGTGCTCGTCGCTCACGTCCCCTCCGGTCCTGCCTTGTCGAAGCAATTCAACTGCGTCTATGGTACACAGTAAACATCAGTGTCCATCGGACACAATTTAGTGGGAGGTATCCCTTGAACAAGAACATCCTCATCTCCGGCGCGAGCATCGCCGGCCCGGCGCTGGCCTACTGGCTGGGGCGCTACGGCTTCAACACCACCGTCGTCGAACTCGCCCCGGCCCTGCGCAAGGGCGGTCACGCCGTTGACTTCCGCGGTGAGATACACCTGACCGTGCTGGAGCGCATGGGACTGCTACCGGAACTGCGCCGCATCCAGACCGGCGGCAGCCCGATGCGTTTCGTCGACGAGGCCGGTCGGACGCTGCTGCATCTGCCCGCCGAGTTCGCCGGCGGCGAGATAGAGGTCCTCCGCGAAGACCTGGCTCGGGTGCTGTACGAGCACAGCGTCCCCTACACCGAGTACATCTTCGGCGACTCGATCACCGACCTTGCCGAGACCGCGTCCGGCGTGCGGGTCGAGTTTCAAAGCGGCACCTCACGCGACTTCGACCTCGTGATCGGGGCGGACGGGCTGCACTCCAACGTCCGCCGCCTCGCCTTCGGCCCGGAGCAGGACTACGTCAGCCATCTCGGCTACTACGCCGCCACATGGCAACTGCCCAGCAACAGCTACCCGGGGCTCACAAACGGTCCAGTCGGCTACAACGCGCCGGGGCGGCTCGCCTCCGTCGGCGCCGACCACCGGGACCCGGCACGGGCGGGAGCCTTCTTCCTCTTCGCCTCGCCCGAGTTGTCGTACGACCGGCACGACCCCGAACAGCAAAAGGAGTTGATCGCCGACGCCTTCTCCGGCCTCGGCTGGGAGGTGCCCCGCCTGCTCGCCTCTCTCGATCAGGCCCCCGACCTGTACTTCGATTCGATCAGCCGGGCGGACGTGGACACCTGGTCCACGCGGCGGGTGTGCCTCGTCGGCGATGCCGCCTGCGGGGCCACCATCGGCGGCATGGGCACGGGAACCGCGATGGTCGCCGCCTATGTACTGGCCGGCGAGCTGGCACAAGCCCAGGGCGAGCACCGAACGGCCTTCACCCGATACGAGAGCAGGCTCCGCAAGTACGCCAAGGGCTGCCAGGCAGGCGGCGACCGCACCGGGAAGTTCCTCGCCCCCGCCACCGCCACCGGCATGCGCCTCCGCAACACCTTGCTCTCGCGCTCCCTGTTCCTGAACGGCATGCTCAAGCTGGGCGAGAGAGTCAGCAGCACCGTGGCCCTGCCGGGCTATCCAGCCGACCCCAGCCGCGTCAGCTGGTGACTGGCGTGGTCTTCAGTGAGGGGAGGCCCGGCGCTGTGGGCGGTCGGCGGCTCTCATAAATGAGTAGTTCTGAGAGAGCGGAGGCCCTCACCGAACCGTGTCCGGTTTGCCCCCGCTCTTCGCTCTCACAACCTCTCGCAAAACAGCTTTCGCACAATGCCCCTCGCGGTACGTACTGCGACATGCCCCAGCTCGCCGAACCGGCCACCGCCGTCGAACAGTTCGGCTGCCCCACGTGTGAGGTGCCCGCCGGAAGCACCTGCCGCACCCGCGGCGGCAAGGTCGCCCCGAAGTACCACACGCCCCGCTTCACGCTCGTTCCCCAGCTCCGCGCCGAGTTGGAGGTGAAGACCCCCGCCGACCGCGGCCCTGGCCGCGCCTGGGAGATGGGCCCCGCGATCGACGCCGCAGCGCCCGAGGCCACCACGAAGCCCACGAGAGTGGGATACGCGAGGTGCAGCACCGCCCAACAAGAACTCCAGAGCCAACTAGACGCCCTGGCGGAGGCCGGATGCGATCCGGTTTTCTCCGAGAAGATCAGCACCCGCAGCAAGGTCCGGCCGGAGTTCACCAAGGCGATGGACTTCGCCCGCACCATCAAGAAGGCTGTCCCCCACCAGCGGGTGATCTTCGCCGTGCACGAGATGAAGCGTCTGGGCCGCGGCGCCGCCCTGTTCGCGTTCTTCGCCGGCATGGCGGAGTCCGAGCGCGAGTACATCCGGGAGAAGTCTCTGGAGGGTCAGGCGTCCGCCCGAGAGCGCGGTCGGCACGGCGGGCGGCCCAAGGTCGTCGACGACGACATGGCCGACTACGCCCGCAGCCTGCGGGCCAACGGCGTGCCCGTACCGCAGATCGCCCAGAAACTCGTCATCACCTCGGGCAAGAACAAGGGCCAGCGCCCCTCGGTCGCCACCGTCTACCGCATCCTCGCCGAGGACGTTGACGGCACAGGGTGAGCCCGGACGCTCAACGGGGCTTCAAGATCAATTCATTGCCCCTTTGACCCGTATCTCGGCGATACCCGACCCAGGTGCCTCGCTCCGTCGTGGTGGCAAGGACTCCCTCCGAGGGGTACAGCAACTGCCCGTCCGCATGTCGGTGGGGGCCACACCGTCTCCGTGGTCGAGCAGTCCGCGCTTGTCCGCGACGGCGGTGGCGGGGGACGGCTTCTGGCGGAGGTCGGGCACGGTTTGCGAGCCTACCGATGGGAGTACGTGCCCAGGGCCGCCGCGGGGGACGCCCGGCGGCCGGCTACCGCTCCGGCGGCGTGCGGGTCACGGTGCGGCCCGCTGCGGTGGCCGTGCGGGCGAAGCGGGCGGCGTCGAGGACGGCGGCCCCGTCCGGGTCGTTGTTGAAGTACGCGTAGACGTCGGCCCGGTCCGGCCAGGCGGCGGCGATCCGGTGCACCCAGGCGTCGAGTGCCTGGCGTCCGTAGTGCGGCCAGGGGGCCGCGGCGCCTTCGTGGAAGCGGAGGTAACCCCAGTCGGTGGTCCGCCACAGGGGCGTCACCGGCCGGGAGCCGCGGTCCGCCCAGCACAGTGCGGCGCCGCGACGCTCCAGTACCGTGCGGATCTCCTCGGTCCACCACGAGGCGTGGCGCGGTTCGACGGCGACCCGGGTTCCGGTGGGGAAGCAGCCCAGGCAGGTGTCCAGCAGGGCGGCGTCCGCGCGCAGGGTGGGGGGCAGTTGCAGCAGGACGGGGCCGAGGCGGGGGCCGAGGTGCACGGCGCGGGTCATCAGTCGCCGGACCGGTTCCTGCGGGTCGCGGAGGCGTTTGACGTGGGTGAGGTAGCGGCTGGCCTTGACGGCCATGACGAAGTCGGCCGGCGTGCGGTCCCGCCAGTCGGCGAACGTCGTGGCCTCGGGCAACCGGTAGAAGGCGGCGTTGCTCTCGACGGTGGCGAAGTGCCGGGCGTACTCCTCCAGCCAGCGGCGCTGCGGCACGTCCGAGGGGTAGAGGACGCCGCGCCAGTCACGGTACTGCCAGCCTGAGGTGCCGAGGTGGAGGGGCATACGGGATGCGTCCCCGGTCCGGGGCGCGGTGTACCGGTCGGCGCGCACCAGTGGCCCCCGGCGCCGGGTCGTCGCCCGCCCCGGGGGCCCATGGGGAGCGTGGTGAGCGGGCCGCCGAAGTCGATCCGGGTCTTCTGGATGTGGTTGTTGTGCGCGACGACGACGAGGCGGGTGCCTGGCGCGCCGCGCGCCAGGTGCCAGTGCACCGACTCGGCCAGGAAGCTCTCCCGGATCGCGAGGTCGCCCGCGTCGCCCCGTCCGGATTGCAGGGCGTGCACGGCCCGGAACAGGGCGTCGGTGTGGCAGGCGGCCTCCAGTCGGCGGCGGGCGACGTCGCAGCGCTCCTGGCCGCCGCGGGCCGCGTACCGCGGTTCCTCGGCGCGCAGCCGGAGCAGGAGGCGGGCGAGGGTGGCGGTGAGCGCGTCCTGCTCGGCCGGTGCGAGGCGGGCCCAGGCGGGCGCGGCCGCGGCGCCGGAGCCGATGCCGGCCAGGAACCGGTCGCTGATCTCCAGCGCGGTGTCGAGCAGCGGCAACGCGTCGGGGGCGATCTCGGCCAGGTAGTCGCGCAGCGGGTCCAAGGCCGGCCGCAGGGCGCCGCCGGCCTCGGGCAGGTCGAGGCCGGCGAAGCGCACGGGGTGGCGGCCGGTGCGGTTGTGGTGGCGCAGCCAGTGCAGGAAGCCGTCGTCGTGGGGTTCGAGCGTGGTCAGGGTGGTGGTGTGGGCGCGGAACCAGGCGGCGAGCTGGTGGGGCGCGGGGGTCAGGTTGTGCCTCGCCATGCGGCGGAACGCAACACCGGCCGCGACGGCCGCGCAGCCGGATTTCCGCCGCGGGCACCGCTCCCCCGCCACCATGGGGAAGATCCGGAATAAAAGGTGCATCTTGACATGTGTCGGGGCACGTTCTATGCAGATGATGTAGCCGGCTTGGTCGCCGTATCAGCAGGTGAGAGGCGGTGTGCGGGTGGTGGTCGGGCGCTGTCCCGGCCGTGTGGGCCCGCACCGCGCCGTCGCCCCGGATCGGGCCGCGAGACGAGGAGTGGACCATGGCACGAGCAGTCGGTATCGACCTCGGGACGACGAATTCGGTGGTCAGCGTGCTGGAGGGCGGTGAGCCGACGGTCATCACCAACGCCGAGGGAACCCGGACCACGCCGTCGGTGGTCGCCTTCGCCAAGGGCGGGGAGGTCCTGGTCGGCGAGATCGCCAAGCGCCAGGCCGTGACCAACGTCGACCGCACCTGCCGTTCGGTCAAGCGCCACATGGGGGACGCGCAGTGGCGCTTCCCAGAGAGCGGCGACATCGACGGCAAGCGCTACACCGCGCAGGAGATCTCCGCGCGGGTGTTGCAGAAGCTCAAACGGGACGCCGAGACCTACCTGGGCGAGGACGTCACCGACGCGGTGGTCACCGTGCCGGCGTACTTCAACGACGCGCAGCGCACCGCGACGAAGGAGGCCGGGGAGATCGCGGGGCTGAAGGTCCTGCGGATCGTCAACGAACCGACCGCCGCCGCCCTCGCCTACGGCCTGGACAAGGAGAACGACCAGACCATCTTGGTCTTCGACCTCGGCGGGGGCACCTTCGACGTGTCGCTGTTGGAGATCGGCGAAGGCGTGGTGGAGGTGAAGGCCACCAACGGTGACACGCACCTGGGCGGGGACGACTGGGACCAGCGGGTCGTCGACCACCTCACCAAGCAGTTCAAGAACGCGTACGGCATCGACCTGGCCCAGGACAAGATGGCCACCCAACGGCTGCGCGAGGCCGCGGAGAAGGCGAAGATCGAGCTGTCGGCGGCCACCGAGACGACGATCAACCTGCCGTACCTGAGCGCGTCGCCCGAGGGTCCGCTGCACCTCGACGAGAAGCTCACCCGCGCCCAGTTCGAGCAGCTGACCGCGGACCTGCTGGAGCGGTGCAAGGCGCCGTTCCACAACGCGGTCAAGGACGCCGGCGTCAAGCTGTCCGACATCAACCACGTGATCCTGGTGGGCGGTTCGACCCGGATGCCGGCGGTGACCGAACTGGTCAAGCAGCTGACCGGCAAGGACCCGCACAAGGGCGTCAACCCGGACGAGGTCGTCGCGATCGGCGCCAGCCTCCAGGCCGGTGTCCTCAAGGGCGAGGTCAAGGACGTCCTCCTGCTGGACGTCACCCCGCTGTCCCTCGGCATCGAGAC
>NZ_JBJMAB010000047.1:0-53664 GCF_045799175.1 Streptomyces sp. VTCC 41912
CCCATGCTCTCCATGATGGACATCCTTCCGGGGCAGAACCCCTGATCTCAGATGTCCGTCAAAGCGCATCAAGCCCACTCTGACGGCTGCCCCGACCCGGCGGACGTCGCCGACGTGCTCCGCGCATACGGCGAGACCGACCCCGTTGACCTCACCACCCTCGATATCGCAGAGATGCAGGCGGCGACCTCCCTGCTGCGGCCAGTCTTCGCTGCCGAGTATGTCGATGACGCCGCGGCCATCCTCAACCAGCTTTTGACGGAACACACCGGACCGCTCCGCCTGACCTCGCACAGCGGCAGCACCCCCTGGCACCCCCACCTCGACCGCGAGGACAACGCTCCCTGGAACGAGTGGCTTCTCGCCTCGTCCTGCATGGCCCTGACCGTTCTCGTCTGGGACCGTCAACGACCACCCGGCAGGATCTGCACATCCCCCACCTGCCAAAACGTCTTCATCAACCAGGGCAGCGGTCCGGAGCGTCGCTACTGCTCCCGCCGATGCGCGACCCGTGAACGAGTCGCAGCCCACCGACGCTCCCGCTCCGCCGAACAGTCAAACGAAGCCAAATAGGGCGCCAAGGTCCAGCGCAACATCGCTCAACCTTCGATGAGAATCACTCAATCTTCACTGCGACGGGTCACAGAGCGGCCGTGGCAGTCGACAAGATCTGGCAGCGCGCGGCGCCCGGCGGCGACCGCTCGGTCGTGGCCTGCACAGACGGAGTGAGCCGACCCGACCCCGGGAGATCGCTCACCCACACCTTGATGTCCGCGTCTTGCAGCAGTCCTTCGTGGAGGAGCTTGTGTACTCGCCGCACCACCCCGGGGTACCCCCGGCCCACCTGGGCCCGGGTCGGTCTCCTTCAGCAACTCCCGGCGGTGACAGGGCCGACGAGGTCCTGGCCAACACCGTGCGGCATCCGTCACCACTCGGACACAATCGATCAAGCACAGCCAAAACGATCAGAAACGGCGTCACCAGGACGCAGGGACCGCCAACTTCACGACACGCGGCCCCGCTCCCGCCTCAATCACGCCCATCCACCACGCCGGCAGCAGAATCGAACATCCTGCCCACGCGTGCCCGTGCGCCACCCGACGCCACGCCTCGCCACCACACCCCACGCATGCCGCGGCGCCCGCCCCGTTCCCACGAGGCGAGCGCCGCGTCCGTTCAGAAGTTCCGCCCCCGGCGAGAGCCCAGGCTCCGCTACCGTGCCGTCATGAGCGAGCCGTTCGCGCAAGGCGACGAACATCGGGCATGTGGCCTCTGCCCGTCGAAGCGGCTGCCGCGCGAGGCGTTCGTGGTCTACGACCGGCCCTCCTGGGAGTGCCCGTTCGACCCGGCCGACGGCCACCGCTACACCCTGGACGACCGGACGCCGGCGTGCGTGCACCCGCACAAGCTGGGCGTGGAGCCCGACCGGATCGCCCCGCCGCCGAAGGAGCCGGCCGAGCCGGAAGCTACGCCGCCGCGGCGGCGACGATGGCTGCCTTCTTTCCTCGCTCGGTGATGCCGATGCCGGCGTAGACCTCGTCGAGGACCCGGCGGCTGCATTCGGTGGTGTCGGCGTCGATCCAGTACCGCTCGTGCACCGGCCCCCACGCGGCCCGGTACGCCCGGTGCGTGAAGTCGCCGAACTGCCAGGTGCCACCGGCGAAACCGTCCTCCATGTCAGTGGCGTGGACGAAGCGGATGCCGGTGCGCTCCTGAATCCGCGACAGGACGGTGAACTGCGCGGTGAGCGCGTGGGACATGACGTCGGTCGGGACGGGCTGGGCGAGCTCGGCGGCCTTCTCGTCGCCGCCCGTCAGCTCGTAGACCGCGCTCTTGAGGGCCAGGACGCGGACGGCCTCACCGAACAGCGCGGGCGCGTCGACGACGGCGTCGTAGTCGGGGATGATCGTGTAGCCGTAGCAGTCGGTCCAATCCGAGCTGTACTTCGCGCAGCTGCTCCGCAGCCGGGCCCATTCCCCGTCGGCCTGCCAGGTGTCCAGGATCTGCCAGGCCCGGGCCGCGACGTCCTCGGGCTGGATGAGCGTGCTCACGATGGTGCCCCTCTCGATCTCGAGCGGTGCGTCCGGCCCGGCGAGCCGGCCGTGGTGCTGTGCTGCACCGCGCGCCCAGGGACTCGTCGGCCGCGCCCGGGCGCGCGGTAGTTCACGGGGCCGCAGTGGTGTGTGGCGTGAGGTCGGACAGGCGGTCCAGGTGCTGGTACAGCTCGCGAACGAGGCGGGCGCGGTCCTGGGCGCAGCGCACGGTGCCCTCCAGCCGTACGGCCAGCAGGCGCCCGGTCACCTCGAGGACGTACTCGGCGAGGACGCGGGCCGGGTGCTCGACGGGTAGCAGCGCGGCGGCGCGGCGGACGTCGCCGGCCACCGCCCGGGCGGCTCCGGTCAGTTGCAGCGCGATCTGCTCGCAGTCGGCCGCCGGCTAGCCGGCGCCGCTGTTCCACCCGAGCACGGCCTTGACCAGACCCTCGTGGGAGCCGCGGTCGAGAGGGAGTTTCCCCTCGATCAGTCCGTCGGGGTCGTGCAGAAGTGCGTGGGTGCTGGGCGTGGGGAGTGCGCTGCTCGTGGCTTCTGGGCGGGTGCCGGGAGTGTTGAGGAATCGGGCATAGCCCTGGTGGGCGCGGGCCAGCAGGGCTGGTGAGGGCACGCCGTAGCCGGGTTGGTCGGGGCCGCGGTCGTCGGCGTGGGCGTGCATCAGGTCCCGCCTCTCGGGGCTGCGTTGGGACTTGCGACGCTACGGAGGCCGTGGTGCGGGGCTCAACGAAATTGCGGGTAGTTGCGCAGATTCAGCCCAGGGTGTCGATCGCGGCCTGGATGCGCGCTCGGGCCGCGTCGCCGTAGACCGCCGACGCTCGCAAGCCGTTGAACGCCTGGGCGTAGTCGGCGAGCTCGCGGGGCTGGGTGACGTTGATCTCCGCCGTCAGCGTCTCCACCACGGCCTGGACGTCGTCGTGAAGGTAGAACGCCTCCAGCGGCCACACGGTGCGCGCTGCGGTGAACGGGATGATGCCCAGGGAGACGGAGGCCAGCGGCATCACGGCCAGGAGGTGGCGCAGCTGTCCCGCCATGACGTCGGGGTCTGCGGTGCGGTAGTGCAGGACCGACTCTTCCATCAGGACGACGAAGCGGTGGCCGCCCTCGTACAGGAAGCGGCTGCGCGCGACGCGGGCGGCCACTGCTTCGGAGACGTCGTTGGGGGTGCTCTGGAAGGTGGTGATCAGTTCCATGAGGGTGGTGGCGAACGCCGGCGTCTGGAAGAAACCGGGTGGGACGTTGGAGACGTACGCCCGGCACACTCGGGTCCGCTCGTACAGGGCGTAGAAGTCCTCTTGGACCTTGCGCATCCCGGTGCGGTGCAGCCGGCGCCACTCCAGGTACATCGAGTCGACGGCGCGGGCGGTGGCGATCAGGTCGTCGGCCTGGTCGCTCGCGCCGCAGGCCGCGCACCAGGCGCGGATGTCGGTGTCGGAGGGTGGCGCCTCGCCTTTTTGGATGCGGGTGGTCTTCGCGGGGTGCCAGCCGCACCGGGCGGCGAGTTCCTTCCCGGTGAGGCCGGCGTCCTTGCGCAGGTGCTGCAGGCGCACCGCGAGGGCTTCGCGGGCTCCCTGGGCGCTGGAAGAGGGGGAGACGGTCATCAGGTGGTGGTCAGACGGTGTACTTCTCGTGGGGGATGCCGCGTTCCCACACCGTCGCGAAGGCCGTGGCGCAGAGGTTCACGGCGGCCGGGTCCTGTGTGATCTCGAATCCGGGGTCGGCCCAGTCGCCGTCGCCGGTGAAGAAGTGGAAGACGGCCAGGTGGTCGTCGATCAGCCAGAAGTCGTTGCCCGGCAAGGGGATGTCAGAGGCCTGCCGCCTGGGGAGCCAGCGGACTTGCTCGCCCCCTTCCAGGTTCAGCGGGGTGACGGCGTGCTCCCAGCGGATGTAGGCGGTGACGGGCTCGGAGACGATGCGGGCCCGGCGCATGACGACGCCGCGGGCCAGGGTCTCCTTCACGATGCCGAGCCAGTCGGGCCAGAAGGACGCGGTGGGATCGAGGGCGATCTCCCCGGTGCGGGTGAACCGATCGATGTCCTCGACCTCGTCACCGACGCCGTACTGGTCGCGCATCTCCAGGTGCACGGCCGTGCGCTGCGCTCCTGACAGCAGTTCAGCGAAGTCCGGCACGTTGCTCTGCGACATCACATGCCTCCCTCAGAATCGGCACCATGCGGGCGGGAATGCGGATCACCGTCTCATGCGCGGGGATGCCCCTGTCGTGGCCGGGCACCCACGCGGTCTCAGCGACCTGGGACTTCAGCAGCTCTTCGGCTTCCTGGCCCTGAAGGACAAGATCCGCGCTCCCCTCCTCGACCCACACCGTCGGCGATCCACCGCCTCCCGTGCTTGGGTCAATCCCGATGAACCGTAACTTCATCGCGGCCTCCTGTGTCGAATCAATTGCGCACAGTTGCGCCCTGACCGTCCCGCGCCGACCGGGAGCGGTCAATCCCCGGACGGGCCATCGTCGGGCTGAGTTCGACGCCGGCGCCCACGCGCCGCAGGGCGCGGACACGTTGCGTGGCGGTTCGCGGGCCAAAGGCGGGCCCAAATCCGCGTGGACGGCGTCGGGCCCGCTCGGCCGGTAGCCGGAGCTACCAGGGCGCGGTGACACAGCATTACAGGGAGGGAGCGGTGCCGCGTAGCAGGTCGGGGCGGGCGTCGGCCATGGCGAAGGCCCTCGTGAGGCCGGCCACGAGGGCGTCGTCGATGCGGTAGAGCCGTGCTCGCTCGTCCCGCTGGAGGAGGGGGCCGGTGCTCTCCGGGGCGACGCGGCGCTGAACCGCCTTGATGCTCGTCAGCGTCCCGCCGATCCGGGAGGTGGGGATCGGGTCCGTCAGGTGATCGGCGAAGTACCGCTGGACGTCGTCGTACGAGGCGGCACCGCCCAGGTCGGTGATCCGGCGCAGCACCGTCCGGGCCCCGGGCATGAGCGCGGCGAGCACCTGGAACAGCAGTTGGTCACTCCAGCCGTTCCCGAGGCCGTCGATGCTCAGGTCCTGGGGAACGGGTCGGGGCTCCACGGCTGGGGCCTGCGGCCAGCCGGCCGGGGTATCGGGGCGCAGTCCGTAGGCGGCTTGGACCGCGGCAATCGCCTGCTCGTAGGTGTCCGTCGTCGTGTCGATCGTCAGCCGCACGCTTCCTCCAGGTTCTCCACCACCATCTTTGCCCACTACTGACACCCGTCGGGGCCGGCTTGTGGAGACCAGGTGGCCTTCCCAGCGACGGCGCAATGCGCTATGCCTGCCTCATCCGTTGCCCCGTTCGCACCCAAGCCCGTCACCGCGCCCGGGAGTAGTTCCAAGGAGACTCCGGAGAGCGCGCGACGGCCCTGGGACTCCTGGTCAGATTGCGCGCACGAAGCAACTCCGACCCGCAGTGCAACTCATCCATGCGCCAACCAGGACAGCAACCCGAATAGTGCAAGGAGAGCGAAAGCGAATGCCCCTCCGACGCCAGGCGACTTACGTCGCACTGCGCACCATGCTGCCATGCAGATCGAGGGAACCCAGCCAACGAAGTACAGAATCCACCCGACTCGCACTGCGGACTCGGTTCGAACAATGACGAATGCCACAAAGGCAGCCATGCAGAAAAGCGCCGAGGAGCCCCACATGTTGTCAGAAATGATCTGTCTGCGAGTCTTTTTCATTTTCAGCTCCATGCTAGATGAGCTCCTCCCGGAGTCTCCGGGAGGAGCTACCTGAAAACCCTGATCCGGAACTCGAATGCTATCCGAGCAGTAAGCTGCTCCAGCGGGAACGGCAACGGCCCTCGATAGCGAAGTTGAGAGTTTCGAATGAATGTCTCAGATTACATATTGCGGAGATAGTCGATGAGTTGGAGAATCAGGTACTCGGGAGCGGCCTTGATGGCCCACTTGACCGGGTTCCAGTTGGACAGGCTGCTGACCCAGTTCTCGAAGGCGCGAGCGCCCTTCTTCGCCGCTTTCACGGCCGCCTTCATCAGATCCGGCGACTTCTTCAGAAGGTTGATGATGTTGCCGAACTTGCCTGCAGCCCTCTCTCCCCTGTGCTGGTCGCCTCGCTCCGCCTCAGCAGCCTTCGCGAGCGCAGTCATCTCGGTGAGCTGCTCCGGAGTGATCTCGGATTCGCCGTTGGCGGCGGATGCCGGGTTCGCAGCCTTCAGCGCAGCAAGCTCCACCGCGGAGACAGAACCGGCGGTGCAGTTCACCTCGGTAGCGTTGGCGGCGGGGGCAGCGACACCGAAGGCAATACCGGCCATAGCGGTAGCGGCGGCTATGCGGATGTGGTTCTTGTTCACGTACGCTTTCTCCTTGCAGGCGGGGAGGGAAGAGGGCATACCGGGCTGCTGGAAGGCGTGGAAACTCAAGGCAGCCGAGCTCCGTTTCCCTCGGTTCTTCGCAGTCCGCGGCGTGGTCACCGCCGCGCGAACCCGACCTGAAATTAGTTCAACCTTTGAGCAAGCTCTCGGGTACTGAGTCCTGAAAGCGACCTACGGTCATGGCCCATTCGCCCAAGGCCAAGTGGCACCTAACGGCCCTTTTGAGGGGGCATATTGGCCAGACCTCGAAGGTGGAACAGCACCTCGGGCAGGCAACTCTTCACCGGACCTCAGGTCACGGGAAGGGGGTGCACCCTGTTGGAAGGCAGGCGAGAGACACCAACAGATTCCGGTAGCTGCCCTGTCGAGCGTGTTCGTAGCGCGGAGCTTGATCACCGCATTAACGACTTGGAGAGCAATAGGAGTCCCTCGCTGCGTGGAGCCCAGGTCCTGGGCGGTCGGTAGAGACCGGCGCTTGGAGGTCAGCTCACCCCGTGGGGGCGTCGGGGGCGGGCTGGCCCGGAATCTCCAGCAGGGTGGACAGATATTCGGGACGCTCCTCGACCAGAAGGTGTCCGGCCTCGGAGATTACGCCCAGCTCAGCGCCGAGTGCGGCGTGTACTGCCGGACCGAGCCGCCGCGGTGGGAGGAAGACGTCGCGCTCCCCGGTGAGGACCAGGCGGGGAATTGACCGCGCGGGCAGGGTTGCTGCGCCCGGGGCCCCGCTGGAGCGCGAATGCCGGGCGACCAGTGTCATCCAGTTCACCAATTCCTGGCGGGGTGGACGGCCAGGCGCGAGCATGGCGCGCAGGAGCCGGGTGCTGCGCGTCGGCGTGGGCCGCAGGAACCAGGCGGCCGAGGCGGCCAGCACGGCGGGGGTCAGCCTCAGCCTGGTCAGTCCGCCAGGGGAAACCAGGACGAGCCGTTCGATCCGGGGACAGTCGCTGGATAGGGCGATCGCGGCACCGAAGGAGTGGCCCATCACCGTTACCGGCTCGGACGAAGTTCTTTCGATCACCTCGTTCAGCCACGCCCCGTACCAGGACAACCGGCCACCGGAAAGACCACGTTCGCCGGAACTGAGACCGGGCTGGCCCGGGACGTCCACCAGCAGGACCCGGTAGCCGGCGGCGACCAGCGCCGTGGCCAGCGGCAGAGACGCGGCGGCGTTGAAGTTGGTGCCCGGGACGAATACGACCGTCGTCGCGCCGGCACCGGCGAGGACGATGTGGGTTGGTGCGCCCTTGGCGGTCACCGTCGTCCGTTCGTGCGGCACCGGCCATGCGGCGAGCTGGTCGAGGCACCAGCGCCGGATGAGCTCCTTGCCCGTCGTACTGCGGTAGATCGAGTCCACTGGTCGAGTATCGCGCCTCGTCCTGGCCGTGACGCGAGAAGGGCCGCACGGGTTGGGTGAGTTGTGACGCTTACCTGGGCCCGTGCGGCCTGCTCCCATCCTGCCCTGTCCGGGGTCCCGCGCGCACACTTCGGCGAGTTGCTCGAAGAATCCGCCCCCAAGTGGCATGCCGCTCGCGAGTCGGCGTTGCGCGAGCGGCATGGCGGAGACCGGAGGCGGGCCGCCGGAGCGGGGCCCAAGCAGCGGCTGGTGTTCACCGACCGGCTCCTTGTCACCCTGGTCCACCTGCGGCTGGGTCTGCCGCACGCGGCGCTCGCCCAGCTATACGGAGTGGACCGCTCCACCGTATCCGCCGCGATCCGCGAGGTCCGGCCGCTGCTGGCGGCCCGCGGCTTCGCCGTCCCCGATCGGCCAGGGCTACGGCTTCGCACACTGGAGGACCTGTTTGCCTACGCCGACGCTGAGGGCGTGGAGTTGCGCATCGACGGCACCGACGTGCAGGTCCGTCGTCCCCGCGCACACGCCCCCGGCCGGAAGGCGTTCGTGTCCGGCAAGAAGAAGCAGAACACCATCAAGACCACCACCTTCAGCGACCCACAGGGCCGCACGCTGTTCAGCGGCGTGGTCCGGCCGGGCCGCATGCACGACCAGACCGCCGTGCGAACCGAGGGCATCGCCGAGCAGTTCCACCGGCACCCGACGGTGAAGGCCGAGGTCGACGAGGGTTACCGGGGCCTGGCCAACGACTTCCCCGGCCAGGTCAGTGCCCCGCCGAAGAAGCCGAAGGACGACGCGCCGCTGGGCGAACACCACGCCTGGCGCGAGCAGCGGCGCCGCCAGTCCTCCGCCCGGATCTGCGTGGAGCACACCAACGCGGAGTACAAGCAGTGGCGGCCCCTGCAGCGGTTCACTGACCGCCGCGAGACCTACGCCGAGACCCACCTCGCGATCGCCGGCCTGGTCTCCGACCGCTCCGCCCGCAGGGCCACCCGCCGCAAGACCAGCACCGAACTGGTGCTCGCCCGGCAGGCCGCCTGCTGATCACCCACCAGCCGACCCACCAGGCCAGCACGCCCCGAACTCAATCGCCCCCAAGGTCGTAAGGACCGGGCCCGCACCGTGACGGCAGAGGTCCCGGCCGCATCTCGGGGGACAAGACGCACCAACCCAAACGACCCCCAGCAGCAGAAGTTCCGGCCCCCCGCCCGGAGTACGAGCCGCGGGCGGGACCCCAACCTCTTCCCGGAAACCACCGCCTCTGGCACCACGGGCCAGCCACACTGGGAGGGTGACTTCCTGGCTAAACCGTCGCTTCCTCCAGCTGTGGACCTATCTGCACCGCACGTTCGACAGTGCCCACCCGGCCACGAAGTGGACCAGCTCGCGATGCGTCTGTCGCTGGTAGCCGGTCCACTGCGTCTCCTCGACGGTGACTTCCCCGACCGGGCGTTCATGCAGGGGATCGCTGAGCACAACCTGAAAGAGGCGCTGTCGCTCCTGCCGTTGGTGTAGCCGGATACACAGGGCCGAGCCGAGCGCTCGTCCGAGCACACCGAGGCGCCGCGCTGGGCGGTGGCCGCGCTGTTCGCCGTCAACTCTCTGTTCTGTGTGCTGATGCAGACCAGGATCGGCTCGCGGATCGAGACCCCGCACGACGGCGGCCTGGCGTTTCGCACGGCGGGGCTGCTCTTCCTCGTCAGCTGCCCGATGATGGCACTGGCGGCGTACACCCCTGTCTGGGCGGCGGGACTAGTACTGACCGCGATCTTCGTCCACAGTCTGGGAGAGGTGTGGGAGTCATCGGCGGCCTTCGCCCTGGGCTTCGGTCTTGCCCCCGACCATGCACAGGGCCAGTACCAAGGTGTCTTCGGCCTCGGCTTCAGCGCGGGCCAGGCTCTCGCCCCGCGATCCTCACCACGGCGGTGCTCAGCCTCGGCACGACAGCTGGCTGCTGCTGGCGGTGTTCTTCGCGGCACTGGGCGCTGTCGGTCCATCTCTTGCCCGCTGGGGCATGCGGACCCGGCCGCAACCAGGCGTTGCAGCAGAAGTGACAGGATGACCGCGAGTTAGGTGTCAGAAGCCTTCTACCTCGTCGTCCTCGTCCGGCTCCAGCGCGTCCGGGTCTCGCAGCGGGCGGAGGGCGCCGGCGGACGGGACGCTGGCGGTGAAGCTGTAGCGGCCGAGCAGGTTGAGATTCTTGTGTTTGAGCGGGGAGAGCCGGGCAACATCCTCGTCGCGGATCTCGTGGCCCTCGGCCTTCAGCTGGGCGGCGGCGTCGATGTACTTCGTGGTCGTCGATGCACTTCGTGGTCCAGAGCACGATGGCGTTGAGGACCAGGCCGAGCGCGCCGAGCTGGTCCTCCATCCCGTCGCGGTACGCCTGGTGGATGGTGCCGCGCTTTCCGTGGCACACGTCCCGGGCCAGCTTGTGGCGGGACTCTTGCACGGTGAGCTGCCGGTTCATCTGACGGCGGTAGGTGTCGTCGACCGGGTCGACCACGCGCAGCAGGTGCTCGGTCTTGGCCAGACCCATCTTCGGTTGGTCAGGCGACTGCCATCGCGTCCCAGCCGTATGGAACTAGGCCGTGTTTCAGGCCTAGTAGCACCGGCTCTCGTTGTGGTGCGCCCAGCCCTGGTCGAGGAACCGGAAACCGGCAGCCACGGACGATTCCGGGTCCGCCTCACGCGCAGCCATGAGCTGGATCTGCAGTGCGAAGCGGACGTAGAAGCGGATCTCGTCGCTCGGCTCGTCGAGCCCGAACTCCTCGGTGAGCGTGGCGATCAGCGCGTCCTCGTGACGTAGCCACATCTTCTCCGCGTAGTCGATCAGGGACGGCGTCCCGTTCATCAGAGCAAGGATCTGGCTCTGCGGCTCGGTTGTCAGCGCGGCGATCTCGGCGAGGTAATGCGCCTTCAGTGCATCAGAGACCGAGGTCCCTGGCGCGCGGTCCCGCACCGCGGCGATGAGCCGCTCGTGCCGTTCACCCTCGTCACTGAAGACGAGCGCTTCCTTGTGCGGGAAGTGCGTGAAGACCGTCTTAGGTGTCACATCCGCCTTGTCGGCGATCTCGCGCACCGTCACGGCATCGAAGCCGCGGTCGAGGAAGAGTGCCGTCGCCGCATCCAGGATCGCCGTCCGCGTAGCGGCCTTCTTGCGCTCACGCCGCCCCATGGGCACTGAATCCACCATGCCCTCACTCTACCCTCGGTCGCTATCTCCATCGATTGCGAAAGGATACTCGGTATAGTTAGAGTCCGGGTGAAGTTACAGCGCTTGGGTGGCGGACGTCTCGACGGCAGACCGCCATGCCACCACCCGTCATCCCCGAGGCCGGAGCGTCCGCCTGCCGTCAGTCGGCACGAACGCCGCGCGTCAGCGCCCGGCCCTTCACCAGAAAGACGACGCCGATGACCAAAGACACGACCGTGCGCTCCACCGTGCGGCGCGCGAAGCCACCGACGAACGCGCAGGAGCACAGCAACGCGGACGGACCCCAGCCTCAACGCCGCCTGGCGGGAGCGCTGCTGATCGCCGGACCAGTGATCTTCCTGCTGGGGGAGTTCATCTCCGCCGCCGCGTGGACCGATCCCGCCTACAGCTACACCTACAACTTCATCAGCGACCTGGGTGTCCACGGGCCGTCGACCCTGTTCGGCCAGTACATGTACTCGCCGCTGGCCTGGGTGATGAACGCCGGATT
Source organism: Streptomyces sp. VTCC 41912 (assembly GCF_045799175.1). Lineage (NCBI taxonomy): Bacteria > Bacillati > Actinomycetota > Actinomycetes > Kitasatosporales > Streptomycetaceae > Streptomyces > Streptomyces sp. VTCC 41912. Next base: position 11,412 of record NZ_JBJMAB010000047.1, read on the forward strand.
CTTCCTCTTCGGGATCACCATCCTGGCCGGGGTGGCCACTTTGCGGGACCTGGCCCACAGGCGCCGGTGGGCCATGCTCGTCCCCGCTGCTCTGCTGGCTGTCGGCGGCGTGCTGCTCGCGCTGTATCCCGGATCGGGCGAGGCTCTCAAGGACGGCACCGGTGAGTACCACAGCCTGGGCGCCTTCGCCGGGTTCACCGGCGGCAACGTGCTGGCCATCGTCCTCGGACGCCGCTGGCAGCGCATCGGCGTCTCCGCCCGCATGGGCCGAGCGTTGATCACGGTCGGCGTGATCGGTCTGATCTCGATGCTGCTCTACCTCGCCATGATCGTCACTTCTGGCGACAACGTCATCGGGATCATCGGCCTCATCGAACGCGGCGCCGTCCACCCGTTCCTCATCGGCCTCGTGTGCGCCGGAGCCGCAATCTGGAAACGCAACAACACCTCCGCACCGCCGTCCATCACAGTAGGCACGGCGAGCTGACCTCGCCCCCGGCCAACACCACCGACGCAAAGCATCAGCCGTGAACTCCGCACCCCAAGGACCACGATCGTGAACAGCACCCTCACCACCCCCGCGAGCCTGGACGATCCCGCCCCCGCCGCAGCTGCGTGGGTGCGCACCTGGGGCGCAGCCCCGCAGGCCCCGGACAACTCCGTCAGCTCTGTCGAGCCCTTCGAGAATGCGACCCTGCGGCAAGTCGTCCGCATCAGCGGCGGCGGACACCACGTGCGCATCCGCATCAGTAACGAGTACGTCACCGCGCCACTGACCATCGTCGCGGTGACGGGCCCGGGCGGCGCCGGGGAAGGCGCGGGCGGTTCGCTCAGGCTGACGGGCGGGCGTTGTCGTGGTGTCGTGGCTGGGCGGGGGTCGCTTCGACGGCGAATCCGAGGAGTGCCGCGACGGCGCGTGCCAGCTGCTGAGTTTGGACAAAAGCGACTTGGTGGTCCGCCGGAGGGGTGATGGCGAGAGCTTCGGCGGTGCAGCGGACGCATGCCGCCGCGGCCTCCGCGTAGCGGCCGTCCCACTGGCTGCGGATCCCGTCGCGAACCTCGGCCATGAGCAGCTACGCATGCCCGGTCAGCAGCTCCCACCACACCGTGACCGGACTGCCGGAGGCGAAGTCGACGCGGCCGTGGAGGACTTCGCTGATGGTGGCCTGGAACGTGGCGACATCGATGGGCGCGGCTGGACGGAGTGGGGTGTCGTGCGTGGTGCGTCGTTCGGCGCGTGGCGCGCGGTGGTCGTGGTCGGGTGAGGCCGGGGCGGTCACGCAGGCCTCCCGGCGGCGTCGTGACGGGTGGCGGCGCGCAGCGTGGTCCGGGTGCGTTGTAGGGCCGCCACGGTGCGCGTCAGGCGCTGGATGTGGCGGGGCAGGGCCGCGGGGTGCTGCGGGTGGGTGGCGAGGCGGCGTCGGGCTTCGCGTTGGGCGATGTCGGCGACCTGGCGGTGGGTGGTGTGGCAGGGAACGGCGAGAGCGAGGTCGGAGATTTCGTCGAGCAGCCGCCGTACGTGGGCTTCGAGGTCCCGGGCCGGGTGAACGGGCCGATGCGAGCGCCGCATCGGCCCAGGCTGGAGCCCCCGCGTGCCGAGACGTCACCCGCGCCGGGCGGGTGGCTGGTCAGGGGGTACGCGAAGCCCCCCGGCGTCGGCCGCCTCCTGTCACCCGCGCCGATCAGGGGGTGGGTGGCAGCTGCCTCCAGCCGTGAACATGGCCCAAATTGATTTAATCTTCAAACTACTTTGGCGGCATGCTGGTCAAAGCTTCGGCGGCCGCCCAAGGCGTCCGACCCAACACCCCCAATACATAACGGAGATGACTCGACATGACGCACACCCTGCCTCTTCGCCTTCACCACCACGCCTGGATCACTGACGACCAGGAAGCCAACCGGCGCTTCTACGAGGAGGTGATCGGCCTGCCCCTGGTGGCCACGTGGACCGAGCGCGAGGTGATGTCCGGGGCCGAACGAGCCTACAGCCACGCCCTCTACGGCCTGGCTGACGGCAGTGCCCTTGCCTTCTTCCAGTTCGCCGACGCCAAGGACCAGCAGGAGTTCAGAACCAGCATCAACTCAACTCCCCTGCGCCACATCGCCTTCAAGGTCGAGGCCGAGACGCAGGAGGCCATACTCAAGCGCATCGATGGGGCCGACTATGCGGAGGCGAACGCCCACGTGATCGACCACGGCTTCTGCGTCTCGCTGTACATCACGGACCCCAACGGGCTGATATTGGAGTTCGCCGTCGACCACCCCGACGCGGACAAGATTGACGCCGAGCGGCGCGCCACAGCACACGCCGACCTCGCCCGCTGGCTCGCCGGGGACCACAGCAGCAACAACCGCTGGCGCTGAACGCAACACTGGTCGTCAGCCGAACTGCCCCCCCGCGGACTAGCTTCTGCCCGGCGGCGGCGCGTAACCCTGATAGGTGAGAGCGAATCATTTCGGTACGACTCCCACTCGGCGTTCGCCCTGTACAACCGGACCGGCATGTATGCCAAGGTGCACATCGCGGTCGACCGCACGGGCGGCTCCTGGGGCCGTCGCCATCTGCCTGGCCGGACTCGCCCAAGGGCGAAGAGAGGGTGAGGTGGGGGCCACCTGCGGGCCGTGAGGCGCCATTGACGCTGATCTCAATCTCATTCAGTCCCAGAGGTCAGGCCGCTCGGTATGGTGCTCGCGGCTGCACCGAGCGGCCTGATCCGTGAAAGATCCCCGCCGGTGTCGGCTGGCAGCGCGCGACCAGCCGTCCATAGGCAGTCCCCCGTCCTGTATGGGCAGGCGCACCAGGTCGGCTTGAAGCCGGCCTCATCGTCCTCCTGCACCCGGTCTCAGGCCCGGTCCGGGCGGCGAGGCCGCAGCGGCCGGTAGCCGGCTGGGTCGAGCTTTGCGACTGTTGCACCGTCGGCAACGGCATGCCGAACTCGCCTGGCAGCCCGGCCTACTCCACGAGTTCCTCAGGCGCCGCCACGGCGCACCGTGCGGCGTAGGTCCGCCTGGCATCTTCCTGGCCGTCCAGCGCGCGTCAATTTTCGCCGGCCCTGCCGTGGTTGTATGCCAGGTCCTCGTCGCCGGTCTCGTCGTCAGTCACCAGCGTGAGGGCACCATGAGCGCGAATTGCTCGGCGATGCGCTTCAGCATTGGGCCGGTCGTCCCCGCACGCGGGGTAGTCCGGAGGCCGGCAAGGCGGTCGAGAGCACCGGCAAGTCGTCCCCGCGCGTGCGGGGGTAGTCCGCGGGACCGCGCAGTGGGAAACGTCGCGGATGCCTTGTCGGCACCGTCCGGGCAGCCGGCCAGCCACGGCGGCCCGGAGCCCGCAGGCGTCTTGGCCGTGCCTATCCTTGTCGGCGCCGTCTCGGGACCGCCCATCAAGCTCACTGGGCCCGCACTTGGGTGAGTGCGGGCCCAGTGGTGCATGGGGTGCGAGTGTTACAACTGCTGGTCCCCTTGCCAGCTAACGGACGTGAGTTTGGCTAGACCGCCATGTGCCATGCCTTTGTAGGTCACTGTTCGGGCAGGGCCGACCTCGTGGGCGACGCGTCGTGCCAGCTCCGCGCCTTCGTGGAACAGCCGGTCCCACTCGGCGTCGTACTTGCCGTCCACCCGGTCCCGCAGGTGCAGGTTCAGTGTGGCGTTGATGGTCTTCGCCCACGTGTACAGAGCGGCGACGAGATCGTCGGACAGGGTCAGTCCGGCGGAGGGGTCGTCGGGGAAAAAGTCCCCGAACCCCTCCGCGCGCAGCGGACCGAACGCGTACTCGCCCTCCACCGTGAGGTCGACCGGGTGCGGCGGTGTGCTGTGGCTGTCGCGGTACCAGTGCAGGCGGTCGCAGCCCCAGCACGCCCACTTCGCCGATTTCTGGCGCTCGTCCCAGTAGCGCACCGCCCACGACGGCCCGAGGTGCCGTGCCAGTCGCTGGGCGATCGCCAACCCTTGCTTGGCGTGTTTGCGCAGTTCCGGGCGGGAGGCGGAGCCCTCCGGCGGGCGGGACAGCGACCAGGAGCGCAGTGCGTCGGCCAGATCCGCCGGCAGGCGCAACCGGTCGTCGTCCAACGCCATGGTGCGGGTGAAGGCGCCGAGGTCCTCGTAGGCCCAGGGGCCCTCCGCCTCGTACAGCACGGACGGCTCACCGCGGGCCTGAACGAGGAGGTAGTGCGGTTCTTCGAAGGTCATGCGGGGTTTGCTCCGATCACGTATCCGTTGTCGCCTACGCTAATAGCCACGTGCTGACTCTTGCCGTTGAAGGCGACTTCGAAGATCGTTCTGCTTTCACCTTGGGTGCCGACCCGCGTGCCCTCGGTCAGGGCCTTCTTCAGGAGGGCCGGGATGTCCTCCACTCGAACTCCCGCCTGTGCGAACTCCCCTGCGTGCCGGAAAACGGTATGTATTAGGCCTGTCTCGACGTTGCCTTTCTCCAGCCAGGCAAGGGGGACACCGGGTTTGGGGTACTCGATTATCCAGAGTGTGTCCGCCTTGCTGAAGCTCACTCCGGCGTTCTGGAGCCTTTCCAGCAGTTTGGGGTCGAGGTTGCCCCGGGCGATCTTTGCTCGCTCCGCCACACCAGCCGCGATACGGAACCCCATTCCCGCCGCACTCGTGGGGTCGCCGATCTGGGCGGCGCCCTTCTCTCCGTAGATCTTCTTCAGATCCGCGAGAACCTGTGCGGCATCCTCACCGGTCTTGATGGCCTGTTCGGCCCGTACGGCGAGCTTGGCCGCTTCGGCGAGTTTCACGGCCATCGAGGGTGGTACGAGCACCACGGCGGCCCAGGCGCAGCTGGACTTGTCACCGTGGTAGCACCGGATGGCGTCACCCAGCACGATCTCGTACAGGACGGCGCCGACCTTGTCGCCGAAGAGGTTTTGCCAGCCGAGCCGGGTGATGTCACCGAAGCTGAAGTGGTGGGTCCAGTTGTTCGTCTGGTTCTTGAGCGTCTCTGTGCCGAGGAACAACGTGTCCGGTTGCGGGCAGCCGGTTTCGGTGGCGGGGACGTCGGGATTGAGGCAGTAGTAGTAGCTGACCGTGACATCGAGGTGTAGCTCGTAGGTCACTGTGCAGCCCTGAGGCACGTAGTCGCACTGGTTGAGCTGCTTGGCCGGTCCGGCCTCTGTGACCTTGTCGACGACGTAGAAGACACGGCCGACGCCGGTTCCAGCGCCCGTCGAGACCTGCTTGTTCGCATCCTCGCGCTCGGCCTGATCGGCTGCTTGCTGCGCGGATTCCGCGTACGTCTGGGCCTCCTTGGCCACTTCTTCAGCTGCGGTGGCGTCCGCGTCCGCACGATTGGCCGCTTCACGGGCTTCATTGGCGGCCTGCTCCGCTGCGTCAGCGGCCTGACGGGCTGCCTCGGCGTCGAGGGCTGCTGCGTCGGCGGAGTCGCGGGCGTCCTGGGCGTAGCCTTCGGCTCTGCCGGCCGCCGCGTCGGCCGCTGCGGCGTCCTCGGTGGCCTGCCGGCTGTATTCGATCGTACGGGTCAGCGACTGGGCGGCTTTGGACGCGGCTTCCGCGGCGTCGGCAGAGTAGCCGAGTGCTTCGTTGGCGTAACCACGCGCTTCTGATGCGTAGTTGGCGGCGTTGGCGGCGCTTTGGTAGGCGGCCTTCGTGTCCGCGGCGGCCTTGTCGGCGAGGCTCTGGGCGAGTGCTGCTTCCTTCTTGGCGTTGTTGGCGTGTGCCTGGGCCACAGCGGCCTGTTGCTCGGCGATGGTCTTCGATCCTTGGCCGGAGAGCACTACCAGGGGGGCCGCGGAGTCGGTGGTGATGTAGGGCGAGCCCAGTTGGATGGCGTCGTTGGCCGGCTTGGCGACCTGCGCTGCCGCTTGACGGGCGTCGGCGGCGGCCTGGGCGGTGGCGTAAGCGAAGCCGGCAGCCTTTGCCGCCGCTGCCCGGGCTTTGATGGTCTCCTTCTGCGCCTCGTCAGCATGGGACTTAGCTTCCTTGGCGTGCTGCTCGGCCTCGTCGGCGTCCTTGACGGCAGCGTTGGCCTCCGCCGCGGCATGCTGGGACGCGGCGATGGCCTCCGCTGCGGCGCTGGTGGCGGTCCTTACCGCGGCGTCGGCCTTGAGCTTGTCGGCCTGGGCTGCGTCGGAGGCGGCGCGGGCCCTGGTCGCGGCGGCTTCGGCGCGAGTGGCCGCCGCATCCGCGTCCGCTGCGGCCTGTGTAGCCGCGTTGGCTTCACTTCGTGCTGACTTCGCCGCTGACTCGGCGGTATCGGCCGCGTGATCCGCAGCGTCGGCTGCCGCGCGGGCGTCGGTGGCATCGTCGTCGGCCTCGTGCGCGGCGGCGTACGCGTCCTTGGCGTCTGCCTTTGCGCGTGCCGCGTCTGCCTTCTGTTCTGCGTCCCAGGCGTCGTCCCGCTTGGCCTTGGCGTTATCGCGGGCCGCCTCCGCACCTTGACGCTTTTGGGAGGCCGTGGTGGCCGCGGTCTCGGCCTTCTTCTTGGCTTCCTCCGCCGTGGACTGGTAGCTCTGAGCGTTGCGCTTGTGCTCGGCGGCCTCCGCCTTCTTGGCGTCAGCTGTTGCCTTCTGCGCCTTGGCCGTCTTCTCCTCAGCCTCTGCGGTCAGCCGCTTGGCGCTCGCATCGGCCGCCGCCGCCTTCGCGTCCGCCTCGGCCTTGAGAGCGACTTGCAGCTTGCTTTCGGCAGTCTCCTTGTCCTTCTTCGCGTTGTCGCGATGCTGCTTCGCGGAAGCGGCGGAGGCTTTGGCCTGCTGCTCGGCGAACCGTGCCGCCTCTTTACGGAACTCCGCCTTCGACTGCGCGGCCTGCGCCAGCGCGCGCTGCGCGATCGTCGCGCTGTCGGAGGCCGAAGCGTGCGTGGCCGCTTCAGCCGTCTGCGCGGCAATCACCATCGCGTCCAGCGCGGCCGCGGTGCCATGGGTGACCTGAGCCTTTTGCTGGGCGACCAACAACCCGCGCCCACGTGGGGCTCCGTTGGTATCGGCGATGGTGTAGGCAGCCTGCTCAGCGGTGTCGCTGGTGGTGACGGCCCTCTTGGCCGCGGCTGCCTGCTGCTTGAGCAGGATCAGCTGAGACTTCGTCACCGACTGGGCATTCGCCAGGCTCTTCTTGGCCTTGTCGAACTGCGCCGCATCGGGCTGGAAGGGCTGACTGCTGCCCGCCCCGCCAGGGGACCAGTAGGACTGCCACCGGGCGACATGGTCGGCCACCCAGGAGTTGCCCAGCATGTTGCCGAGGATCTTCGCCCCGGAAGCCAGCTCCTTGGTCGCGTTGGTGTTGGCGTCCAGGATCTGGTTGCGCTGCGTGGCCTGTGAGGAGATCTCCTGCTGCCACTCCTCAGCGGCGGTGCCCAGTTCATTGCCGAGGACCTTGTTGGGATCGATCGGGTCGCGCCACGTGCAGGCGGCGAAGCGGTTCTTGAGGCTCTCGACCGCGATGCGGAACTCGGCACTGTCCGGCTGGGGCGCCGACTTGGGGAAGCCTCCCGACTCCAGGAAGATACGGGCGTCGTCGGCACCCGTCGGCGCCAACGTCCCGTGCACCAGGTGTTGGTACGCGTCGTACTCGGCGAGGGCACGGTTCCACTCGTCGGTCGGCAGGTTCGGGTTCGGTGATTCGCCGTACAGCGGGCCGCCATGGGCGGCCACCGCGTTCTTCGTCTCCTTGTCGGCGGAGGGGGTGGGGTCCTCGTAGAACTGGTCCTCTTCCTGCCAGAAGAGCCCGCTATACCACTCCCCGAGGCCGGTCTGACCGTAGAAATCCTTCTTCCCATCACCCGGGGAGCCAGGCGGCCAGTGGAAGTCGGAGTCCGTGAAACCGCCTGGCGTGTCCAGACCCTCCAGGGGCGTCTTCCACCCCTTGGCCAAGGCGGTGAGGGCCTGTATGGCCGTGTAGGCGGCGTCCTTGTCACTGCCAAAGGCTTGGCTGAGTGGGGTGTCTTGCCAGTACGCGCGGTTGGCCAGGACGTGCAGCTTGTCCGGCGGCTGGTTGAGGCCGTCCTGCGCCGTCGCGGCCATGGACGTTCCACCCAGCCGCAGTGCGTCGTTCATCAGGCACTGGTCTTGCCGCAGCTTCTCGGCCGCAGTGTCCTCGTACCAGTCGTAGGAGTTACTGACGTTGCCGATGCGGTCACCCTGCTTCGGCGTCACGGCTCCCGGCTGGACTGCCAGCCCTGACATCAGAGCCAGCGCCGTGACGGGGGTCAGCACCGGGGCGAGGCGGTTAAGTCTTCGTTTTCTGCGTCTACTTGACGAAGCCTCGGGAGGCAAATCGACTCCTTCTGTGTGCCGCCGTGCGGCGACGCGAGTGGGCATGGACCTGACATGAATCGCCTCATTTCAGTGCGTTAGAGGTGAGTTGACGGCGGGGGAGACCGGCGGGAGGCGGGCATCCGGCCACATCAACAGACTTGAACCTCACAGGCGCACCACAGGATGCACACACTAGGCACACAGCATGCACATATGACAAGATCCGTGAGGCGGCCAACCCGCACAGTGATCACCGCGACGCTCCACAAGTGACTGGCAGTCACATGAGCTGGTTGCGCAGCTCGCTCGCTATGAACTGGCGGATCCGGGCAGTCCCCACACAATCTTCGGCAGCTCATCAGGGCCGACCACCACCTGCGAGTATCCCCAGTTCACGGGAGAGCCCATGCCTACCCTCGCCAACTACCAACCCAGCAGGCTGCTTTCACAACTTGCCGTCACCTTCGTAACCACAGCCCTGATCGCCACCACAGGCAGCTCCGCATCAGCGGACACCGACCCCTCATCCAAGGCACCCGACCCCGCCCTGGTCACGAAGGCGGCCCGCGACGCAGCCCCGGCGCGCCCCCACTCGCCCCTGACATCCACCTCGCAAGCCGCGGTCTTCGGCATGTTCGCCATCGACACCCAGGGCAACCTCTACTCCTACGCGCCCGACAACTCCCAGGTCCTCGCCCCCCGCGAACTCCTCGCCACCGACTACAAGGACGTACGCACAGCCAGCAGCGCCGACGACGACGGCGACGGCATCGCCGACGACACCTGGATCTGGACAACTGACGGCGGAATGTCCAGTAGCTACGGGTACGTTGGAAGCGGCTGGAACATCTACGACACCATCCTCTCGCCAGGCAACCTCGGCGGCGCCCCCGGCTACGACGTGCTCGGCCGTGACTCAACCGGCGTCCTTTGGCTTTACTTGGGATACGGCGACGGCACCGTCACCGCCCGCCGCAAGATCGGCGCCGGCTGGGACGCCTACACACAAATCGCCGGCAAAGGCGATCTCACCGGAGACAACTGGCCCGACATCGTCGCCCGCGACACCACCGGAGCCCTATGGCTCTACCAGGGCACCGGAAACCCCGATGCCCCCTTCGCGGCACGCACGAAGATCGGGAGCGGCTGGAACGCTTACGACGCCCTGGTCGCCACAGGCGACATGGACCTCGACGGCAAAGCCGACTTCATCGCCCGCCAACCCAACGGCGACCTCTACTTCTACAAGGGCACCGGAAACGCGGCAGCCCCCTACGAGCAGAAGCGCAACATCGGCTATGGCTACCAGACCTACCGCGTGATGTTCTCCTGACCAGCCATACGCGGCGCCCTGCGTCAACCTGCGGCAGACGCGCAGTGCCGCGGCTGCCGGACCCTGACCGGATCGGATTCCCGAGGCGAGGAGCACCACCTTCCCGCCCTCGACCTGCACCCGGCCGACGACGGCCTCGAGCGGGTGGCGCTCGGGGAGGTATCAGTCCTGCTCGTCGCCGAGAGCCTCGGTGAGGCGGGGGCAGGGCCGGCGCCTCACGACTCGACGAGTTCGATTCCGATGGCGAGCGCGCCGAGCGCTTCCTTCTCCGGGGGGTAGATGCTCCGGATGTTGGCGAGCTGCTGCTCGCGGCTGGACGTGGGGTTGATGTTCGCTGGCCCCTCGCCGTCGAGCAGTGCCTCGAAGTCGGGGTACTCGGCGACTCGCGTCACGCGCACTTCGCATGTCTCCTCGGTGTCCTTGATCCGGAAGCGGATCAGGTGGCCAGCCGCGAGGTCTTCGAGGTGCGGGTATCGGACGCGCACCTCGATGCTCTTCCGGCCAGCTGCGACGAGATCGAAGTAGCGCCGGAACAGGTTCAGCTCGTGGACGTGGGGCGTGGTGTCGGTCATGGTGCGGTGATGCTCCTTGTCGCCGGCGGTCATGAGGCGGCCGAGTTCGCCGGCCGAGTACGAGCGGAAGAAGTGCCGCGGGTCGCTCAGCAGCACATCGGCCATGCTCAGCAGGCCCCGGCGTACTCGGGCAACGAGCCTGCCCACATGCGGGTGTCGAGCGTCCAGGGGGCGGCGCCATCCGGCAAGGGGGCGCGGCCGTCGCGGATCAGGGACTTGCTGAGCTTGGCGCCGGTGTCGGTGACCATCTGCGGGCAGAACAGACGGGCGGGGAGCTGTCCGCTCGCTCCGAGCCCGGCGGCCTGCATGGCGCAGTCGACGAGCTGCGAGCCGAACACCCAGTCGCCGCCCTTGACCATGACGTGAAGCCGGTCCCGTTCCTCGGCGAGCAGGACTTCCTTGACGAGGTTGCGGTAAAGCGTCGCCAGGTCGAGGTACCCGCCACCGGAGGGGCGGACGGCGACCTCGTAGGGCCCGTGGTGGAGGCACACCGCCGGGTGGACGGACAACGTCGCACGCTCGTGCGGGACGTGTAGCGACTTCGGCCGGCACCGACAACCTGACGACGCACAACGTCGCGCCGATCGGTCCTGCCGGTCGCTGACGGAGGGCACGAACTCCTGGCCGAGGCGGCGCCCCAGCCTCAGTCAGGGGCGCTACGAAGAGCAGGGAGCCGCAGTCAGCTCGTCCGCAGGCGAGGGAAGAAACGCCGCCGCAGCCTGTCGCCGACTTCACCTGCGACATTCACCGCCACAGCCACCCGCCGCTCGGCCTCCGACACCCCGGGCAGCGCAGCGTCGACGGCGGCCGCGACCACGCTGCGCTGCGCACGACGGTCGAGCTGCCGGCTCTCGCATCGCGGACAGTCCCGACCCACGCCGAGCAGCACGCCGTCGTCGCACGGTGGCTCCGCGCAGTCCTGCCGGCGCGGCGGTGCCCGACCGATCAGCCAGCCGACCGGGTCCGCGATCGGACTGCCCAGCCGCAGATGCTCACCCAGGCGCTGGCAGCCGCCGGACGGTCAGCGGCCGTGCTTGTCGGACGTGCATCGGGCGAGTTGCCCGCCGGGGCATCCTGGTCGTCTCCCCGGTCGACGTCAGCGAGCTCGACCACATCCTCCGTGAGGGGGCCAGGGGCTTGGCCGCCTCACGGGGCACGACGTCCTGGCCGTGTGGTTACCGGCGATGGGACTGTTGGGTGGTGGCGTTTGGGCTCAAGGTTTTGTGGCGGGTGATCAGGAGGTTTTGTTGGAGGCGAGCATGGCGGAATTGGTAGACGGCGCCGGTCTGTCGTAGTACGCCGCGATGGTAGGCGTCGGTGAGGAATGCCTGAACGCGCCAGGGCAAGTGCCCCGCGACTGGTAGCCATCCGCGTACCAGTACCAGCCAGTGCATCCAGGCGCTGGTGGCACGCACGCTCACGAATCCTGCCAGAACTGCGGCTGCAAGCCCGTACGGCAGGCTGTACGCGGCAGCGACCAGGGGGCCGACCGCCAGTCCTACCACGAGCCCTTTACGGATGGCGTTTCGCCGGTCCCGGGCCAGCGACTCCGCCGCACCGACCACATCGGCCGAATGGGCGGGTGCCTCAAGCCCGAACGCGAGCGCGGCTACGAGAGCAAACACGAGACCCACCCCCGACAAGATCACGAACGCATCTTCGAGCACATCCGTTTTCCCGAACGAGAGCCCGTCCGCGGCCATGGCAGCGGCGCCCTTCCCGAGCCCGAAGATCCCGCTGACGAACCCGTTCGCAAGCCCCAGCAGCAGCCCGACGAGCATCCCCGCCATGAACCTGCCGGAGATGAACCGGACCCGGCCACGGATCTGCAGGCGCGTGCCGGCCGGTTGAGGTCCCACGCTGCGCAATCCGACGAGTCCCGCCACAAGACCGGCCGTGAGTCCGAGTGTCAAGCCCACCCTGAGTCCACCGGGAAGGTCTCCCAGGAGCCCGGCGGTGAGCTGGGCTGCGACCGCATCCACCCACCAGCCTCCTCTCCCATCCCCCACGAGCGTGCTGACGACTGTGAAGGAGAGTCCGCTTGCGACTGCGGTCCCGAACCCGACCCCGAGGGCAAGGGCGGGCCTGCGCAGACGTCTGATGTGGAGCCATCTGCCGAGTCCGGCCGTCAGGGCGACTGCGACCCCACTGCTCAGCATGGCCAGAAGCCCGTCCATCGCCCCTATCGCAAGCACGCGAACCTGCCCTTGCACGTCGCCGTCGGCTGTGAAGAAAGACGGCACCGCTTCTGTGCGCTCATACGTGAGTCCGAGCGCCAGAGTCACCAGCAGTGCGTCTACCACGGCGAGGATGAGGGTGCGTTTCCACCGCGGGATGGTGTCACGCAGTTGCCACCAGGCCAGATCGACCGTGCCTGCCTTGCGGAGGTGGTCGGCGAGGTGGGTGAGGTAGTGGCGTGCGCGGTCTTCGGGCCAGCGCGGCGGGTGGTCCGGCCGGCCGGAGTGGTAGACGGCGGGCAGGAACTCTTCCAGCAGATGGTCCTGTAGGGCAGTCCCGGTGGGGAAGCGGTCGGTGTCGAGCAGTTCGGCGGGCTCCTGGCGAGGGTTGTCGCTGTAGATGGTGCGGGCCAGGAAAACCATCAGGGGGTTGGTCAGCACGCGGCGCAGCGCGGCTGGGCCCGGCTCGTGCGGTGCGGTGTTCATCTTCTCCAGGACCGGGTCCCAGACGCCGGTGCGGCGCCCGGCCACGGTGCGAGGCAGGTAGCCGGCCAGGTCCGCCACCGTCAACTCGTCGATTTCCACCACGGCGGCCGCGGTCAGCACGTCCACCTCGTGCACCGCGGCGGTGAATTCCGGTGTCCGGCTTGTGATCACCATCGGGGTGTCCGGGGCAGCGTTGAGCGCGCGCAGTGCGTCTTTGTGCAGCCCGGTATGGATCTCGTCGAAGCCGTCCAGGATGGGCAGCACCCGGCCGGCCTCGACGAGCGCGCGGGCCCGGGTAGGACCGCCCCGTTCGGTGCGAGCGGCCAAGCCGGGGTGGTCTCGGGTGAGCTGCTCGGCCAGCCAGAGGCTCAGCGATCTGGTCGTCGGGTCCCAGGTCCCGGCGTTCACGACGACCGGCACCCGCCGGCCCGGCCGGTGTTTGTCCAGCAGGTCCAGTGCCAGACGGCCGGCCAGCACGGTCTTCCCGGCGCCGGCGGGGCCGAGGATGACCAGCCGACCGGAGATGACGGACCGGTAGATCTCACTCAATTGCTCGATGCGCCCGGCCAGCGCCAAGGGCTCACCGGTGTCACCAGCCTGGAGACGACGGATGTTGGCAGGGTGATCGGCCAGTTCTCCAACCGGGTGCCAGCGCACCGGTAATGCCACCGGATCATGGACACGGCGCTGCTCTTCTTCCCGCTCCCACAACGTCCTGACGCCTTCGGCCAGGCCCTCGGCCCACGCGTCCAGATCGGACGGCCCGCCGCGGGGCCCCCGCGCACTCCACCGGCGTTGCCGGGGAGCGGGCCCGGTGGTGATGTTGACACCGCCGGTAATTGAGCCGGCCTGGACCACCGATCCGTATACCCGGCCGCTGACGTCGTTGTGTGCAGCCGCGGGTGGCCGCGTCGAGCCACCGTCGTTGTGGTCCCCCATGGCCCAATGGTGGCACGAGGCCCACGACAGGAACCGAAAATGCCGTGCTTACCTTGCCGGGACTGGTGATGGGCCGAGGTAGGCGCGGTCTCGGGCCCTGGCACGTCGAAGCCCGCCCGCCCCTGTGCCAAGTAGTTCCACCATCGACAACGACGTGGCGCAGAGGCGTCTGGAGGCGACGTCAGCCGGCCAGTTGGCCCGCCCACGTCCTACGGCTCACGCGCCGGCTGGGCATGAGCCGTGCACAGGTGGCGCTGCCCGTGATGGACCGCTCTGAGGGCTTTCCCGGCATCCGGTGGTAGAGACCAAGATCCGGACCAGGCACGGACCAACGCGCCGCCGACGGCGGCCCCGTCCGTCGTTTCAGCAGGTCAGCACTACGCCGACGCTGTACCACCAGCCGACGAAGAACCTTCTGGTGTCGTACTCGCCGAAGAGGCTCGGGTTCTTCTAGAGGACCGTGGGCAGGCGCCTGGCCCGGACTTCTGCCCGTCATGCGCCTCTCCGGGCCGGGTCGGGAACGGCTGCCGGGTCCGCCTTCGCCGCTCTCGCCACCGTGGACATGGCCCGCGTCCTCTCCGTGCTGGGCGGCGGAGAGGGATCGGCGGTCCTGAGCCATCAGTCCGGGCGGGGCTGCGCCGTCGCCCGCGCACCGCCGTCGTTCGCTTCGGGTCCCTGGGGGGAACGTCGGGTGTCCATCTCGTGCCAGACGGGGAAGGTGAACGGGAACATCGTGGCGACGAGGTAGGTACAACCGAAGACGAGCAGAGCGGGTGCCAGTCCCACGTGGTCGAGCAGGACGCCCGCGGCCAGTTGGCCGACCGGAATGGCCGCCAGCGCGCAGGCGACGATGAGGCTGAGGGTTCTGCCCTGCAGTCGGGACGGAATCCGGTCGTAGACCACGGCCATCATGACGGGGGTGAGCATCCCCGAACCGAGGCCGCAGATCACCAGTGCGGGCAGCAGGAACGCCGGCGGAGGGCCGACGGCCAGCAGGAGGAAGCGGGGGGCACCGACGACGGCGAAGCAGAGGGCGAAGACCGCTCTGCGCGACCACCGGTGGCCGGTCCAGCCGTAGAGCGTCGCACCCGTCAGCGCGCCGACACCGGACGCCGTGATCAATGCGCCGAGCAGGGTACTGCTGTGCAGCACGCGCGCACCGTAGGCGGGGTAGAGGACACCGTTCAACCCGCCGTCCATGGCGTTGGTGACCAGCAGCATGGCGGTCAGCGCCAACAGCAGCCGGTCGTGCCGCAGAAACCGGAAGCCGTCGCGGAGGTGCCGCATATACCCGTTGTCGGAGAAGGTCGCGGTGGGGGGCGGGGCGGTGGGCGGACGTGGGACGAGGGTCAGGACGAGGCCGGCGGACAGCAGGAGGGCGGCTGCGTCAACGTACAACACCGGTACCGGACCGATGGTCGCGATGAGGGCGCCGGCCAGTGGCGCACCGAGCATCGTGCCGATTCGCCTGCCGCCTTCGAAGGAGCCCGTTCCGCGTTCCACCGAGGTCCCGGCCAGCGCGATCGCTTCGGCCACGAGCACCTGCTTGGCGGTGTCGGCGGGGCCGCGGGTCAGCCCCATGGCGAAGGTCAGGGCTACCGCGGCGGGCAGTGACAGGCCCAGCGTCGCGTGCGCGACCGGAATGGCGGCGACCGCCATGGCTGTGAGCCCGTCCGCGCCGATGCTCGCCCGGCGGGCACCGACGCGGTCCACGACCGGTCCGCCGAAGACGGCCGAAACCAGCAGTCCGAGCGTCTCCGACGCGGCGACGAGCGCTGTCTGGGTACCGCTGCCACTCACCCGCAGGACGAACCAGGGGATGGCCAACAGCGTCATGGCGAGCCCGAGCGCCGAGATGCCCGATACGCCGACGAGTGCCACAAGGGGGGCCCGTCTGTTCACGGCTGCTCCGTTTCCGTGGTGTTCGGCCCTGTGGGCGGAAGCCCGCACCGGCGTGCGGTGCGGGCTCCCGTCCTCGGCCGGGTCGGCGGTCACTGGTGCCGCGAGGTCACCCGGCGGCGTCCATGGCCAGACGGAGGCTCAGCGGCCGCATGTCGCTCCAGACCTGGTCGATATGGCTCAGGCACTCCTCCTGGGTGCCGCGCACGCCGATCTCCTTCCAGCCGCCGGGGATCTGCCGGTTCACCGCCCAGATCGAGTACTGCTCCTCGTCGTTGACCACGACGGTCCATTCCTGGGTGCCCTTGTCCTCGCTCATGTGCGGTCTCCTCGTGACGGTGAATCGTGTGAAGGTGAATCGGTGGGTGGGTGGTGGGCCGGGTGGGGTTTCCGGTCATAGCCCTTCGAGAGCCGTGGCCATCAGGGCGGCCAGTTCAGCGGCGTGTGGCGGGTCCACCAGGGTCTGGTGGTTGCCGGGGATGCCGATCGTGTGAACCGAGCCTTCGGTGCGGACGGTCCACTCCTCGGGGTCGATGAGCGGGGTGCGCAGCACCGGGTGCTGTTCGGCCACCGCGAAGACGTGGAGGTCGGTGCGGACCTGCCCGGTGGCGCGGTGCAGGGCGGCTGCCCGTTCGTTGGCGGCGGCCACCCGGACCATGCGCCGCATGGCTGCGGTCTCGGCGCCGCGCGGGAGCCGGCCGTCCTCGTGTCCCTTGCGGAGCAGGGCCGCGATGGCCTCTTCCTCGTCGAGCCCACGCAGGTCTTCGGCGTCCAGGCCGGCGGCGATGCCGAGCTGGAGGAGTCCGGTGGCCCCGCCGATGTTCTCCTCCTGCGGCCGGACGGACCCGCGTGCGGGGGCCCGGGTGTCCATCAGGCCCAGAAATGCGACCTGTTCGCCCTCGGCCTCCAGCCGTGCTGCGATCTCGAAGGCGACCCGGCCGCCGAACGACCACCCGGCCAGTAGGTACGGTCCGTGCGGGGCGGCCGATCGCAGCTCGGAGAGGTAGCGGTCGACCATGTCGGGCACCTGGTCCAGCGGCGGCTCGTCGGTGTTGTAGCCCACCGACTCGATGCCGTACACCTTCCGCCGGCTCCCCAGGCCCCGGGCCAGTTCGAGGTAGCAGCAGACATCGCCGCCCTGCGGGTGAACCAGGAACAGCGGCGGCTGTGCGGGGTCGCCGTCGGCGAGCGGCACCAGCAGCCGGTCCCCGGCGCCGGCCGGCAGGGCCTCGCACATCAGCTCTACCGTCGGCTTGCGGAAGACCACGTGGAGCGGGAGCGCGACGTCCATTTCCCGGCGAATCGCCTCGATGAGGGCGAACGCCTTGAGGGAGTGCCCGCCGAGGGCGAAGAAGTCGTCTCGCACGCCGACCGGCGTGACCCCCAGGACGTGTTCCCAGATGCGGGCCATCCGAAGTTCGGTCCGGTCGCGGGGGGCCCGCAGAGGGCCGCGGTTCCCTGGCAGGTCGGGGGCGGGCAGTGCCTTGCGGTCGAGTTTGCCGTTGACGGTCAGCGGCAGCTCCTCCAGGTCCACGAAGCGGGTGGGCACCATGTAGCCCGGCAACCGTTCGTGCAGGGCCTCGGTCGGCTGGACCGGTTCGAGGTGGCCCGGGTCCCGCACGACGTAGCCGACGAGCACGGCGTCCACCCCCTCGCCGTGGACCGCGGCCGCCGCCTCCGCCACGCCCTCGCAGTACGCCAGCGCCGCCTCGATTTCGCCGAGTTCGATGCGGTGGCCTCGGATCTTGACCTGGTCGTCCCCGCGGCCGCGGTACTCGAGGGCACCGTCCGCACGCCACCGGACCAGGTCGCCGGTAGCGTAGAGGCGGGTACCGGTGCCGAACGGATCGGGGACGAAGCGCCGCGCGGTCAGCCCGGGCCGTCCCGCATAGCCGCGGACGACGCCCTCGCCTCCGATGTACAACTCGCCCTCGACGCCCACCGGAACGGGCTGCATCCGCTCGTCGAGCACGTACACGCGCGTGTTGGTCAGCGGATGCCCGATCGGTACGGCACCCACGTCAGGTCCGGCGTCCGGTGTGCCGTGCAGAGGGTGGGCGGTGGACCAGATCGTCGTCTCCGTGGGCCCGTAGACGTTCCAGACCGAGCCGACGCGCTCGCGCAGTCGACGGGCGAGCGCGGGTGGCAGCGCCTCCCCGCCGGTCAGGGCCCGTACGCCGGGGCCGCCCTTCCAGCCGGCCTCGGTGAGCAGGTACCAGGTCGCCGGTGTCGCCTGCACCACCGTCACCCCCGCGTCGTCGAGGCGCTCGGTGAGCAGGGAACCGTCGCGCGCGGTGTCCCGGTCCACGACGTGGACCGTCGCGCCGCGGGTCAGCGGCACCAGCAGCTCCAGTACCGAGATGTCGAACGAGGCCGTCGTCAGGGCGGCGACGGTATCCGTCGTGGTCAGCTCCAGCCGCTCGGCCATGTCCAGGGCGAAGTTCTCCAGTCCCCGGTGCGGGACCATGACGCCCTTGGGGACACCGGTCGAGCCGGAGGTGTAGATCACGTAGGCGAGGTGGTCGGCGCCGAGGCCGAGGACGGGAGTGGTCTCGGGCTGCTTCGAGATCGACGCCCGCTCCGCCGCGACGTCCACGACGCGCACGCCCTCGGCGGCCGGGACCCGATCGCGTGCGGCTCCGGAGGTCAGGACCACCCGCACCGCGCTGTCGCCGACCATGAAGGCGTTGCGCTCCCTCGGATGGTCCGGGTCGATCGGGACGTATGCGCCGCCGGCCTTGAGGACCGCCAGCAGGCAGAGCGGCAGGTCGATCGAGCGCTCCAGGCACACGCCGACTCTGATGTCCGGTCCCACCCCCATGGAGCGGAGGTGGTGGGCGAGTTGGTTGGCGCGACGGCCCAGGGCGTCGTAGGTCAGCGACTGCCGTGCGTCGCTGACCGCGACGGCGTGTGGCGAGCGCTCGCACCGGTCGGCTATCAGCTCGTGGAGGCGGGTGCTCCGGGGGAGGGCACGGCTGGTGCGGTTCCGCCCGACGGTCACCCGGTGCCGCTCGGTCGGGTCCAGCAGTGGTAGTTCCGCGACCGCCCGGCCGGGGTCGGCCGCGGCGCACGTCAGGACCCGCTCGAAGGAGCGGATCAGGCGCAGGATGGTGGCCCGGTCGAAGATGTCGGTGGCGTACACGGCCCGGCCGACGAGCCCGCCGGGTTCCTCGGACAGGTAGAGGCTCAGGTCGAACTTGGCGGCCCCACCGCCCAGTTCGACCGGTTCCGCGTCGAGGCCGGGCAGTTCGACGGGAGAGGCGGTGTCGTCGTTGAGCACCAGCATCACCTGGAACAGCGGATTGCGGCTCAGGTCGCGTTCCGGCCGGACCGCTTCCACCAGGCGTTCGAAGGGCACGTCCTGGTGGGCGTAGGCGGCCAGGGCGGTGTCCCGGGCCCGTGCCACCAGCTCGGTGAAGGTCGGGTCGCCGGACAGGTCACCGCGCAGCACCAGGGTGTTCACGAAGAACCCGATCAACGGCTCCAGTTCCGCGTGGTTACGGCCGGCGATCGGGGCGCCGACCGCGACGTCGTCGGTGCCGGCCCAGCGTCCGAGCAGCGTCTGGAAGCCCGCCAGCAGGACCATGAACAGCGTCGCGCCGTTCTCCTTGCCGATGTCCCGGAGCCGGTCGAGCACCGGCCCGGGGAGGGTGAAGTCGACGTGGTCGCCACGGCCGGAGGGGGCCGGCGGGCGTGGCCGGTCGGTCGGCAGCTCCAGGGGGGCGAGGCCGGTCAGGCGGTCGCGCCAGTAGGCGAGGTCCCCCTCCGGTGCCGCTCCGGTCATCCGTCCTCGCTGCCAGCTCGCGAAGTCGCGGTAGGTGACGGCGAGATGGGGCGGGGCGGGTCGGCGTCCGGCCGTCAGGTCCCGGTAGTGCGCGAACACCTCGTCCCACAGCAGGCGGGCCGACCAGCCGTCGAAGACGGCGTGGTGGACGACGACCACCAGCAGATGGTCCTCGGTGGCGAGGCGGATCAGCCGGGATCGGATCAGCGGCGCGGTGCAGAGGTCGAAAGGGGCCTTGGCGTCCTGCTCGGCGAGCTCCCCGGCGCGCCGCTGGGCCTGGGCGTGAGGCAGGTGGGAGAGGTCGGTGCAGGCCGGGGCGAAGGCGTTGACGGGGGCGACGACCTGGCACAGGCCCCCGCCGCCGAGGCTCGGCCCGCGGTTGATGAAGCTCGAGCGCAGCACGTCGTGGCGGGCGACGACGGCATGCAGCGCGGCGATGACGGCGTCCTGGTCCAGTGGACCGCGGAACCGGACCGCGGAGGGCATGTTGTAGTCGGGGCGGCCCGGCTGGAGCTGGTCGAGCAGCCACAGCCTCTGTTGGCCGAAGGAGACGGGGGCGGTGTCGGTCTCCCGGTGCCCGATCGCCCCGCCGGCGCGGGCGGTGTCGTCGAGTGCCCGGGCGAACGCGGTGATCGTGGGGTACGTGAAGACCATCTGCAGGGGGATTTCCCGGCCGAGTCGGTGCCGCAGCCGCGCGGCCACCTGTGTGGCACGCAGGGAGTGGCCGCCCAGCTCGAAGAAGTCGTCGTGCGTCCCGACGCGTTCGCGGCCCAGTACCTCCTCCCAGACGGACGCGATGGTGCGCTCGACGGCGTCGGCGGGAGCGCGGTAGGCGCGGCGCTGCTGCTCGATGTTGGGCGCCGGCAGGGCCTTGCGGTCGACCTTGCCGTTGGGAGTGAGCGGCAACGCGCCCAGCTCCACCACGGCCGAGGGCACCATCGCGGCGGGCAGAGTCGCACGCAGGAAGTCCAGCAGGGCGGACCTGCGGTGCTCCGGGGAGGGCTGTCGCCCGTCGAGAGAGCGCCACACCACGTAGCTCACCAACGTGCGCTCCAGTCCCTCGCCGCGGGCCGCAGCGACGGCCTGGGCGACGTCGGGGTGGCGCGCCAACACGGCCTCCAGCTCGCCGAGTTCGATCCGGTGCCCGCGGACCTTGACCTGGTTGTCGCGTCGGCCGTGGAACTCCAGGGTGCCGTCGGCCCGCCAGCGGGCCAGGTCGCCGGTGCGGTACATCCGCTCCCCCGGCGGCCCGAACGGGTCGGGTACGTAGTGCTCGGCGGTGCGCCGCGGGTCATGGAGGTATCCGCGAGTCACCCCGGGCCCGGCGATGCACAGTTCTCCCACCGCTCCCGGCGGCAGCACCTCCAGGTGCTCGCCCAGGACGTAGCACCGGGCGTTGGGGATCGGCTGCCCGATGGGGATTCGGCCGTCCTCGACGTCCCGGTCGGTCACCGAACGGAAGGCCGAAGTGTTGGTGCATTCGGTCGGCCCGTACTGGTTGACCAGGACGAACTCCGCGCCCAGACGGCGGGCTCGGCGTGCGTGGGCGGGGGTCAGCGCCTCGCCGGTCGTCATCACCAGGCGCAGCGCGGACCCCGGTGGCCGTACAGCGGTGGCGCCGAGGGCGTCGAGCATCGAGGGGACGATCGAGAGTACGGCGGTGACCTGCTGTTCCTCGATGGCGGCCAGCAGCGCGTGGGGGTCCTTGGCTTCGTCGGGAGGCATCATCACGACCCGCGCGCCGACGGACAGCGGTGCGAACAGGTCGCGCACCGAAGGGTCGAAGGTCAGCGCGGTGCGGGCGAGGACGACGTCGTGCTCGTCGATCTCGAAGGTGCGGGTGAGGTAGGTGAGGTAGTTGACCACTCCGCGGTGCGGCACGGCAACGCCCTTGGGACGACCGGTGGAGCCAGAGGTGTAGATCGCGTAGGCGAGGTCGGCCGAGGAGGCGGCCGACGGCAGGTTTTCGCCGGACTGGGCAGCGATGCGGGACCGCTCCCGGTCCAGGTCCAACACGGGTACGCCGCTGAGCCCGGCCGGGGTCGCCGTACCGGAGCCCTGGGTCAGGGCGAGCCGTGCCCGGCTGTCCGCCAGGATGAGCGCGATGCGGTCGGCGGGGTAACCAGGGTCCACGGGGACGTACGCGCCGCCCGCCTTGAGTACGGCCAGTACGGCGACCACCGCTTCCGGCGTGGCGTCCAGCACGACCGCGACGGTGTGCCCGGGCCCGACCCCTCTCGCGCGCAGGCACCGGGCGAGGCGGTTGGCTCGGGCGTTCAGCTCCGCGTAGGTGAGCTGCCGGGTGCCGCAGGTGACGGCGATGGCGTGCGGGCGCCGGCGGACCTGGTCCTCGACGAGTTCGTGCAGCAGGCGGTCACGGGGGAAGTTGGCGGTGGTCGTAGGGGCGTCGAGTACCTGGTGCCGCTCGGCCGGGCTCAGCAGCTCCAGCTGGGAGAGCGGCCGCGTCGGGTCGGAGGCGGCACTGGTGAGCAGCCTGACGTAATGCTCCGCCAGGCGCTCCACGGTGGCGCGGTCGAACAGGTCGGTGGCGTAGTGGATGGTCGCCGTCAGGCCGTCGGGGCGCTCGGTCAGCGCCAGGCTCAGGTCGAACTTCGAGGTGCCGTTGTCCACCTCCAGCTGTTCCACGACCAGGCCGTCGATCCGCAGGGCGTCCGGCAGGTCCGGGTGGAGCTGGAAGAGGACGTCGAAGAGGGGGTTGCGGCTGGGGTCGCGGTCCGGTTGCAGTTCCTCGACCAACGTGTCGAACGGCAGGTCCTGGTGGGCGTAGGCGGTCAGGGCGGTGTCCCGGCTGCGGGCGAGCAGTTCGGTGAAGGCGGGGTCGCCGGACAGGTCGGTGCGCAGCACCAGGGTGTTGACGAAGAAGCCGATCAACGACTCCAGCTCGGCAC
Source organism: Streptomyces sp. VTCC 41912 (assembly GCF_045799175.1). Taxonomy (NCBI): domain Bacteria; kingdom Bacillati; phylum Actinomycetota; class Actinomycetes; order Kitasatosporales; family Streptomycetaceae; genus Streptomyces; species Streptomyces sp. VTCC 41912. The sequence goes on from NZ_JBJMAB010000047.1 coordinate 33,727, forward strand.
GGTTGCGGCCGGCGATCGGGGTGCCGACGGCGATGTCGTGCCGGCCGGTGTAGCGGGCGAGGACGGCCTGGAATCCGGCGAGCAGGGTCATGAACAGCGTGGCGCCCTTGCGCCGCCCCAACGCGACCAGGCTCGTGTGGAGTTCGGCGGGAAGGCGGAAGGAGACCACGTCACCCGCTCCGGAGCGCACCGGCGGGCGAGGGCGGTCGGCGGGCAGTTCCAACTGGGGGACGTCGGCGAGCCGGTGGCGCCAGTGGTCGAGTTGGTCGGCGAGTGCGCCGGCGGCCATCCGGTCCCGTTGCCAGGACGCGATGTCGCCGTACTGGAGCGGGAGTTCGGGGAGTTGTAACCGGGTCCCGCGAGCGGCTGCGGCGTACCCGGCCGCCAGTTCGTCCCACAGCACCGGTATCGACCAGCCGTCGGCGACCGTGTGGTGCAGTACCAGAGCCAGCATGTGTTCGTGCTCGGTGACGCGGATCAGCCGGGCGCGGATCAGTGGCGCCTCCGAAAGGTCGAACGGGGTCGCGGCGTCGGTGGTCGCCAGATCGTGCGCGCGGGCCCGGGCCTCGCCCTCGGGCAGATCGCTCAGGTCGGTGACCACGGGGACGAAGGCGGTGACGGGTTCGACGATCTGGACGGGCAGGTCGCCGTCGTGTTCGTAGCGGGACCGCAGGACCTCGTGGCGGCGTACCACCTCGGTCAGCGCGTGGAGCAGAGCCCGGTCGTCGAGCCGGCCGCGGAGTCGGGTGACGACGGGGATGGTGTAGTCGGCCCGGCCGGGCCGGAGCCGGTCGAGGAACCACAGCCGCTGCTGGCCGTAGGACAGCGGCGCGGGGGTGTCGGCCGTCCGGCGGGCGATGGTGGTCGCGGCGGTGGCCCGGCCGCCGTCGATGGCTGCCGCGAAACCGCTGAGCGTGGGGTTTTCGAAGAGGGTCCGCAGCGGGACGTCGGTGCCGGCACGGGTGTTGAGGCGGGAGATGGCGCGGGTGGCCTTGAGGGAGTGCCCGCCCAGGGTGAAGAAGTTGTCCAGCCGCCCGATGCGGTCGGTACCCAGCACGGCGGACCAGATCTCGGCCACGAGTTCCTCGGTGGCCGTCACCGGAGGCTGATGCACCACGGCGGACTCCGCCACCGGCGGCGCCGGCAACGCCCGGCGATCAAGCTTCCCGTTCGGCGTCAACGGAAGCACATCCAGGACCACAAAAGCACCAGGCACCATGTAATCGGGCAACGCGACCGCAAGGCCGCCACGCACCGCATCCGGATCCACCGTGGCACCCACAACACCGACCACGTACGCCACCAGACGCCGGTCACCGTCCCCGTCCTCATGCACCACGACCACGGCCTGCGACACCCCCGGGCACCGCACCAACACCGCCTCGATCTCCCCCAGTTCGATACGGAAACCACGGATCTTGACCTGACCGTCGACGCGCCCCACGAACTCCACGTTCCCGTCGGCCCGCCTGCGCACCAGGTCTCCCGTGCGGTACATCCGCGTCCCCGGAGGCCCGAAGGGGTCGGGAAGAAATCGTTGGGCCGTCGCGGCGCCGGAACCGAGATAGCCACGGGCCACCCCGGCGCCCGCCACGCACAACTCCCCCACGGCGCCGAGCGGCACCGGCTCCAACCCCGAGCCCAGGACATACAGCCGGGTGTTGTCCATCGGGCTGCCGATCGGCACCCGCCCGTCGGCCAGGGACGCGGTGTCCGCCTTCCAGCGGGTGGCGAACGTGGTGGTCTCGGTCGGGCCGTAGACATGGGTCACCACGGTGTCCGGGCAGGTCTCGACGGCCCGTCGAAACGCGGTGAGGGAGGCCGCTTCGCCGCCGGTCCACACCTCCCGCAGCCCGGCGAGGATCTCCACCCGCTCCTCCACCACCAGGTTGAAGAGGGCCGTGGTCAGGAAGACGGAGGTGATCCGGTGCTCCCGGACCAGTCGTTGGAGTGCCGCGGTGTCCAGGTGGCCGGGCGGTGCCAGGACGACCCGTCCCCCCGAGAGCAGGGGAACCCACATTTCGTAGGTGAACGCGTCGAAGGAGTGCGGCGAGTGCGCGAGGACGGTGCGGTGCGCCGGCCCCCACCCGGAGTCCAGGGCCAGCGCCGCGACGTTGGCGTGGGTGACGACTATGCCCTTGGGGACACCGGTGGTCCCCGAGGTGAACATCACGTACGCCGCCTGCTCGGGCGGGCACGGTGTCCGCGGCGCGGTCGGACCGCCAGGAGCGCCGGCCGCCGCGACGTCGATCACCGGCACTGGGCAGGCGCCGACGACCGGGTGCGCGGACGAGGCGCAGTCGGTTATCAGCAGTGCGGCATCGACCTGTTCGAGCAGGCCGCGCAGTCGTTCGGCCGGGAACCGGCCGTTGAGCGGCACATAGGTGCCACCGGCCTTGAGGACGGCCAGGACGGCCACCACGAGGTCGGCGGTCCTCTCCAGCAGCAGGCCCACCGCGCTCTCCGTCCGGACCCCGGCGGCCGCCAACCGTCCCGCGAGCCGGTCGGCGCGGGCGTCGAGCTCGGCGTAAGTCCAGCAGGTTCCCGCACACTCGACCGCGACCGCGTCCGGAGTGCGCAGCACCTGAGCGGTGAACAGGTCGGGCAGGGAGGCCGACGGCAGCTCCCGGGCCGTGTCGTTCCACCGGGCGAGGACCTGCTCCTGCTCCGCCGGGTCGAGCAGGCCGACATCGGAGACCGGGCGGCCCGGGTCGGCCGCGACCTGTGCGAGGAACCGCAGGTAGTGTCCGATCAGCCGCTGCGCGGTGTCGTGGTCGAACAGGTCGCGGTCGAACGTGACCGAGCCGGTGACCTGCAAGCCCGTGTCCGTCACGAAGACGGTGAGGTCGAACAGGGACACCTGGAAGTCCACGTCGACGTGTTCGGCGTCGATCCCGGGCAGGTCGAGTGTCGCGGTCTCGTCCTCGGCCGCTGCGAACATCACCTGGACCAGCGGATTGCGGTTCGGCGACCGCTCCGGGCGCAGTCGCTCGACGAGCCGGTCGAAGGGCACTTCCTGATGCCCGTACGCCTCCACGGTGACCTGCCGCACCCGGCCGAGCAGGTCGACGAACGACGGGTCGCCGGACAGGTCGGTGCGCAGCACCAGGGTGTTGGCGAAGAACCCGATCAGGTCCTCCACCTCTTCCCGGTCCCGCCCTGCGATCGGCGTGCCGACGGCGACGTCGTGCCGGCCGGTGTAGCGGGCGAGGACGGCCTGGAACCCGGCGAGCAGGGTCATGAACATCGTCGCGCCGCACCGCTCGGCCAGCGTGCGCAGTCCCGTCGCCAGCTCGGCGTCCAGGGCGAACTCCACGCTCCCTCCCCGCCCGGTGCGCCGCGCGGGCCGCGGACGGTCCGTGGGCAGCTCCAGCGGGACGAGGTCGGCCAACCGCTCCTCCCAGAAACGCAGTTGTCCGTCGAGCTCGCCGTGCGCGGAGCGCTCGCGCTGCCAGTGCGCGTAGTCCTCGTACCGGACAGGCAGGTCGGGGTGCTCCGGCGGCCGGCCGTGGAGCAACGACCGGTAACCGTTTCCCAGTTCCTTCCACAGCAGCGCCATGGACCAGCCGTCCGTGGCGATGTGGTGCACGACGAGGACGAGGAGGTGATGTTCGTCTTCGATGCGCAGAAGGCTTGCCCGGAGCAGCGGGCCGGCGCTCAGGTCGAAGCGCGTCCGGGCCGCCTCGCGGGCCAGCTCCGCCGCCCGCCGTTCCCGCTGCGCGGACGGCAGTTCCCGCAGATCCACGATCGGCAGCGGAACGGTCTGCGCGGGCAGCACCACGGGGTGGGGCCGTCCGTCGCGTTCCTCGAAAACCGTGCGTAGCGCGAGGTGCCGCCGTACGACCTCGGTCAGGCTCTGTTGGAAGGCGTCGGCGTCGAGGGGGCCGCGCAGCCGTAGCACCGTGGGGACGGCGTAGCCGGGGGCGCCGTCGAGCAGGTGGTCGACCAGCCACATGCGTTCCTGTGCGAAGGAGGCGACGGGCTCGGCGGAGCGACCGCGGGCGATCCGAGCGGGAGCGGAGCCGGCGGTTGCGCCTTCCCGGGCCGCGCGGATGCGGCGTTCGAGGAGTTGACGCGCGGCCGCGCGGTGGTCTCCCGGGGCGGACTGTTCCGGTTGCTGGGCGCTCACGCGGTCTCTCCTTGGCTCTCGAAGGAACGGCCTCCGTCGCTCTCGACGGAGGCGGCTTCGTGCTCGTCACCCGACGCGAGGATGTCGTCGAGCAGAAGGGTCTCGATGGCCGCCGCGAGATCGGCGACGGTGGGGTGGTCGAAGAGGATGTGCAGCGGCAGTGCCGCGTCCAGCCTGGTGTTGAGGCGGGAGATGGCGCGGGTGGCCTTGAGGGAGTGCCCGCCCAGGGTGAAGAAGTTGTCCAGCCGCCCGATGCGGTCGGTACCCAGCACGGCGGACCAGATCTCGGCGACGAGTTCCTCGGTGGCCGTCACCGGAGGCTGATGGACCACGGTGGACTCCGCCACCGGAGGCGCGGGCAACGCCCGGCGATCGAGCTTCCCGTTCGGCGTCAGCGGAAGCACATCCAGGACCACAAAAGCACCAGGCACCATGTAATCGGGCAACGCGACCGCAAGGTCGCCACGCACCGCATCCGGATCCACCGTGGCACCCACAGCACCGACGACGTACGCCACCAGACGCCGGTCACCGTCCCCGTCCTCATGCACCACGACCACGGCCTGCGACACCCCCGGGCACCGCACCAACACCGCCTCGATCTCCCCCAGTTCGATACGGAAACCACGGATCTTGACCTGGTCGTCGGTGCGTCCGAGGTATTCGACGGCGCCGTCGGTGCGCCAGCGGGCCAGGTCTCCCGTGCGGTACATCCGCGTCCCCGGAGGCCCGAAGGGGTCGGGAAGGAAACGGTCCGCGGTCAGTCCACCGCGGCCGGCGTAGCCGCGGGCCAGGCCCGCTCCCGCCAGGTACAGCTCGCCCGTGGCCCCCACCGGCAGCGGCGACAGCTGCGGATCGAGTACGTACAGACGGGTGTTCCAAATGGGCCGGCCGATCGGGACGGTGGCGGAACCGGGCCGGCACTTCCAACTGGTCACGTCGACCGCGGCTTCGGTCGGCCCGTACAAGTTGTGCAGCGGGACGTCGAGCACCCGCCAGAAGTCCTTCTGGAGACGGACGGGCAGCGCCTCGCCGCTGCAGACGACCCGCCGCAGCGAACGGCAGTCGGCCGCCGACGGCTCGTCGACGAAGGCGCGCAGCATCGAGGGCACGAAGTGCACGGTGGTGACGGCCTCGTGCCGGATGACACGGGCGAGGTAGGCCGGGTCCTGGTGTCCCTGGGGCCGGGCCACCACCAGCGTCGCGCCGTACAGCAGCGGCCAGAGGAATTCCCACACGGAGACGTCGAACCCGAACGGCGTCTTCTGCAACACCCGGTCCGTCCCGTCCAGTTGGTACGTCTCCTGCATCCATGCCAGGCGGTTCACGATCGCGCCGTGCGTCACCACCACGCCCTTGGGACGACCGGTGGAGCCCGAGGTGTAGATGACGTAGGCGGGGTGTTGCGGCAGCAGCGGGACCGTGCGGTCGCCCTCGGCGGGGTCGCGGGGGCTGAGGCGGTCGAGTTCTCCCAGGAGGGCCGGTTCATCGAGCACGAGCCGCGGCGTCGCCGCGCGCTGCGGCATGGACGGGTCGGTGTCGGTGCTCGTCAGCAGAAGGTGCGGCGTCGCGTCCTCGGTCAGGTACGCGATCCGGCCGGCAGGCAGGTCAGGGTCGACGGGCAGGTACGCGGCCCCCGACTTCAGGACGGCCAGGATGGCGACGACCATCTGCGTGGAGCGCCGCAGTGCCAGTGCCACGGTCTTCTCCGGCCCGGCGCCCCGCGCGATCAGGAGATGCGCCAGGCGGTTGGCTCGCGCGTGGAGTTCCTCGTACGAGAGCGCGTCGCCTTCGAAGACGATGGCCGTGCGATCCGGAGTCCGTCGGGCCTGCACCGCCAACAGCTCGGGCAGGGTGGCGTCCGGCACCGGATGGTCGGTGGCGTTCCACTCCCCCAGCACCCGGTCGCGCTCCTGGTCCGAGAGCAACTCGATCCGGCCGACCGCAGTGGTGGGGGCCTCGACGACGACGGACAGCAGGCGTTCCAGCGATCGGGCGATCGCAGCCGCCGCCTCGGATGCGATCGCGTCGGCGCGGTGGTCCACGTGGAGTCGCAGCCGCCTACCGGGGACCGCGATCAGGTTGACGGTGTAGTGGGTCGCGTCCGTCGCCTTGATGTCCGTCAGCCGAAGGCCGCCGGTCAGGTCCGCCAGCTTCGCCCGGTCCAGGGGATAGTTCTCGAAGACGACCGTGGTGTCGAAGAGCGTGCCGAGGCCGGACTCGCGCTGGATGTCCGCCATACCCAGGTGCTGGTGGTCCAACAGGAGGGCCTGTTCGTCCTGGAGACGGGCCACCGCCTCGATGAGCGGTTCGTGGGGCCGGACGGCGAAGCGCACCGGGAGCGTGTTGATGAGCAGGCCGACCATGGTCTCCACCCCGGGGATGTCCGGCGTGCGTCCGGATACCGTCCCGCCGAAGACCACGTCGTCGTGCCCGGTCAGTCGGGCCAGGAGGACGGCCCACACGCCCTGCACGACGCTGTTCAGCGTCACTCCGGCGCTCCGGGCCCGCGCCACCAGTCGCGCTGTCAGCTCTTCGGTGAGCTCCGCGGTCACGCGCTCGGGCACCGCCTGGAGCCGGTTGCGGTCGACAGCGGCCAGGATGGTCGGCTCGTCCAGGCCGCCGAGCGCCCGCCGCCAGGCGTCGAGGGCCGCGGTCCGGTCCTGCCGGGCCAGCCAGGCCAGATAGGCGCGATAGGGAACCTCCGCGTGGGCGGTCGGTGTGCCACCACCCTCCGCGCCGTGATCGCGGTAGGCCGTGCACAGTTCCTCCAGCAGCACCGCGGTCGACCAGCCGTCCGACAGGATGTGGTGGTTGGTCATGACGAGGTGGTGGCGCCGGGCGCCCATCCGGACGAGGGTGAAGCGCAGCAGCGGTGGGCGGGCCAGGTCGAATCGCCGGGCGCGGTCCGCAGCCAGCAACTCCTCCAGCGCGGTCCGGCGCTGCTCCTCGCCGAGCGCATGGAAGTCCAGCTCCTCCATGGGGATTTCGCAGGCGCCGAGGACCACCTGTACCGGCTCGGAGACTCCGTGGTCCGTGAATCCGGCCCGCAGGCCGGAGTGCCGTTGGAGCAGCCGGCGGCAGGCGCGGCGCAGCGCCACGGTGTCGAGCGGGCCGTCCAGGGTGAGGATCAGCTGCCCCGTATAGGCGTCCACGTCCCGCTCGTCGTAGGAGGAGTGGAAGAAGATTCCCTCCTGCAGGGGGGAGAGGGGCAGGATGTCCTCGATGCCGGGGACGCTGCCCACCAGGTGGTCCAGCTCGGCCCGGCTGACGCGGGCCAGCGGGAAGTCCTCCGGTGTGTGCCGGACGACGTCCCGGCGTGCGGCCGCGGTCACCACGAGCTCCAGGGCCCGCCTCCAGGCGGTGGCCAGTTCTCCGACCTCGGCCTCGGACAGCACCGCATCCGGCCAGCTCCAGGTGGCGGTGAGCTCGGCGTGGTCGGCGTGGTCGCGGACGAGCGCGTTGACCTCCAGGCAGTGTTCCAGGGGCATGCCGGGGTCGGTGTCGGCGCGCAGCTGCTCGGCGTCGGGGGCGATGGCCCAGTCGCCGTCGTGGTGGGCGGTGAACCTGCCGAGGTAGTTGAAGAGGATCTGCGGGCGGGCACGCCCCGTCAGCTCGGCCTGTGTGCGCGGGTTCGAGTAGCGCAGCAACCCGTACCCCCAGCCGCCCCGCGGCAGTTCGCCGAAGGTGGCCGCCACCTGTTCCACCGCCCGTGCCAGGACGGCCTCGTCCTCCCATGCCCGGGCCGCATCGATCCCGCCGAGGTCCAGGCGGACCGGGAACTGGCTGGTGAACCAGCCGACGGTTCGGGAGACGTCGAGCCGGCCGGTACCGGCGTCGCGGCCGTGCCCTTCCAGGTCGAGCAACAACGGCGTGGAGCCGGTCAGTCCGCGTCGGGCACGCCAGTGGTCGGCGGCGAGGGCGAGCGCGGTGAGCAGGATCTCGTTGACTCCGGTGCCGAAGGCGGCGGGGACGGTCGAGAGCAGCGGACGCACCAGCTCCGAGGGCACGGACAGCGTCAGGTGGCGGGCCGTGCCGGCGGTGTCGCGTACCGGGTCGAGCAGGCGCTCACCCAGTACGGGTTCGCAGGCGTCGAGTACCCCACGCCACCAGGGCAGTTGTCCGGTGATGTCCGGCGACTGGGCCAGCCGGGCCAGGTCGTGTGCCCACGTGCGGAAGGATGTGCCGACCGCGGGAAGTTCGGGCCGCCGGCCAGCCGTCACGGCCTCCCAGGCGGTGGCGAGGTCCGGCAGCAGGATGCGCCAGGACACCCCGTCGACGACAAGGTGGTGCACAGCCAGCAGCAGGCGCCCGGGGCGCTCGGTTCCCGCATCGCACCACACCGCCTGGAGCATCACCCCGGCGGCCGGGTCGAGCCGCCCGAGCGCGGTATCGCGGGCTTCGGCGATCATGGCGTGCGCCGTCGCCTCGTCGGCCCGGGAGATGTCGATCCGGGAGAACAGCCGAGCCGCGTCCACCGATGCGGGCGGCTGCACGGTGCCCGACCACGAGGTGGCCGGGTCGTCCTCGAAGGTCATCCGCATCCGCAGTGCGTCGTGGTGATCGAGAAGTGTCCGGACGGCGGCGGTGAGGCACTCTTGATCCGCTTCTGCGGGAGTCTGCAGCAGCACCGACTGGCTGAACCTGTTCACCGGGCCGCCGGTCTCCCGAAGCCAGTGCATGATCGGAGTCGGCGGGAACTCACCGTTCGCGGCGCCGTGTTCCTCGCCCGTCGGCCGGTCGCCCTCCTCACTCTCGCGCAGCGCGGCCGCCAGCGCGGCGGGCGTCTTGTGAGCGAAGACGTCGCGCAGCGCGATCTCCAGGCCCGTCTCGCGCACCCGGCTGACCAGGGCGATGGCGGTGATACTGTCTCCACCCAGCGTGAAGAACGCGTCGTCGGCGCCGACCGCGGGCAGCCCGAGCACCTCGGCGAAGAGCCGGCACAGGGCCGCTTCGCGCGCCGTGCGGGGATCGCGGCCGACCGCTTCGGGACGTTCGGGCTCCGGCAGCGCCGCGCGGTCGACCTTCCCGCCTGCGGTCAGCGGAAGGCGGTCGAGGGCGACGTAGGCGTGCGGAACCATGTAGCCGGGCAGGGCCTCGCCCAAGTGGGCGCGCAGCGCATCGTCGTGCACCCCGTGGCCGTGTCGCGCCACCACGTACGCGACCAGGCTGCGGCCTGTGCCCGGGGTCTGCCGGGCCACCACCGTCGCCTGGGCGACGTCCGGATGGCGCAGCAGCTCCGTCTCGATCTCGCCGGGTTCGATGCGATGCCCGTTGATCTTGACCTGGTGATCCACCCGCCCCAGGAACTCCAGCTCGCCTTCGGGCGTCCAGCGCACCAGGTCCCCTGTCCGGTACATCCGCTCCCCCGGCCTCCCCCACGGGTCCGGGACGAACCGGTCCGCCGTCAGACCACCGCGGCCCAAGTAGCCGCGGGCCAGCCCGGCACCGGCGACGCACAGTTCGCCCGGCCGGCCGGGGGGCAGCAGTCGGAGCTGCGGATCGACCACGTAGACCCGGTGGTTGGCCATCGGTCGGCCGATGGACGGCGACAGTCCTCCAGATGGGGCCAGGCACTGCTTCATCGTCACCGACACGGTGGTCTCGGTGGGTCCGTAGGAGTTCCAGAACTCTCGTCCCTCCACCGCCCAGCGGTCCACCAGCTCGCCGGAAGGCGCCTCCCCGCCGACGGACACCAGCCGCAACGCCGGCAGTTCGCGCGGGGTGAGCAACGGCATCAGGGCCGGCGGCAGGTCGGCGACGGTGACGTTCTGGGCGACCAGCAGGGACTGCAGTCGTTCGGCGTCCACCCGCTCCTCGTCGGTGGCCAGCACGAGCGTCGCTCCGGAGGCCAGGGCACCGAACATCTCCAGGACCGAGACGTCGAAGGTCAGCGCGGCGAAGCCGAGGAACCGGTCCGTCGCGGCTATGCGGTACGCCCTGACGTTCTGGGTGACGAAGTCGACGGCCGCCCGGTGCTCCACCAGTACACCCTTGGGGCGGCCGGTGCTCCCTGAGGTGTACAGCAGGTAGGCGCCCTGGCCCGGCACGACGGTCGGGACGGGAGCGGGCGCCGCGCCGCCCCGGCCGTCGGGCACCCGGCCGACGGGCATCTGGGACACCGCGAGCGACGACAGTCTCCCCTCGCTCTCCGGTCCGCTCACCACCAGCCCGACGCCGGCGTCCCGGGCGATGAACTCCAATCGGCGCCCCGGCAGTCCGGGGTCCATCGGGACGTAGACACACCCCGCCTTGAGCACCGCCAGCGTGGCGGAGACCAGAGCCGCGGAGCGACGCAGACAGATACCCACCCGCTGTTCACGGGTGGTCACGGCCCGCAGTCGCCGGGCCAGTTCGTCCGCCCACGTGTCGAGTTCCCGGTAGCTGATCTCGTCGCCGCCACAGCGGACCGCCACCGCCTCGGGGGTGCGTCGGGCCTGCTCCTCGACGAGCTCGTGCAGACAGCGGCCCACGGGCGGGAGCACGGCTCCGGCCCCCGACTCCAGCAGACCGGACACGTCTTCCGGGGACAGCAGGGCGAGCTCACCGATGGGGGTGTCCGGATGCGCCGTGGCCAGATCCTCCACGAACCTCACGAAGTGGCCCTGCTGCACCGAGAGTTCGTCCGACCCGCAGCGCGCCGCGTCGATCTCGAAGCCGAAGGCGACGGCGCCGTCCTCGCCACGGTCGTAGACGTTGACGGCGAGGTCGTCGATCGGACCGGTGGACAGGTTGTGCGCGAAGGTGCGACATCCAGCGAAGGTCACGTCGTAGTCGAACGCCATGATGTTGACCGCGACGCCGAACAGCTTCCCGTCGACCGCAGACATCCCCAGGTCGCGCTGGAGGTCCTCGATCCGGTAGCGCTGGTGGGGCAGGGCCTCGCGCAGGGCCCGGGACGTGGTCCGGATCAGCTCGTCCACGCACATCCCCGCCCGCACGGACACCCGCAGGGGAACCACGTTGGCGAACATCCCGGGCACGTTGTGGGCCTCGGGCGTGCGCTGCCGTCCGGTCACCGCCAGTCCCACGACCACGTCCTGGGCGCCGCTGACCCGGTGCAGATACGCCGCCGTCGCCGCGAGCGCGGCGGTCTTCCACGTCGTACCGGCCCGCTGGGCGGCGGCCCGCAGGCCCTCCGTGCCCCGCGCCGACACACTGCTGTGGCAGCGCACGACGTCACCGGTCCTGGCATGGCGGAGGGGGGCGAATCCGGTCGGCTCGGGCCGGTCCGCCATGCGCGCGAGCCAGAACGCCCGGTCCTGCGCGAACTCCTCCGACGCCCGGTAGGCGGCCTCCTCCGCACGCATCCGGCTCAACGGAGGGTCGCCGCCCGGCCACAGCGGTGCCCCCTCGGCCAGCGCCGTGTACGCCTCGGCGACGCGGCGCGCAGTGAGCGCCATGCCCACCCCGTCCATGACGAGGTGGTGGTAGCGGTGCATCCAGAAGTACCGCTGGTCACCGACCCTGAGCAGGGCGTGTCTGAAGAGAGGCCCGGTACGCAGATCCATCGGCCGGGCCATCTGGGCCCGCATCCACTCCTCGGCGACCACCGGTGCGTCCGGGTGCGAGCGGAAGTCGGCAGTGGCCGGCTCCCACACGGGTGGATCGGCGGCGACCTGTCTGACGTCCTCGCCCCCGGCGTCGAACCGGACGCGCAGCGACTCGGTGTGCGCCACTACGTGCCGCAGCGCCGTTTCGAACAGCTCCAGGTCCACGTCGCCACGGATGTCGAGGTATTCACCCAGGTCGTAGGCGACGCCCGTCGGGTCAAGCTGCTGCGCGACCCACACTCCGTTCTGGGCGGACGACAGCGGAAGGCCGGCGGGCTCGGCGGCAGCCATGGCGTATCCCAACCTCTCGTGGTAGTTGCGACAAGAGCAGCCGACATCGCGGAAGTCGCCATCCCCCTCAGGCGTGGCCCCGACCTCCGTCCGTGGCCCACAGGCACGCAGGAGGCCGGTCCATGACTCGCGATGCGGTCCGGATCCTGCGGAACAGGGCGTCCGTCCGGTCAGCTGTGGGCACAACTCTGTGCACAGGGAAGGCCACTGGCACCAGTCAGATGACTGGGCACCTGCTCTGCGGTGTCCGGTGCCCCAACACCGCGCCCGGGGCTCGTCGCTCCGGCCCGGACGGCACGTCGCAACGCGGGCCGGCACCGTGACACGTGTACGCCACACCGGCCGCTCGCTCTGCCGCTGTGCCCTGACGGACTCGGCGTCCCACCGGTAGTTCGACTGGTGGGACGACTGGCGTTGTCGGCGATGGTGGCCTGTGGTCCCGCTGCTGCCCTAGTGTGACGCAGGTCCACGAACAGCGTTCTTTGGCAGGGGAGTTGACACCATTCAGCCACGACGCTCATCCCGCGGTGACCGCTGTGCTCCTCGCCGCGACCGGCCGGGAGTCTCCTACTGCTCCGGCGGCAGGGCGTCGTGCAGCTGGCCGCGCGAGGTGATGCCGAGTTTGGGGAAGATGCGGTAGAGATGCGAGCCGACCGTGCGATGCGACAGGTACAGCTGCTGGCCGATGTCGCGGTTGGACAGCCCCTTGGCGGCCAGCCTGGCGATCTGCCATTCCTGCGGCGACAGGCGGGACGCCCCGCGTACCGACGCGACCCTGTCCTTCACTCCCGAGCTCCGTAGTTCGCGGGCGGCACGCTCGGCCCACGCGTCGGCCCCCAGCACCGTGAAGACACTGTGGGCTGCCCGCAACGGGGCCCGCGACTCGGTGACTCGGCGGCGGCGCCGCAACCAGGTACCGAAGGCCAGGTCCAGCCTGGCCCGATACCACGGTAACGCCGCCCGGCTCAGTGCGAACGCCCTGGCGAAAGCGGCTTCGGCATCCAGGTCGTTCGCCAGCAGCGCCTCGGCGAACCGCACGGCCCGCACCGCGCCCCCTCCCGGCGAGCGGCCCAGCGCAGGGCTGAGCCGGTCCAGGATCTCCCGTGCCTCGGCCTGGTGGCCGCCGCCGACGGCCGCCTCGGCCAGGTAGTCCAGCCCCCAGAACTGCAGGACCGGGTGGTGGGCGTGGTCCGTCTCATCCGTCGTCCGGCGCAGTTCGAGGAAGGCGTCGGAGTAGTTCTCCCGGCCGAGCTCGGTGAAGCCCTTGGACAGCTGGACGCTGTTCAGCATGGCCTGGTTGCCGGCTGTGACCGCGACCCGCTCCACCGGGGCCAGCAGTTCCCGCGCACGCGCGGCCTGACCGCGCAGGCCCGCCAAGTGGGCCGACGCGAGTGCCGCGCTGTCCTCCCAGATCGGCTGTCTGGTCTCGGCGGCCAGCCGGCTGACCTCGTCGACAGTGGTCTCGGTCAAGTCCCAGCGTCCCAGGTAGAACGCCGAGAACGTCTGGGTCGCCAGCATCGCCGTCAATAACCCCAGCCGGCCCTGAGCACGCAGCCTGTCGACGGCGGGCCGGCAGAATAGGAGACACCGCTCGAACTCCCCGGAGACGAAGGCCGCGCGGGCGAGGAGCATCTGGGTCCCCGGGTCGGAGAGGTCGCCCTCCGATGCCCACCAGGCCAGCTCCTCGACCACCGTGCCGTGCCGCTCCAGGCCGCCCGCAGCCGCCCAGGCGCAGAGCAGCCGCGGATCACGGTCGGAATGCCGGAGCCGGCCGCCGGCGGCCAGCCGATCGGTCAGGGCCAGCAGGTCGGCGCGGATCTGCCGGCCGGGTTCGACCCACCAGCAGCGGGTCGCCGTCCCCGACAGCAGGTCGGCGGCGATCTCGGGCTCCCCGTTGTCCAGCGCCTGTCTGGCCGACGCGGCCAATTGCCGCACGATCTCGGAGTCGCTGGTGACCCCGTCGACGAACGCTCCCTGTAACCAGGCAAGTGTGCCTCGGTCGGCCGGGTCCAGCATGGCCGCCTGGATCCGCTCCATGTAGCGGTGCACGGTCCGGGGACGGCCGAGCTGGAAGGCGACCTCGGCGGCCCGCAGCAGCCGGTGGCCCCTGCCCGTCTCGGTCTGCGACAGGTCGGCGGAACGTTCCAGCCAGGTCGCGGCCGACGAGGGGGCGCCGCGCTGCAGGGCCCGGTCGGCCGCCTGGTCCAGCAGGCGGGCCAGGTCCTCGTCCGGTCCGTCGGAGGCGGCCGCGAGGTGCCAGGCGTACCGGTCGGGGAAGCCGGTGAGTACCTGCGCCAGCGATTGGTGAGCGCGCCGTCGTTCCGTCTCGGATGCCGTCTGCAACACGGCGGAGCGCACCAGCGGGTGGCGGAAGGTCACCGTCGTGCCGTCGGTTGCGGCCAGGTGCAGGCGCACGGCCTGCTCGGCGTCGCGGGCCTCAACGTCGGAGCCGGTGAGGTTCGCCGCGGCGGCCACGGCCTCGGCCAGCAGCTCACCATCGTTCACGGCGGCCAACAGCAGGAGCAGTCGGGGCCGTTCGTCCAGCTCGGCCAGGCGGGCCGCGAAGGCGGTCTCCAGGCGGGCGGTCAGCGGCAGCGCGCCGCCCTGTATCCCCTGAGACCGCAGAGCGACCGGTAGTTCCAGCAGGGCCAGCGGGTTACCCGCCGCCTCGTCCAGCACCTTGTCCTCCAGGTCGGGCGGGAGGTCGACACGTCTCCGCAGCAGGGTCCGCGATGCGTCCGGACCGAGGGCGTCCAGGCCCTGGCCGGTCACCGCCCGGTGCGGCCGACTCGCGGCCAGGAGGACGAGCGGCTCGGAGTCCAGGCGTCTGGCCACGAACTCGATGACGTCGCGGCTGGCGGCGTCCAGCCAGTGAAGATCGTCCACGAGGAGCAGGAGCGGTCGCTGCTCGGCCGCCTCGGCGAGCAACTCCAGCGCGGCCAGCGCCACCAGGAACAACTCGACCGGGGCCTGTGAGAGGCCGAAGACTCCGCGCAGCGCCTCCTGGTGGACCGGCTCCAGTCGGTCCAGGCAGGCCCGGACGGGATAGAGCAGGCTGTGCAGTCCGGCGAAGGACAGGTGCCGCTCGGACTCCGCGCCCCGAGCCGACAGCACGGCCAGTCCCCGCGCCCTGGCCTCGTCGGCCGCCGCCGCCAACAGCGCCGTCTTACCGATGCCTGGTTCCCCGACGAAGACACGGGAGCGGCCCCGGGCCGCGATGGCGTCGAGGAAACCGACGATCGTGGCGAGCTCCGTCTCACGCCCCACCAGGACCGTTCCCTCGTCCACGCCCTGCCCCTCACCGTAGGCGACGCTCACCCGGCCGTGGCGGAACGGCCGGAAGCGAGCCTAACCGATCAAGGTAGCACTGCCTCGTGTCTCCCCGCCCCCGGTCGCATTGCGGTGCGGACGGCCTCGACAGCGGACTGCGGGGGTGCCGGATCAGCCCGGCGCGCGAAGGCTCAACCGCGCTCAGAACGGGGCCAGGCGGGAGGCGAGTTGGGCCCGGGAGGTGATGTCGAGCTTGGGAAAGATCCGGTAGAGGTGCCAACCGACGGTACGGGGCGACAGGTAGAGGCGTTCGCCGATCTCCCGGTTGGACAAACCCTCGGTTGCCAGGCGGGCGATCTGCAACTCGTGCGGAGACAGCACCGCGTGCGCCGCCGGGGCCACCGACAGGGCCCGCTCCCCCGCGGCCCGCAGCTCGGCCCTCGCCTGCTCGGCCCATGCGGTGGCGCCGATCAGCTCCAGAGTTGCCCGGGCGGAACGCAACAGCGTGCGCGACTCGGCCACCCGGCGACGGCGGCGCAACCACGTCCCGTAGGCCAGCTCCAGCTTGGACCGGACCAGCGGCCAGCGTGACAGGTCCTCCGCGAGCGCGGTCCGGAACAGATGCTCGGCATCCTGCTCTTCCGCCAGTACGGCACGGGCGTAGAGCAGATGGGTGTGCAGGAGCGGGGACGGCGTGAGCGACGCGATCCTCTCCAGGTCCGCGAGCACCCCTCGGGCCCGCTCCTCGTGACCGGAGTGCACGGCGGCCTCGGCGAACAGCAACACCCCGTCGAAGCTCGCACGCTGGTGGTAGTTCGGGGAGTCGGGGTCGAAGAGACTGCACAGCTCGTCATAGGCCATGGCATGCCGTCCGGTGGCCACGAACGCCGCCCCCTTGGCCAACTGGACGCAGGCCAGCAGGTGGACGAGGCGGCCACGGTGGGCGGTGGTCGCGACGGAGGCGGCCAGCCCCAGCGCTTCGTCCACCTCACCGCGCAGTCCGCGGATGACCGCCTCCAGCACCAGTGCCCCGTTGCTCCAGATCGCGCGCGCGGACTCTCCGGCCGTACGGTGTGCCTCCTCGGAGACCGTCGCGGCCCGCTCCCAGTCTCCCGTACACAGCAGATGACCGATCTGAAGGATCAGCGTGTGCGACAACAGCCCGAGCCGCCCCTGTTCACGGAGCTTCAGTTCGGCCCGGCCGAGCAGGCCCACTGCGCGGACGGGGTCCCCGATCGCGTGGGCGGCCATACCGAGCATCCGTAACCCCTCGACGTCGGCGTAGGCCGCCGAGGCCGTGCCGGACAACCAGTCGTGCACGACGCGTCCGCGAAGTACCGGTTCCGCCACGGCGAGGATCGCGAGACGGCGCGGGTCGTTCTCGGTCCCTTCCAACGACTCCACTGCCGAGACCACCACGGCCCTGGCGTCCGGGCCGGCATCGGCCCACCAGCACCGCAGGGCCGCGCTCAACAGCAACCTCAACGCCAGTTGGACGTCGCCCTCGTCCGCCGATTCCCGCGCGGTCTCGCACAGCTGCGGCACCCGGAGCGCGTCGTCGGGCCCCCCGTTGTCGGAGAGCTCCCTGAGCCACTCCAGCCGGGCTCGATCGAGCGTGGTCAGGCCGGACCGCTCGGCGGCGCGCAGCAGCCGTTCGACCTGATCGGCCCTGCCGAGGCCGAACGCGTGCTCGCAGGCCAGCAGGAGCCGACGACCGCGTTTGGCGTGGTCGCTGGTCAGCTGCGCGGACCGTTCCAACTCCCAGGCCGCCATGGCCGTACCACCGCGGCGCAGCGAGATCGCGCGATTGGCCACCAGCTCGTCGGCTATGTCGTCGTCGGGGCCGATGATGGACTGCGCCAGGTGCCAGGTCCGGCGGTAGGGCTCGTCCGCCAGCACTTCGGCCAGCGCCGCGTTCGCCGACAGCCGCCGGGTCAACGTCTCCGACATCTGCACAGCCGAACGCACCAGCGGATGGTGGAACAGCAGGCGTAAGCCCTCCAGCCGCAGCAGCCGGGCCGCCACCGCCGCATCCAGCGCCTCCACCGTGAGCGTCCGTCCGGCCAGCACCGACGCCGCCGCCAGGATCTCCGACAGGTCATCGGCGTGGTCGACGGCCGCGACCAGCAACACGTCCCTGCTGTCGGCCGGCAGCTCTGCGGCCCGGCCGGCGAAGGCACGCTCCAGGCGCGCGGTGAGCGGCAGAAAGCCCGGTGTCGCCTGCTGTGCCGCCTCCCGCTGGTCCCGCCACGCGACCGGCAGCTCGACCAGCGCGAGCGGGTTGCCCCTGGCCTCCCTCAGGATCCGTTCCCGCACGGGCAGGCTCAGATCGCCGGCCTCCTGGGCCAGCACGTGCCGGGCGGTGGAGTCGTCCAATCCGGCCAGGTCGAGGTCGGCCGCCCCGAGCGAGGCGAACGGGCCGGCATGCCCTTTGTGCAGCGCCGCGACCACCAGGATCGGGTCCCTGCTCACCCGCCGGGCCACGAACGCCAGCGCCTCCTGCGTCGGGGCGTCCAGCCACTGCGCGTCGTCGAGGGCCAGGAGCAGCGGGGCGTCCTCGGCGGCCTCCGCCAACAGGTTCAGGACGGCGAACGCGACCATGGAGACCTCGGGTACCGGGCCGTCCACCACACCGAAGGCCGACTGCAACGCGGTACGTTGGGGAGCGGGCAGCCGCCCGACGCCGGCCATCACCGGCCGCAGCAGCTGGTGCAGTCCGGCGAAGGGCACCCTGGCCTCCGCCTCGACCCCGGTGGTCTCCAGGGCGACCGCTCCGGACTCTTCCGCGGCCGCCACGGCGGCTCGCAGGAGGGTGGTCTTGCCGATGCCGGGCTCACCGAGAACGGTCACCACACCGCCCGTACCGGGAAGCCGTCCGATCATCTCCCGGAGCATGCGCAGTTCGTCGTCGCGTCCGTGGAGTTGCGTCGTCACCACTGATCCACCCACTGAGTCTTCCGTCTCGTAGCGTGCCCGGGAGGGAGAGCCGGCACCGGCACCACCGCCCTCCAGCCGGAGGAAGGGCGCGTCCTGTGAGTCACGGCCCGCGCGGAACCCGACGGCGGCAGGAAGCCCCGCTCCGGGGCGAACTCCGTACCACCCGTGCAGCGGCACCTCCAGCTGCACGGTGGCCGGTCGACCCCGGCCCTGCTCCACGACGGTCCGCGCGCCGGGCAGTTGTCCGGCCTCCCTCCCGGCCCGTATGGCCCTCCGAGGAGCTTCCTTCTCCCCTGTCCGTCATCCGGACCCTAGTGACGGGAGTGCACGGTGAGCCTGAGTCGAACGACTGAACTGAACGGCGACGGCCGTGGTCGTCCGAGCGGGCGCCCACGCACGACAACCGGCCGCTGCCGGATGTCCTGGCGCCGCGGCGGTCACCTCCGCGCCAGTTCCAGGATCAGCGCGGCGATGTCCTGCGGAGCCTCCTCCGCCATGAAGTGGCCGGCCCGGGGGGTGAAGTGCTGCAGGTCGGTGGTCCACGGCCGCCAGATCGCGGCGGCGTTGAACCCGAGCTGCCGGCCCCAGTCCTGCTGGACGACCGTCACCGGCATGGTGAGCCGGTTGCCGATGTCGAGGTCGGCCCGGTCGTGTCCGATGTCGACGGTCGCGGTGGCGCGGTAGTCGGCGACGATCGAGGCGATGGCGTCCCGGCATGCGCGCAGGTACTCGGCGCGTACGTCTGCCGGGGTCGCTCCGGGGCGCGTGGACCAGACGTCGAGGAAGTGTCCGAAGACGCGTCGGGGCTGCCCGCGATCAGCTGGTGGACGGCCCTGAAGAGCAGGCTCTGACCTGGCATTGAGCGCCCGCCCTGGACCTACTGGATGCTCCTGGAAGGGGGTTACAACCTGTGCCATGCGGTTCCACGACCGACGGTCCGTCGTGCAGAGGTACCTGTCGGCGACAACGCGCATTGCCAGCCGACTCGGCACGCGTGCTAAGGCTGAGCCAGAAGCAGGTGAAGACCCACTGGCGGATCGTCGTCACGTCGCCCGCCGGGTTCAAGAGCCTGGCGCAGAGCGCTCCCAAGCCCCTTTTGTGCGCAACACGCCAGCCTCTACCGCTCCAGCCGCAGAGACGAGAGGTACCGCGACGGCACCGATACGGGCACCGTCCTCAGCACTGGCATACTGCGGATGGCCGCCTTCCCCAACGGCGCCGAGAGCCCTTCCCGGCTTTCGGTGATTGACGCCAAGATCCGAACCACGCACGGACCAACTCCCGCCCGACGGTCGCCTCGGCCGCCATCACAGCAGGCGAGCACCGCTCTGAGCGCTGTACCACCAGCAGACGAAGAACCTCCTGGTCGGATGGTCCGCTTGCTGGTGCGGACATTCCATGCCGAAGCGGCATTCGTCCCTAGTGACCACTGCGCCCTCGCTTCTGACGCCGATCACCGAGCGTGCACGTGGCAAGGGTGGCTCCCGGACCTCAATTCCGGCCGTGGTCGGGGAGCTTCCTGGGGAGAACCTGGGGAGAATCACAGCGGCTGGGGAGCACGTGGGGAGAATCAGCCGCATAAGACAGCGTGAGACCGAAAGACAGCGAAAGGACCATTCGCGCAGGTCAGCGACCTACGTAGCGCCAACACCGCAGTTCAAGGGCGGTGCCTGGGCAACTCCGTCGTGAAGTTCACCGGGTCCGCACAAGGACGCAAGGCACTGGTGGCCGAGGTCATCGTGGGCGAGCTGGCCCGAC
>NZ_JBJMAB010000048.1:0-53465 GCF_045799175.1 Streptomyces sp. VTCC 41912
AGTCCTGCACACCACCCCCGCAGGCCCGTCACCGCCACCCAACAGCCCCGCGCAGCGGCAACGCGCCGCAGGCGCAACGGCGAGACGCCCCACGGCGGGACAACCGACAACGCCCGCGCCGCCAGGCGCAAACAGCAACCCCCACGGCGGCAAAGCCGACAACGTGGGAACCGGCCCAGCGCCAGCAATCACGCTCCGTATACCGGCCGCGCCGGCTCCGATTCCGTGAGGAGTTTGCGGGTGGTTTCGCCGGCCTCGGACGGGGTCCAGCGGGCTCCCTTGTCGGCGGTGGGGCCGGGGCGCCAGCCTTCCATGACGGTGATGCGGCCGCCCTCGGCTTCGAAGACGCGGCCGGTGACGCCGGCGCTGTCGGCGGAGGCGAGCCAGACGACCAGGGGGGAGACGTTTTCGGGGGCCATGGCGTCGAAGTCGCCGTCGGTGGGGGCGGCCATGGTGTCGGCGAAGGTCTGTTCGGTCATGCGGGTGCGGGCGGCGGGGGCGAGGGCGTTGACTTGGATGCCGTAGCGGCCGAGTTCGGCGGCGGCGACGAGGGTCAGGCCGAGGATGCCGGCCTTGGCGGCGGAGTAGTTGCCCTGGCCGACGCTGCCCAGCAGGCCGGCGCCGGAGCTGGTGTTGATGACCCGGGCGTCGGGCGTCCGGCCGGCTTTGGCCTCGGTCCGCCAGTGCGCGGCGGCGTGCTTGAGGGGCAGGAAGTGACCTTTGAGGTGGACCCGCATGACGGCGTCCCAGTCGTCCTCGGCGAGGTTGACGAGCATGCGGTCCCGCAGGAAGCCGGCGTTGTTCACCAGGGCGTCCAGGCGGCCGAAGGTGTCGAGGGCGGTGGTGACGAGGGAGCGGGCGCCGTCGTCGGTGGTGATGTCGCCGGTGTGCGCGACGGCCTGGCCGCCGTGGGCGCGGATCTCCTCGACGACCTGTTGGGCGGGGCCGCCGGAGGCGCCGGCGCCGTCGGCGGTCACTCCGAGGTCGTTGACGACGACGGCGGCTCCTTCCGCGGCGAGGGCGAGGGCGTGGGCGCGGCCGAGGCCCCGGCCGGCGCCGGTGACGGCGGCGACGCGTCCGGTGCAGATTCCGGTCATCTCATGACTCCTTGGAGTGGTTGACGGTGGCGGCGTCGAGGAAGGCGGGGCGTTCCCCGCCGCCGTGGAGGTGCAGGCTGGCGCCGCTGACGTAGCCGGCGCGGTCGGAGGCGAGGAAGACGCAGGCGTCGCCGATCTCGGTGGGCTCGGCGAGCCGGCCGAGCGGCACGGTCGCGCCGACGGCGGCGATGCCGGTCTCGTCCCCGTAGTGCAGGGCGGAGAGTTCGGTGCGCACCATGCCGAGGACGAGGGTGTTGACGCGGACGTGCGGCGCCCATTCGACGGCCATCGAGCGGGCGAGGTTGTCCAGTCCCGCTTTGGCGGCGCCGTAGGCGGCGGTGCCGGGTGAGGGGCGGGTGCCGCTGACGCTGCCGATCATGATCACCGAGCCGCCGTCGGGCTGGTCGCGCATCACTTCGTAGGCGGCGAGCGCGGCGGTGAGCGGGGCGATGAGGTTGAGTTCCACGACGCGGGCGTGGCGTTCGGCGGTGGTGCCGTCGAGCAGCCGGTAGGGGCTGCCACCGGCGTTGTTGACCAGGCAGTCCAGCCGCCCGTGGGCGGCCGCGACGCCCTGGAAGAAGTCCTGGACGGCGGCGGGTTCCCGCAGGTCCACGGCGTGGAAGCGGGCGGCGCGGCCGTCGGCGGTGACGGGGGCGTCCGGGGGCCGCCGGGCGCACACCACGACCGTGGCGCCGGCCCGGAGGAAGGACCGGGCGATGCCGGCGCCGACGCCCCGGGTACCGCCGGTGACGACGGCGACCCGTCCGGTCAGATCGAGGTTCAGGGACAACTGGTACCTCCCGCGGCGGGCGATCCGCTGCTAACTTCGCTACCTAACAAACGCTTGGTGGAAAGGTAGCTGATCTGCTCATGGGTGTCTCCACCTCCGCACCCGACCAGGGCGTCGCGGTCGTCACCGTGGACTTCCCCCCGGTCAACGCACTGCCCGTACAGGGCTGGTACGACCTCGCCGACGCCGTACGGGCCGCCGGCCGCGATCCGGACGTCCGGTGCGTGGTGCTCACCGCCGCGGGGCGCGGGTTCAACGCCGGCGTCGACATCAAGGAGATGCAGCGCGACACCGCGTCCGGCGGCCACGGGGCGCTGATCGGCGCCAACCGCGGCTGCGCCGAGGCGTTCGCCGCGGTCTACGAGTGCGAAGTGCCGGTGGTCGCCGCCGTGCACGGCTTCTGCCTGGGCGGCGGCATCGGCCTGGTGGGCAACGCCGACGCGATCGTGGCGAGCCACGACGCCACCTTCGGCCTGCCCGAGCTGGACCGCGGCGCCCTGGGCGCCGCCACCCACCTGGCCCGCCTGGTCCCCCAGCACCTGATGCGGGCGCTGTACTACACCTCGCGGACCGCCACCGCCCACGAACTGCACGCGCACGGCTCCGTCTGGAAAGTCGTGCCGCGCGAGGAACTGACCGACGCGGCAATGGAGTTGGCCCGGGAGATCGCCCGCAAGGACGGCTTCCTCATCCGGCTCGCCAAGGCCGCCATCAACGGCATCGACCCGGTCGACGTACGCCGTAGCTACCGCTTCGAGCAGGGCTTCACCTTCGAGGCCAACCTCAGCGGGGTCGCGGACCGGGTCCGCGACACCTTCGGCGCCGACGGGCCCCACAAGGACGAGGAGGACCGATCGTGACCGACAAGACCATGACCCCCGAGGACGTCGTGGCGCGACTGCACAGCGGGATGACCCTGGGCATCGGCGGCTGGGGCTCCCGCCGCAAGCCGATGGCGCTGGTCCGGGCGCTGCTGCGGTCCGACGTCACCGATCTGACCGTGGTCTCCTACGGCGGACCGGACGTGGGGCTGCTGGCCGCCGCCGGGAAGATCCGCAAGCTGGTCACCGCGTTCGCCACGCTGGACTCGATCCCGTTGGAGCCGCACTTCCGCGCGGCCCGGCAGGCCGGCGGCTTCGAGCTGAGCGAGATCGACGAGGCGATGTTCATGTGGGGGCTGCGGGCGGCCGCCAACCGGCTGCCCTTCCTCCCCATCCGGGCCGGTCTGGGCTCGGACGTGATGCGGGTCAACCCCGACCTGAAGACGGTCACCTCGCCGTATGAGGACGGCGAGACCTTCGTGGCGATGCCGGCACTGCGGCTGGACGCCGCGCTGGTGCACCTCAACCGGGCCGACCGGCTCGGCAACGGCCAGTACCTGGGCCCCGACCCGTACTTCGACGACCTGTTCTGCGAGGCGGCGGACAGCGCCTACGTCTCGTGCGAGGAGTTGGTGGACGACTTCGGGGCGGCCGCGCCGCAGACCCTGCTGGTCAAGCGGCACGCGGTCACCGGCGTCGTGGCGACCCCGCACGGCGCGCACTTCACCTCCTGCGTCCCGGACTACGACCGCGACGAGGCCTTCCAGAAGCTCTACGCGACCACCCCCTGGCCGGAGTTCGCCGCCCGGTTCCTGCACGGGGACGAGAAGGACTACCAGGCGGCCGTCCAGACCTGGCACGAGGAGACCCGATGACCAGCCGCGCCGAATACTGCGTGCTCGCCTGCGCCGACGCCTGGCGCGACGACGGCGAGGTGCTCGCCAGCCCGATGGGCGCCGTCCCCTCGATCGGCGCCCGGCTCGCCAAGCGCACCTTCTCCCCCGACCTGCTGCTGACCGACGGTGAGGCGCTGCTGGTCGGCCTGGACGGGCGGGCCGAGGGTTGGTTGCCCTACCGCCAGCACCTGGCCATGGTCACCGGCGGCAAGCGGCACGTGATGATGGGCGCCAGTCAACTCGACCGGTTCGGCAACCAGAACATCTCCTGCATCGGTGACTGGGAGCGGCCCGACCGGCAGCTCCTCGGTGTCCGCGGCGCACCCGTCAACACCCTGAACAACCCGACGAGTTACTGGGTTCCCAAGCACTCCCGGCGGGTCTTCGTCGAGAAGGTCGACATGGTCTGCGGGGTCGGCTACGACAGGGCGGCCGCGGCCGGGCCGTCCGCCACCCGCTACCACCGCATCCCGCGGGTGGTCAGCAACCTGGGCGTCTTCGACTTCGCCACCGCGGACCACTCGATGCGGCTGGTCTCGCTGCATCCGGGCGTCACCGTCGAGGAGGTGCAGGAGGCCACCGGCTTCCCGCTGGGGCGGGCCGACGAGGTCCCGTACACCCGCGAGCCCACCGCCGAGGAGCTGCGGCTGATCCGCGAGGTGATCGATCCGAAGGGGCTGCGCGACCGCGAGGTGCCGGCGTGAGCACCGACCGTGCCCCGGCCGCCGGCTCCGCCACCGGGGAGGCCCCGGCCCTCGCCACGCGGCTGACCAAACTGGTCGGCGTGCGGCACCCGATCGTGCAGACCGGGATGGGCTGGGTGGCCGGCCCGCGCCTGGTGTCCGCCGCCGCCAACGCCGGCGCACTGGGCATCCTGGCCTCCGCCACCATGAGCCCGGACCAGCTGCGGTCCGCGGTCCGCGAGGTCCGGTCCCGCACCGACCAGCCGTTCGGGGTCAATCTGCGGGCGGACGCCGGCGATGCCGCCGAGCGCGTGCGGATCATCGTCGACGAGGGCGTCCGGGTCGCCTCGTTCGCGCTGGCGCCCTCGCGCGAGCTGATCGCCCGGCTCAAGGACGCCGGGGTCGTCGTCATCCCCTCCATCGGCGCCCGGCGGCACGCCGAGAAGGTCGCGGCCTGGGGCGCCGACGCGGTCGTCGTCCAGGGCGGCGAGGGCGGCGGCCACACCGGGAACGTCGCCACCACCGTGCTGCTCCCCCAGGTCGTGGACGCGGTGGACATCCCGGTGATCGCCGCCGGTGGCTTCTTCGACGGCCGGGGCCTGGTCGCCGCGCTCGCCTACGGGGCGGCCGGGATCGCCATGGGCACCCGCTTCCTGCTGACCTCGGACAGCACCGTGCCGCCGGCCGTCCAGGCGCGCTACCTGGAGGCCGCCGTCAAGGACGTCACCGTCACCACGAAGGTCGACGGGCTCCCGCACCGGATGCTGCGCAGCGAACTGGTCGAGGCGCTGGAGCGGTCCGGGCGCACCAGGGCGCTGCTGCGCGCGGTGCGGCACGCCGCGTCGTTCCGCAAGCTGTCCGGCCTGAGTTGGGCCCAGATGGTCCGCGACGGGCTGGCGATGAAACACGGCAAGGACCTGACCTGGAGTCAGATCCTGCTGGCGGCCAACACCCCGATGCTGCTCAAGGCGTCGATGGTGGACGGCCGCACCGACCTCGGCGTGATGGCCTCCGGCCAGGTGGCCGGGGTGATCGAGGACCTTCCGTCGTGCGCCGAACTGGTCGACCGGATCATGACCGAGGCGCACCGGTCACTGGCGGGCCTGCCCCGCTGACCCCCACCGCCCGGGGGTGCGGACCGGCACCGGTCCGCACCCCCGGGCGCCCCTCCCCTCCCCCTCAGGAGCTGCCGCGTGTACCCCTCCCGACGACGCGTCACCACCCTGCTCTTCGGCTCGGCGCTGGCCCTCGGCGGGCTCGTAGCCACCGGCTGCGAGACCTCCGCCGACGCCGCCACCGCCCCGCGCAACCGGCGGAGCACCCCACCGCCGCCCGACCGCCGGGTCCCGCTGCACGGCGCGGTCAACTGCCGTGATCTGGGCGGCTACCGGACCGAGGACGGCAGGCAGCTGCGGTACGGCCGCCTGTTCCGCTCCGACTCGCTCGCCAAGCTGACCCCCGAGGACGTCGCGGCGGTCGGCCGCCTCGGGCTGCACACGGCCCTCGACATGCGGGTGCCCTCGGAGGTCTCGTTCGACGGCGCGGACCGGCTGCCCTCCGGGCTGACCGTCACGTCGCTGCCGATCGACGACACGGGGCTGTTCGCGGCCATGCAGGCGGCCATCGCCACCAAGGACCCGGTCGCGCAGCAGCGCCTGCTGGGCGACGGCAAGGCGGCGGCCCTCATGAGTGACATGTACCCGACATTCGTCACCAACGCCGCCAACCGCGCCGCGTTCGGCTCCATGTTCGCCCGGATCGCCGACGGGGACCGGGTGCCACTGCTCTTCCACTGCACCTCGGGCAAGGACCGCACCGGCTGGCTGAGCTACCTCGTGCTGCGTCTGCTCGGCGTCCCGCACGCCACCGCACTGGAGGACTACCTGCTCTCCAACACCCTGCGCCGCGAGGCCGACGCCGCGGTGCGCGCACAGCTCAAGCAGGCCGGGATGATGCAGGACCCGGACCTGCTGATCCCGCTCCAGGAGGTGCGCACCGCGTACCTGTCGTCCGGACTCGACCGACTGCACCGCGACTACGGAAGCATCCCGCGCTACCTGGCCACCGGCCTGGGCGTGGACGCCAAGACGACGGCCCGGATCCGCGCACTGCTGCTGCGCTGACCCGGACCGCGCACCACCCGCCCGGCGGCGGTGAGGTGACGTACCGTCAGAAACGTTCGATGATGGTCACGTTGGCCTGGCCGCCGCCCGGACAACCAGAGCCCGGACGGCCTGCGCCCCGTCCGGGACGGGGTGCCCGGGCGGCCCCATGACCAGCCGCACCGCTCCTGCCGACACGCCCGGTCGGCGAGGCGGCAGGCGAGCCGCGCGAGGCACTCCGACACCGGACCGCGCCGCCGCCGGACCACCAACGGGTGGGGAATCGATCCCCCAGACGCGAGCCGCCTCCTGAACACCCGGGTCGCCCGCCAGAAGTGCGCTGGCTTCGCCTACCACCCGACGCGCTGTTCCTTTCGCGATCAGCGGCAGCAAGCGCGGGAGGGGGCGGCACCGCCCGGGCCCCGGCGCGTGCGAGGACCGACTTGGCTGACCGGGGATGACCGCGCTGCTGCCGGCGGGGGGGGGGCACGCCACGGCCTGCGGCGAGGGACCGCACCGCCAGTCGACGAGGTCCGGACCGCCCGGTGCCCCGTCCATCCACACCCGCCCTCCGGCGTCAAGTGGCATATGTGCCCATACCGGCGAGTCCGCGGCACGCAGCAGTGTGGTGGCGTTCGGGTCGGCGTGCGGCTGGGGAGGGTTGTCCCGGCTCGCCGCGCCGCACGACCGGCACGGGGGGACGAAACGTGAGAGGCAAGTCGGGTGCTGCCGCGGTGCTCGCGGGCACACCCGCCCGGCATCGCGGTGGTCACCGCGCCCGTCGTCTCGCCGTCCTGAGCCCGCCAAGGTCAGGAACGCCCCCGGCCCGAGACCGCGACTGTGGTCGTGACGGAGGGCAGCCGCAACCGCCGCCACCCGACGCCCACCGGTCCGGACGGCCACAGACACCGGGACGCGCAAGCGCGCCGCTTCGGCCCTCCGCAGGGCACGAGGCACAGGAAAGACAGCTTCACACCACACACCGTGGGCACCCAGGGCAGGGGTCGGGGCGCACCGCACCCCGCCTGCCCCAGGAAGACGGGGGAGAGCGACGACATGACCGTCGACTTACGTCATCTCATGCCGATACGGCGACAGACTCAGCGCAACGGGATCGACCTGAGCAAGAACGAGTTGATCCACCCACGGACGGACGAAGTGCTGCGGGCGGTGGGCAGGGCGCTCTCGCCGCAGATGCTGCGTCACTACCCGGCGACGGCGGAGTCCGCCGCTCTGCTGGCCGCGTACTTCGGCACCGATACCGACCACTTGGTGCTGACGCCGGGCTCGGACGCCGCCATCCGTCTGGTGTGCGAGTACTACAGGCGCAGCACCCAGGGCAGCGGCACCGTCCTCTTGCAGGACCCCAACTACCCGGCGTGGGAACACACCGCCCGATTACTCGGCCTCACCCTGCACCGGGCCACCCTGGACGACGGCGACTTGGCCGGGCAGCAGCGCCGACTGCTGCATGCAGCGCGCACGACGGCGAACGCCCTGATCGCCGTCAGCGTGCCCAACGGCCCGGCGGGCGGTGCCCTGACACCGGCCGCGCTGACCGAACTCTGCGCATTGGCCCAGGAACGCCGGCACATTCTCGTTGTGGACAGCTGTTATCAGGCATTCCACGGCCCGCTCACCGAACAGGCCGCGCGGGCGGGCGACCGAGTGCTGGTCGTCCAGTCCCTGTCCAAGTCGCATGCGCTGGCGGGTTCCAGGATCGCCGTACTGATCGGCGCCCCCGAACTCATCGGAGGTCTGGCCGCAGGGCCGCTGGAACACGCCGTGTCCAGCACCTCCCTGCTGGCGGCCCGAGTCGCGGTCGAGCACCACCAGATGTTCCAGGACGTGTGGAACGAGATCCGACAGATGCGAACACGGGCCGCCGAGATGCTGCACGGGCTGGGGCATGCACCGCTGCCGTCCGGCGGCAACTTCATCACCGTTTCCCTCGGCCGTACCCAACGGGCAGCGGCCTGCGCGGCCAAGCTCGCCGACGCCGGGTACTCCGTCTGCGATCTGTCTGACGTGCCGGGCCTCACCGGATGCGTACGTTTCACGATCGCCGACGCCGGGACCACAGAACGCTTCTTGCCCGTACTGCGTCGCGTACTGGTCGAGGCTCCCCTCGCCCCGCCACCCGTCCATGCCCCGTGACCCGACCGCGCCGCAGCACGGCGCGGGAACGGCCCACCGGGCCCGGTGCCCCGCCGATGGGCGCGACGGCACGCCGTGCAGCCGTCACGGAAGGCGCCGCCCGCACGACACACCACCACTGAAACCACCAAGAGTTGAGGAATGCACCGTGCGTCCCATCCGATCCGCATGCGCAGGTGCCACCTGCGCGCCCGCTCACCCGAAGGACCACCGACGGACCCCGGGTGAGGCCCGATGAACCGGCCCAACACAGTCAATGTCCTCCTGGTCGGAGGCTGCGGGCACTGGGCGGCCAAGGAGAACCACGTCCCGGCCCTGCTGGAGTTGAAAGCCCAACGCTTCCCCGTCCGGGTCGGCGCGATCTGCGACCATCGTGATCCGTATCGCGAGAACCTCACCGAACTGGGTATGGCCCCGCTGGCGGAACTCCTGCGGGGCGACCGGCCGAAGTGGCTGGACCCCGCGGGGCTGTCGGCCGACGCCCTGCACCGAGCCCTTGACGATCTGCACTCCGAGGAGCCGTTCGACGCGCTGGTCATCGCGTGCGACCCCGTCCATCACGTGGTGTACCTCCAGTGGGCGGTCGATCGGGGTGTGCACACGTTGTGCGACAAGCCCGTGGTGTGCGCCGCGAACGCGTCGTTCGACCCGGCTGCGGCCTTGAGCATCCAGCACGATTTCGACGCCCTCCTACGGAATCTCGCACGGCAGCAGGAGAAGCGTCCGTGTCACCTCGTGGTGCCGCTGCGCCGCCGGGCCAACGACGCCTACCTGACGGCGGCACAGGAGATAAGCGACGTCTACGACAGTCACAAGCAGGGATTGACCAGCATCAATCTGGTGAAGAACGCGGGCATGTACCGGCTTCCCGCCGAATACGGACTCGGCGACGCGCACGGATACCGTTCCGGCGTCGGTTCACTGGCTTTCTCCAGTTACCACTTCATCGACGTGATCGCCTGGTACTTATCGCTCGCCCTTGGGCAGGCGACGCAGTTGGTCCTCACCAACCCCTACCTGCGACGGCTCGGCGACTATCTGCAGACCGCCGAAGCCGGCGCTCTCGGGCGCATCCTGGGGGAAGGCCCCGACGGGGACGTTCGAGGCGAACTGCCGTACCAGGTGCTCCGCGCCGAAGTGGACTTCGTCTTCCACGCCGAACTGCTCGACGAAGACCAGCGGAAACTCGGGCTGATCACCTACTCCTGCTTCAACAACACCTACTCGCACCGCACGAGCGGAATGAGTGAGATCGACCGCGCCGGCCTGGTGCCGTTCCGGGAGAAAGGCCGGATGTCGCAGTTCGTGATGGACATCAACCAAGGCAGCCTGCAGCACGTCGTGATGAGCAAGAACGACGTGGTCGGCGAGGACTACCGCATTGCGATCCGGCGTCGCCGCAATCCACGCATCACCGACGAGCCCAGTCGGGACTGGTTGTTCGAAGACGCACACGCGGGCAGTCAGCTCACCCCCCGGCACCTCACCCAGGGTTTCATCAAGCTGGCCGCCGGCCAAGAGGTGTCTCCGGAGGTGGGCCGGCGACTGTCCTTCCTTCATGACCAGCAGCTCACCCATGCCCTGTTCGCCGGCTTCTACCAGCTCATCGCCGACGGCTTCACCGGCGTACGAGAGGCCCGAAGGGTCGTCAGGCTGACCTGATCCCACCGGGTACGCCAGCCCGCCCCCGGAACGCCGGCGCCACGATGCCGCCCGGTCCCAACTCAGCACGCCAAGACGTCACTCCACCACCTCTCAGGGGAGCCCTCATGGCAATTCCGAAGCGCATCGCCATCGTGGACGCGTATTCCTCGGCCAGACGGCTGGCGCCGCTGTTCATCGCCCAGGGATACGAATGCGTGCACGTCCAGAGCACACCGGAGATCCCGAACCTGTACGCGGGCTCATTCGACGCGCCCGATTTCGTGACGAACCATGTGCACCGCGGCGACCTTCAGGAGACGCTCGATGCTGTCGCCCTGCTGCGGCCGGCCCAGGTGATCGCGGGGATCGAGACCGGCGTGGAACTCGCGGACACGCTCGGTGAACGGTTGGGTCTGCGATCCAACGGCACAGCACTGAGCGCGGCGCGCCGGGACAAATACCGGATGATCGAGACGGTCCGTGCTGCGGGACTGCGGACCGCGGCACAGATCCGGACCGCCGACCCCGCCGCATTGGCGTCCTGGCACTCCGAGACCGGTGGCCGCATCGTGGTCAAACCCCTGCGCAGCGCGGGAAGCGATGGGGTGTCCTTCTGCGAGACGCCCGAGGAATCGGTGACCGCGCTGAAGTCCGTCCTCGGCACGAAGAGCGCGCTGGCCACGCAGAACGACGCCGTGGTGGCACAGGAATACCTGCCGGGCGACGAGTACTACGTCAACACCGTGAGCCGGGACGGACGGCACCGCGTCTGCGACATCTGGCGCACCACGCACCTCACCGCCAACGGGGTACTCGATCTACTGGAAGGTGCGCACCTGTTGCCGAGGGCTGGAGCGGTGCAGGACGAGTTGGTGAGGTACACCCTGCGCACGCTCGATGCTCTGGGCATCAGGAACGGGCCGGCGCACACCGAGGTCAAGTACACGCCGGACGGTCCGGCCCTGATCGAGACCGGGGCACGGTTGTGCGGCGGTGATCTCCCACATCTCGCACGACTCGCCCTGGGAGAAGGCCAGTTGGAATCGACCGTGGACGCCTACACACGGCCAGAGCGTTTCCTCGCGACCTGCGACCAGGACTACGAGGTGAGGCGGTACGCCGCGTGTGTCGGCATGGTCAGTCCGGCGGGCGGACGCCTACGGACCTACCGTGACCTCGCGCTCATCGAGGGCCTGGAGAGCCTGCACGAGCTGAAGGTACTGGTCCGCCCCGGCGAGAGGATCCAACGCACGGTCAACGATTTCACTTTCCCCGTCGTCCTCTATCTCCTCCACGAGGTGGAGTCCGTGGTCATGCGCGACATCGCGACGATGCGCCACCTTGACGGGCCCGACTTCTACCGCATCAGCTGATCCGTCGAGGCCGGCCAGGCCGCCCGAGTCGCGTTGCTCAACCACTGAGTGGATGGAGAGCCATGACTTCTGCCACCCCCCTCAAGGACACGCCCGTACCACCCCTGAACGCCTGCGCCCGGGAACGCGACCAGCCGAAGCGGGGGGTTCGGGAGTGACCGTGGCAACGCACCGCAGCACCTACCCGCTCGGGGTGACCTCTCTCGGCCTCGGATCGGTGCTCGGCGCCTCCACCAACGTGGTGTTCAGCCATGTTGCGCAAGCGGTGAATCCCTTCGTCGTCACGTTGTGCATGGTGACCGTCTCGGCACTCGTCTTCGGCGTCGTCAACCGCGGCCGGCGGCCGCTGCTGAACAGGGATACCTGGCGTGCCGCGATAGGTCTGAACGTGGCGTCGGCAGGAGCGTACGTCTGTCTGGTCGTCGGCCTGAAGTACCTGGAACCCGCGGTCGGCACGGCGCTCCAGGCAGGAGCCGCCCCCTTGATGACGATCCTGGTCACCGGCCTGCTGGCACGGCGGTTCACCGCCGGTCCCGCCGAGTGGTGCGGTGGGGCCGTCATCCTGGTCGGTAGCGGTCTGCTGATGTGGGTGTCCTTTACTGGGCGTTCCGCGCTCGGGAGCGCCGATACCGGCGGCACGGCCATCGGTGTCGCTGCGGTGCTCGTCTCCGGCCTAGCGATGGTGTTCTTGACCCTGTGCGCCAAGCGCCTCACCCAGTTGGGCTGGAGCAACTCGGCAGTGCTGGCGCATCGTTTCTACTTCACCATCGCGTGCTGCACCGGGCTGAGCATCGGCGTGGACGCGAACTGGTCGGCTCTGATGGGCAGTGCGGGGTACCTGCTGCCGTTCTGTGTGATCGGTTCCGGGGTCCTCCTCTTGCTGCAGATCGGAATCCGCAACGTGGCTCCCTTCGTGGTGATGGCGATGACCAACCTCAACTCCCTTCTCACCTACCTCCTCCAACTGTTCGACACCCGCTTGCACCTCTCCTTGAGCACTCTCTACGGCATCGCCGTGGTTCTCGCCGGGCTGCTGTGGATCGTGGTCACGCAACGCCGAGGGCCGCGTCACCCGCCCGGCCAGCGCTGACGACGCGGTCGAGGACACGGCCCTGGTGCGCGAACCCCGTTTTGGCCTGGGCGTCTTCGGCGCCGTGTCCCCGAACCCGGAGCTGTGATCCGAGACGCCGGCCAATCGTCACAACGGCCCCATCTCCCCCTCAGGAACCCGGCCGTGTACAGCCCCGCGGCGCCGGCCAGCTCGCTGGCCCCCCAGCCTCGCCACCCCGTGTCCGCCTGAGTGAATATCCGGTGTGGCCGGAAACGTCACGCTGCGCGCCTCCCTGACCCCGGACTGGCCTGCCAACGACCCATAATGGTACGGACCTTTGTACGGCACTGGGCACCGGAGGGACCGGGGGCGTGTCAGAGCACGATGTCGCACGGATGCTGGACTTGGCGATCGCCGCGCTGGGTGAACAAGAGCCCGAGCGCTTGTGGCCGTTGATCGTCGGGGAGCTTCTGCGCTCCGTGGGTGGGGAGATCGGGGTGTGCAAAACCCGTGCATGGGGCGGTCACACCGCCGAGGTCCCCTTCTGGGAACCGGACAGCGGGCTCAGAGAGGTTTCCGTCGACACCCGGACTCGGCAGTTGATCATGAACGGCTACCCCTTCCGGGACCACTACGAATGGTCAGCCGACCGAACCCCTGTGACGGCCGCCCGGGCAGCCGGTGCACGTGAGTGGCGCAACAGTGTGCTGCACAGCCTCACCCGACGGGCTTTCGGCACCCAGCACGTCTTGGGCATACCCGTTCCGGACAGCGCAGCGGTCATCCGCGGATGCCTGGTTTACCGCTCGGGCACGGACTTCACCAGCGCACAACTCGGCTACGCGCAGCGCGTACAGCCACTGCTGATCGGCGTCGAGAAGCAGGCACAGCTGCTGCGCCGTTGGCGATCTGCGACAGATCACCTGCAACCCGCTCCGGAGGCGTGCGCCGCCGCCTACGATCTGACGCCGAGGGAAATCACGGTGCTCACGCTGTTGGGGGACGCGCTGTCCGCCGGGTCGATCGCCCGGCGCCTTGGCATATCGGTACGCACGGTTCACAAGCACGTGGCGAACCTCTACCGCAAACTCGACACCAGGGACCGGATGGCCACCGTGTTGCGCGCTCAAGCCCTGGGGATTCTTCCTCCCTCCGCGCACATCGGTGCATGAGACACGGCGCCGACGCCCTCCAGCGCACCACCAGGTCGACGTCCGGCTCGCGGGCGCGCAGGGCGATCGCCGAGCGCGAGGCGCCCCCCGAAGCCATCGATCAGATCCGGCCTCAGGCGTAGATCGCCGGGGGACGCCGGACCGCTCTCAGAGACGTTCGATGATGGTCACGTTGGCCTGGCCGCCGCCCTCGCACATGGTCTGGAGGCCGAACCGGCCGCCGGTG
Source organism: Streptomyces sp. VTCC 41912 (assembly GCF_045799175.1). NCBI lineage: Bacteria > Bacillati > Actinomycetota > Actinomycetes > Kitasatosporales > Streptomycetaceae > Streptomyces > Streptomyces sp. VTCC 41912. Next base: position 14,013 of record NZ_JBJMAB010000048.1, read on the forward strand.
CGCTCCAGTTCGTTCAGCAGCGTGGTCATCAGCCGGACGCCGGTCGCCCCCAGCGGGTGGCCGAGGGCGATGGCCCCGCCGTTGACGTTGACCCGCTCGGGATCGGCGCCGGTCTCCTTGAGCCAGGCCAGCACCACCGGCGCGAACGCCTCGTTGATCTCGACCAGGTCGATGTCGTCGATCGTCATCCCGGCCTTCTTCAGCGCGTACGCGGTGGCCGGGATCGGCGCGGACAGCATCCGGATCGGGTCCTCGCCGCGGACCGAGAGGTGGTGGATCCGGGCGCGCGGGGTCAGCCCGTGCTCGGCCACCGCCCGCTCGGAGGCCAGCAGCATCGCCGCGGCCCCGTCGGACACCTGGGAGGAGACCGCGGCGGTCAGCCGGCCGCCCTCGACCACCGGCGCCAACCCCGCCATCTTCTCCAGCGAGGTCGCGCGGCGCGGCCCCTCGTCGGTGGTGACCTCGCCGTACGCGACGAGTTCGCGGTCGAAGCGGCCCTCGTCGATGGCCCGGACCGCCCGCTGGTGCGAGCGGAGCGCGAACTCCTCCATGTCCAGCCGGGAGATGTCCCACTTGGTGGCGATCAGCTCGGCGCCGTGGAACTGGTTGACGGGCTGGTCCCCGTAGCGGGCCCGCCAGCCTTCGGAACCGGCGTACGGGCCCTGGGTGAGGCCCAGCGGCTCGGCGGCCTGCCGGCTGGCGAAGGCGATCGGGATCTGCGACATGTTCTGCACCCCGCCGGCCACGACCAGGTCCTGGGTGCCGGAGAGCACTCCCTGCGCGGCGAAGTGCACGGCCTGCTGCGAGGAACCGCACTGCCGGTCGACGGTGACGCCGGGCACCTCCTCCGGCAGCCCGGCGGCCAGCCAGCAGGTGCGGGCGATGTCCCCGGCCTGCGGCCCGACGGTGTCCAGGCAGCCGAAGACGACGTCCTCGACCGCGGCCGGATCGATCCCGGTGCGGCCCATCAGCGCGGTCAGCACGTGCGCGCCGAGGTCGGCCGGGTGGACGCCGGACAGTCCGCCGCCCTTCTTCCCCACCGGGGTGCGGACGGCATCGACGATGTACGCCTCGGACATGGTGAACTCCTTGGTCAGATTGTGCGGATGTGCCGGTCAGTCGCGCAAGGCGATGCCGTCCAGCACCATCGAGAGGTACTGGCGGGCGATCTCCTCGGGACTGTGCCGTGCGCCCGGCCGGTACCAGGAGGCGGCGACCCAGACGGTGTCGCGGACGAACCGGTACGTCAGCCGGATGTCGAGATCGGTGCGGAAGACCCCGTCGGCCACCCCGCGCTCCAGCGTGCCGAGCCAGGCCCGGGCCAGGCGGCGCCGGGCGTCGGCGAGGTAGCCGAAGCGCGGATGCCGGTCGGCGAGGTGCCGGGCCTCCTTCTGGTAGATCGCGACCGCCGCGTGGTGCCGGTCGATCTCCCGGAAGGACTCGGTGACCAGCGCCTCGATGGTCTCCCGCGGGCCGAGGCCGGCGGCCAGCACCGCGTCGTAGCCGGCCCACAGCTCGTCCAGGAAGGCGGTGAGGATCTCGTCCACCATCGCTTCCTTGGAATCGAAGTGGTAGTAGAGGCTGCCCGCGAGCATCCCGGCCGCGTCCGCGATCTGGCGGACGGTGGTGGCGTTGTAGCCCTGCGCGGCGAACACCTCGGCGGCGGTCGCCAGGAGTTCGCCGCGCCGCTCCTCACGCATGCTGCGAGCTGACCGAGACGGTCTCCCCGGTCATGTACGAGGCGTAGTCACCGGCCAGGAAGACGATCACGTTGGCCACCTCCCACGGCTCGGCGTAGCGGCCGAACGCCTCCTTCGCGGTCAGCTCGGCCAGCAGTTCCGGGGTGGTCACCTTCACCAGGTGCGGGTGCATGGCCAGGCTGGGCGAGACGGCGTTGACCCGCACCCCGTACTCGGCGGCCTCCACCGCGGCGCAGCGGGTCAACGCCATCACCCCGGCCTTGGCGGCGGCGTAGTGCGCCTGGCCGCGCTGGGCGCGCCAGCCGATCACGGAGGCGTTGTTGACGATCACGCCGCCGGCCCCGGTGGCCTTCATCCGGCGCAGCGCGGCCCGGGTGCAGCGGAAGGTGCCGTTGAGGGTGACGTCGAGGACCTTCGTCCACTGGTCGTCGGTCATGTCGACGAGATCGGCGGTGCCGCCGAGTCCGGCGTTGTTGACCACGATGTCGAGCCGGCCGTGCCGCTCCTCGGCCAGTGCGTACAGGGCCGCCACCTGCGCCTCGTCGGTGACGTCGCAGGGCAGTCCGGCGACCCGGTCGGCCCCGAACTCCTCGGCCAGCGCGTCGGCGCTCTCGGCCAGCCGGCGGGCGTGCGCGTCCCCGATGACGATCCGGGCGCCCTCCTCCAGGAACCGGCGCGCGGTGGCGCCGCCGATCCCCGCGCCGGCCGCGGCGGTGATCACGGCCGTCCGCCCCTTGAGCAGATCGTGACCGGGCACGTAGGACGGTGCCGTCATGCCTTCGCCTCCTTCGGCAGGCCGAGCACCCGCTCGGCGATGATGTTCCGCTGGATTTCGTTGGAGCCCGCGTAGAGGGTGTCGGCGCGGGAGAAGAGGAAGAGCCGCTGCCAGTCGTCGAGGTCGTACGGCTCGCCGGCGGCGAGCATGCCGCCCGCGCCGCAGACGTCCATGGCCAGTTCGCCCAACTCGCGGTGCCAGGTGGCCCAGTAGATCTTCCCGATCGACGCCTCGGGGCCGGGGGCGCCGGCGGCGACGCCCTCCAGCATCCGCAGTGCGTTGCAGCGGATGGTCTCCAGGCCGATCCAGGCGCGCGCCAGCCGGTCGCGGATCAGCGGGTCGCCGGCCGCGCCGTTCCGTCGGGCCACCTCCATCAGAGTCTCCAACTCCCTTCGGAAGCCCACCTGTTGTCCCAGCGTGGAGACTCCGCGCTCGAAGCCGAGGGTGGCCATCGCGACCCGCCAGCCGTCGCCCGGCGCGCCGACCACGTGCGGGGCGCGGGCCCCGTCGAAGAACACCTCGTTGAACTCCGAGGTGCCGGTGAGTTGGGTGATCGGCCGGACGTCGACGCCGGGCTGGTCGAGCGGCACGAGGAGGTAGGACAGCCCCCGGTGGCGGACGGAGCCCGGTGCGGTGCGGGCGACGACGAAGCACCACTGGGAATCCTGGGCGAGTGAGGTCCAGATCTTCTGGCCGTCGACGACCCAGTCGCCGCGCCCCTCGTCGAAGGCGGCCCGGGTCCGGACGTTCGCCAGGTCCGAACCGGCGTCGGGCTCGCTGTACCCCTGGCACCACAGCTCCCGGACGGCGGCGATCTCGGGGAGGAAGCGGGCCCGCTGCTCGTCGGTGCCGAAGGCGATCAGGGTGGGGCCGAGGAGTTGTTCACCGATGTGGTTGACCCGCGCGGGCGCGTCGGCCAGTGCGTACTCCTCGTGGAAGGCGACCTGTTGCTCCAGGGTCGCCCCGCGGCCGCCGTACTCCACGGGCCAGCCGACGCAGGTCCAGCCGGCGGCGGCCATGTGCCGTTCCCAGGCCAGGCGTTCGGCGAACGCCTCGTGTTCCCGGCCGGGGCCGCCGCGGCCGCGCAGGGCCGCGAACTCCCCGGTGAGGTTGGCCCGCAGCCAACTGCGGATCTCGGTGCGGAAGCTCTCGACGGTGGTGGGGGCCTCGACGCTGCTCATGGCCGTACGTTAACCTACCAAACACTTGTTAGGGAAGGAGGTCGCCGATGACCGCCAGCGAGGAAACGTCCGTGGTGCGCTACGCCCGGCAAGGCCCGGTCGCCACCGTCACGTTGAACCGACCGGACTACCGCAACGCCCAGAACTCCGCGATGACCTACGCCTTGGACCGCGCCTTCTACCGCGCGGCGGAGGACGACGAGGTCAAGGTCGTGGTGCTGGCCGGCGAGGGCCGGCACTTCTCCGCCGGCCACGACATCGGCAGCCCGGGCCGGGACGCCCACCTGCCCTTCGACCGCAAGGCCGGACTGTGGTGGGACCACTCGGACAAGACCGGCGCGGAGAGCCGCTTCGCCCGCGAGTCCGAGGTCTACCTGGGGATGTGCCGCCGCTGGCGGGAGCTGCCCAAGCCCGTGATCGCCTCGGTCCAGGGGGCGTGCGTGGCCGGCGGTCTGATGCTGGCCTGGATCTGCGACCTGATCGTCGCCGCCGACGACGCCTTCTTCGCCGACCCGGTCGTGCGGATGGGCATCCCCGGCGTGGAGTACTTCGCCCACCCGTGGGTGCTGCCGCCGCGGATCGCCAAGGAGTTCCTGTACACCGGCGACCGCATGCCGGCCCAGCGGGCGTACGAACTGGGCATGGTCAACCGCGTCGTCCCGCGCGCCGAACTCGCCGCGAAGACACGGGAGTTGGCGGAGCGGATCGCCGAGATGCCGCGGATGGGCCTGGCGCTGACCAAGCGCGCCGTCAACCAGGCCGAGGACCTCCAGGGGCTGCACACCGGCCTGGACTCCGTCTTCGGCCTGCACCACCTCGCGCACGCCCACAACGCCGAGACCGCCCGGGACTCGCTGGGCGGGATGGACATCAAGAAGATGAAGGAGGCCGGTTCCTGATGGACCTGGAGGCAAGCGACGCCGACGCCGTGTTCCGGGCCGAGGCCCGCGCCTGGCTCGCCGCGCACGTCCCCGCGACGCCCCTGCCGTCGTTGGAGACCCGCGAGGGCTTCACGGCACACCGTGCCTGGGAACGGCAACTCGCCGCCGACCGCTGGTCGGTGGTCTCCTGGCCGGCCGAGTTCGGCGGCCGGGGCGCCACCCTCTTCCAGTGGCTGGCCTTCGAGGAGGAGTACTACGCCGCGGGCGCCCCCGGCCGGGTCAGCCAGAACGGCATCAACCTCCTCGCCCCCACCCTCTTCGAGCACGGCACCGCGGAGCAGCGCGCCCGCATCCTCGGCCCGATGGCGACCGGTGAGGTCATCTGGGCCCAGGCGTGGTCCGAGCCGGAGGCCGGTTCGGACCTGGCGGCGCTGCGCTCCACGGCCGTGCGGACCGACGGCGGCTGGCTGCTGCGCGGGCAGAAGACCTGGTCGTCCCGGGCCGCCTTCGCCGACCGCGCGTTCGGGCTGTTCCGCAGCGAGCCGGGAACGGCCCGCCCGCACCAGGGCCTGACCTACCTGATGTTCCCGCTGGACGCACCCGGCGTGACGGTGCGGCCGATCGGCCGACTGGACGGCAAACCGGCCTTCGCCGAGCTCTTCCTCGACGACGTGTTCGTCCCCGACGCGGACGTCATCGGCGAGCCCGGCCAGGGCTGGCGGGTGGCGATGAGCACCGCCGGCAACGAGCGCGGGTTGACCCTGCGCAGCCCCGGCCGGTTCACCGCCGCCGCCGACCGGCTCACCGCGCTGTGGCGGGAGAGCGGCGACCCGGCCGACACCGCACTGCGCGACCGGGTCGCCGACGCGGTGATCGGCGCCCGCGCCTACCAGCTGTTCACCCACGCCAACGCCTCCCGGATCGCCGCCGGCGGCACGCTCGGCGCCGAGTCCAGCCTCAACAAGGTCTTCTGGTCGGAGCTGGACATCGCCCTGCACGACACCGCACTGGACCTGCTGGGCCCCTACGGCATGCTCGCCGACGACGCCGACGACGCGCCCGCACACGGGAGTTGGGCCGAGGGCTACACCTTCTCCCTCGCCGGGCCCATCTACGCCGGCACCAACGAGATCCAACGCAACATCATCGCCGAGCGGCTGCTCGGCCTGCCGAAGGAGGCCCGGGCATGACGCAGCACCGAACGGTCCGGGGCGGCCCGGTCCGCACCGGTCTCGCGGGAGGGGCCCACCCATGCCCTTCCTGCTGACCGAGGAGCAACGGGACTTCGCCCGCACCCTGGACGCCCTGCTGGGCGCGGCCGACACCGCCACCGCGGTGCGTGCCTGGGCGGCCGGCGAGCACAAGCCGGGTCGCGCCCTGTGGACCCGGCTCGCCGAGACCGGGGTGTTCGCACTCGCGGTCCCCGAGGAACACGACGGGATGGGCCCGCTCCCCCTCGAACTAGCCGTCGCCTTCGTCGAGTTGGGTCGGCACGCGGTCCCTGGACCGCTGGTGGAGACGGTCGCGGCGGCGGCCTTCCTGGGCCGGTTGGGCGACGCCGGTGCGGCGGCCGACTGGCTGCCGCGGATCGCCGCGGGTGACGCCGTGGTCGGACTGTGCGCGGACGGCGCCCCGTTCGCCCTCGACGCGGACGCCGCCGACACCGTCCTGGTCGTCGGGGGCGACACGGTGTGCCGCACCGAGACCCACGGTCCGGTCCAGGCCACCCTCGATCCGGCCCGGCGGGTGTCCCGGCCGCTCGGCGGCACCGTCCTCGCCCGCGGCCCGGCGGTCACCGCGGCCGCCGGACACGCCGTCGCCCTCGCCCGGCTGCTGACCGCCGCCCAGGCACTCGGCCTGGGACGGGCCCTGCTCACCGGAACCGTCGACTACGTGCGCCAACGCACCCAGTTCGGGCGGGCGATCGGCTCCTTCCAGGCGGTCAAGCACCGACTGGCGGACGTCCTGATCGGGTTGGAGTTCGCCCAGCCGCTGGTGCACGCGGCGGCCCTGGCACTGGCCGGCGGCGCCCCGTCGGCCGGTGCGGACGTGGCCGCCGCGAAGGTGGCGGCCGGCGAGGCGTGCTACGCGGCGGCCCGCGCCGCCCTCCAGTTGCACGGCGCGGTCGGCTACACCGACGAGCCGGACCTCTCGTTGTGGATCCGCAAGGCCCGCCCCCTGCGGGACGCCTGGGGAACCCCGGCCGACTGCCGGGCCCGGGTCCTGGCCGGATAGCCCGCACGGACGTCGGCCCCGTACTCCCGGAGGTGCTCCGGGAGTACGGGGCCGACGCCTGTGCTCCGTCATGTCGGCGGTGGATCAGGCCACTTGACGGGGTTCCAGCTCCAGTTCCGCGGCCAGGCGCCGCCGGTGCGCGGCGGGCGCACCGAGGAGCTGGGCGCTGCCGTGGGCTCGTTTGAAGTAGCGGTGGGCGTCGTGCTCCCAGGTGATGCCGATGCCGCCGTGCAGTTGGATGGTCTCCCCGGCCACCGCCGAGAACGCCTCCGAGCAGGCGGACTTGGCGGCCGCGGCGTACCGCGTCAGCTCCGCCGCACCGTCCGCGGCGGCGTACGCGGCGCCGAGCGCGATCGACCGGGCCGCCTCCACCTGCACGTAGGCGTCCGCCAACCGGTGCTTGACGGCCTGGAAGGAGCCGATGGGGCGGCCGAACTGCACGCGTTCCCGGGCGTAGGCGACGGTCAGTTCCAAACAGCGTTCGGCCGCCCCGACCTGCTCGGCGGCGAGCGCCACGCTCCCCAGGTCGCGCACCCGGGCCAGCACCCGCTCGCCGTCGCCGTCGGCGCCCAGGAGCCGGCCCGCGGCCCCGTCCAGCGCGATCCGGGCCTGCGCCCGGGTCGGGTCCATCGGCACCAGCCGCTCGCGGCGCACGCCGGGCCCGTCCACCGGGACCTCGAAGAGCGCGACCCCGGCGGCGGTGCGGGCGGCCACCACCAGCAGCGTGGCGTCCGCGCCGTCCAGGACGTGGTCCTTGGTGCCGGTCAGCCGCCAGCCGCCGTCCGGGCCGCGGTGGGCCGCGGCGCGGATCGCGGCCGGCTCCCAGGAACCGTCCTCGGCCCAGGCCAGGGCGCCCACCGCGCGCCCCTCGGCGAGAGCGGGGAGCAGTGCGGCGTCGCCGCAGGCGAGCAGTGCCTGGGTGGTCAGCACCGCGGACCCCAGGAAGGGCACGGGCGCCAGTGCGCGCCCCAACTCCTCCATCACCACGTGGACTTCGAGGGGTCCGCAGCCGGCCCCGCCGTGCTCCTCGGGCACCGCCAGTCCGGCCGCGCCGATCTGCCCGGCGAGCGGGCCCCAGGCGTCCGGGCCGGGCTGCCGCGCCAGCAACTGGCGTACCGCGGACCGCAGTTCCTCTTGTTCCTCGGTCGGCCTCATCCGCCGTTGCTCCCTTCGTTCCTGGCCGTCCGGCGCAGTTCGCCCTTGAGGATCTTGCCGCCGGCGTTGCGCGGCAGTTCCGGTACGAGGTGGTAGCGCCGTGGCACCTTGAAGTTGGCCAGCCGTGCGCGGGCCCAGTCGGTCAGCTCCTGCGGGTCGGGGGCGGTGCCGTCGGCGGGGACGACGAACGCCACTCCGACCTCGCCGAGCCGCTCGTCGGGCGCCCCGACCACGGCCACCTCGCCGATCGCCGGGTGATCGCGCAGCACCCGTTCCACCTCCGCCGGATAGGCGTTGAAGCCGCCGACGACGTACATGTCCTTGATGCGGTCGGTGAGGGTGAGGAAGCCGCGGTCGTCGAGGACGCCGACGTCGCCGGTGTGCAGCCAGCCGTCGGCGTCCACGGCCGCCGCGGTGGCGGCGGGGTCGTCGAGGTAGCCGGGCATGACGTGGTAGCCGCGGACCACCACCTCGCCCGGCTCGCCCGGCGGCAGCGGCTGGTTGGCCGGGTCGACGATGCGCAGTTCGGTGCCGGGCAGCGGCGGTCCGACGGTGTGCGCGAGGGTCTCGGCGTCGGCGTCGGTCGGGCAGATGCAGACGACCCCGGCGGACTCGGTCAGCCCGTAGGCGGTGAAGACGTCCGGGATGCCGAGTTCCGCGCGGATCCGCAGCACGAGTTCGGCGGGCACCAGGGCGGCGCCGGTGCCGGCCAGTCGCAGCGAGTCCAGCCGGTACCGGTCCCGTTCCGGATGGTGGAGCAGCCCGTGGAAGACGGTCGGCGGACCCATCAGGACGCTGATCCGCTCCTCGGCGGTGCGCCGCAGGATCCGGTCGGCGTCGTAGACCTGCTCGGGCAGCATGGTGGCGCCGCGCAGCAGGCAGGCCAGGATCCCGGCCTTGTAGCCGAAGGTGTGGAAGAAGGGGTTGACCAGCAGGTAGCGGTCGCCGGCACGCAGGGTGACCAGTCGCGCCCAGGCGTCGAAGACCCGCATGGTCTGGCCGTGGGTGGCGAGCACGCCCTTGGGGCGGCCGGTGGTGCCGGAGGTGAAGAGGATGTCGGACAGGTCGTCGGGGCCTACGGCGTCGGTGCGGGCGGCCAGTTCGGCGTCGTCCACCTGCCGGCCGGCCGCCAGGTAGGCGTCGTAGGTGACCGTGCCGGGGCGCTCCCCGTCCCGGGGCGGGCCGTCGTCGCGGAGCAGCACGGTGCTGCGCAGCCGCCCGAGGTCCTCGCCGGAGTCGTGCAGCAGGTCGTCGTAGTCGCAGCCGAGGAAGCCGCGGGCGGTGAACAGCACGGTGGCGCCGCTGCGCCGGATGATGTCGGCGGCCTCGGCAGCCTTGTAACGGGTGTTGAGGGGCACGAGGACGGCGCCGACGGAGACCGCGCCGAGGACTGCGGTGATCCACTGGCGGCAGTTGGGGGCCCAGACCGCGATCCGGTCCCCGTGCCGGACGCCGTGGGCGAGCGCGGCCCGTGCCGCGGCGGCGACCTCCTTCTCCAACTCGGTGAACGTCCAACGGACTTCACCGTCGGACAGCGCCTCCCGGTCACCGTGGGCGCGGGCCGCGTGGGCGGCGAGTTGTGCGACGGTGGCCGGTGCCGCCGGCTGCGGCGGCCCTTGAGGGGTGTGGTGTGCCCAGGTCATTGGCCCTCCCGCTCCCTTGCTCGGAGGTGACGGCGGTGTGTGGTGCGGAACCGCCTACTTGACGTGCGGACGTGGCCGGTATCCAATCACAGTGTTTCGGTTAGGCATATACCTAGTAGAAACACGTAGAGAAATTCACCCCACCTCGGGAGGACGCGTGTCCACCTACATCCCGCCCACCGCCCCCACCACGTCGTTCGACGACGCCGCGATGCGCGACACGCTCAGTCGCTTCTGCACCGGCGTAGCCGTGATCACCGCGATCCAGTCCGACGGCCAACCGACCGGCATGGCCGTCCAGTCGTTCTCCTCGGTCTCCCTGGACCCGCCGCTGGTGTGCTTCTGCCCGGCCGGGACGTCCACGACCTGGCCGAAGATCAGTGCCGCCGGCCGGTTCGCGGTGAACGTCCTCGCCGCCGACCAGGAGGACCTGTGCCGGCAGTTCGCGGTCACCGGCGGCGACAAGTTCACCGACGTCGACTGGCGCTCCGGCGTCAACGGCGCGCCGCTGCTGACCGCGGCGCTCGCCACCATCGAGTGCGAACTCGCGGACGTGCTGCCCGGCGGCGACCACCTGATCGCGCTCGGCCGGGTCACCGCCCTGACGCCGCCGGAGCGGCTGCGCGAGACCAGCCCGCTGCTCTACTTCCGGCGCACCTACGGGCGGTTGACCGCTTCGCCGTCGGCGCCGTCGGTGCCGTCAGTGCCGTCGGCGGCTACCATCTCGTCCAAATCGGCCAGCATCGCGTCCGCCAGGTCGCGTTCGGAGGCGTAGTACCGCTCCGACCACTTCAGCGCGAGCGACGGGTAGGCCCAGGCCGCTTCGGCGCGGGCGCCGGCGGCGTCCGCCTCGGCGCGCTGCCGCATCGTCTCCGCGTACTCCCGGTGCCGGCCGAGCACGTCGCGCATCTGCTCGACCTCCAGCAGGTGCCCCAGCCAGAGCCGCAGCATCACGCCGTGCTTGAGCACCGGCGGCTCCACGGGCGCCTCGCGCGCCCACCGGCGGACCGCCGCCATGCCCTCGTCGGTGATGACGTAGACCCGCTTGTCGCGGTTACCGGTCTCCTGGGCGACCATCCGCGAGCTGACGTAGCCGACCTTCTCCAGGCGCTTGAGCTCGCCGTAGATCTGGCTGAACGACGGGCTCCAGTAGAAGAAGCGCAGCGACCAGTCCGACCACTTCTTGAGGTCGTAACCGGACAACTCCTCACCGAAGGAGAGGAGTCCGAGCACCGCCCAGCTGGTCGCCGGCAGCGCCGGACGCTCCGCGTCGACCCCGGCCTGCGCTCCGTGCGCCTTCTTCTCCGTCACGCTCCGCAGTCTACGGCCTCCCTGGTCCCCCACCTGACGGGACATCGTCGGCCCCCCTTCCCACTCGCCATGTATACCTGCTAGACATATTCCTATTAGAAATAGTCTCCGCACCTCCAGAACAGAGGAGGCAGTTCCGTGAAGTTCTCGATGATCTTCGAGGCACAGCTCGCCGACCCGACGCCCGAACGGGAGCGCCAGGTCATCCACGACTGCGTCGAACAGGCCGTCTACGCAGAGGAGATGGGCTTCGACCGCATCTGGGCGGTGGAGCACCACTCGCTCACCCAGTACGCGCACATGAGCGCCTCGGAGATCTTCCTCACCTGGGTCGCCGCCCGGACCTCCCGCATCCGGATCGGCCATGGCGTGGTCACCATGCCGTTCGGCTACCAGCACCCGGTGCGGGTCGCCGAGCGGGCCGCGATGCTCGACGTGCTCTCCGGCGGCCGGGTGGACATCGGCGCCGGCCGCGGCGCCACCAAGCAGGAGATGTCGATGTACGGGGTCCGCCCCGAGGACACCTACCCGCAGATGGAGGAGGCGCTGAAGATCTTCAGCAACGCCTGGCGGGAGGAGACCTTCGAGTGGCACGGCGGGCTCGACATCGGCCCCGGTGCGATCCTGCCGCGGCCCGTCCAGGGCCCGCACCCGCCGCTGTTCATGGCGTGCAGCAAGCACGACACCCTCAAGCTCGCCGCCGAACTCGGCATCGGCGCCCTGGTGATGGGCTTCGCCGGCGCGGACGACGTGCGCACCATGCGCAAGGTCTACGACGAGGCGATCGCCACCCGCGGCGGCGACCGGCTGGTCTCCACCGAGACCAACGACCACTTCTCCGCGCTCTGCCCGACCATCGTGCTGGACGACGGGCCGGCCGCCTACCGCATCGGCACCCGCGGTCAGCGGTTCTTCGCCGAGGCGATCGCCCACTGGTACGGCAACGGCCCGGCGCCCACCGTCCACGACGAGCACGACGACCACGTCGCCGCGCTGGCGCAGGACCGCGACGAGCTGGTCGCCAAGCTGCACGAGGCCAACATCCCCGCCCGCCCGGTCGACACCGGCACCTACAACGCCCAGCACGCCTACGGCACCCCCCAGGACGCCATCGCCTACGTCGAGCAGCTGCGCGAGATCGGCGTGGACGAGGTGATGTGCCTGATCCAGATGGGCACCGTGCCGCAGGATGCCTGCCTGGAGACCATCCGGCACTGGGGCGAGACGGTCATCCCGCACTTCCGGGCGCTGGAGGAGCAGGCATGACGACCGACGCGGCGCGGTTGGACGGCAAGGTCGCGGTGATCACCGGCGCCGGGCGCGGACAGGGCGCGACCGAGGCGCGCCTGTTCGTGGCCTGCGGCGCCCGGGTGGTGCTCGGCGACGTCCGCGAGGAGGAGGGCCGGGCACTCGTCGCCGAGCTGGGCGACGCGGCCCGGTTCGTCCGGCACGACGTCACCGACGCGGACGGCTGGCGGACGGTCGTCGACACCGCGGTCACCGCCTTCGGGCGGCTGGACGTCCTGGTGAACAACGCCGCCCTGTGGCGGACCGCGCCGGTCGACCAGGAGACCGAGGAGAACTTCGCGCTGCTGATGCGGGTCAACCTCCTCGGCCCCTTCCTCGGCATCCAGGCGGCCGTCCCGGCCCTGCGGAACGCCGGCGGCGGCTCGATCGTCAACATCTCTTCGACCGCCGGGCTCCGGGGCATCCCGGGGCACTCCGCCTACGGGGCGAGCAAGTTCGGGCTGCGCGGGCTCACCAAGTCCGCCGCGCTCGACCTGGCCGGAGACCGGATCCGGGTCAACTCCGTCCACCCCGGCATGATCGACACGCCCATGGTGGCGGACGTCCTGGGCCCGGCACCCGGCGAGCAGGAGTGGCCGCGGGTGCCGCTGCGCCGCGTCGGCCGCCCCGACGAGGTCGCGGAGCTGGTGCGCTTCCTGGCCTCCGACGCCTCCGCGTACATCACCGGTGCGGAGTTCGCCGTGGACGGGGGGCTGACCACCCGATGACCGACGCCCGGCCGGGCCCCGCGTCCGGCGCCCCCGACCCGCTCTCCCCGCTGGCCCGGCGGATCGTGGACGCGATGTCCGCGGGCTTCCCGGACCCGGCGCGCGGCCCGCTGGACGCCGGCGCACTGCGCCGCGCCTCCCGGGCCGCGCCGCCCGAACCCGGCGACGGCACGGTGACCTCGACCGACCGCACCGTGCCCGGCCCGCCCGGCGCACCCGCCCTCCCCCTCCGCGTCTACCGCCCGGACGCCCCCGCCACCGGCCCCCGCCCGCTGGTCGTCTTCTTCCACGGCGGCGGCTGGGTCCTGTGCGACCTGGACACCCACGACGGGCTCTGCCGGCAACTCGCCCGGCGCTGCGACGCGGTGGTGGTCTCGGTGGACTACCGCCGGGCCCCGGAGGACCGCTTCCCGGCCGCCGCCGAGGACGCCTACGCGGCGACCGGGTGGGCCGTCGCGCACGCCGCGGAGCTGGGCTGCGACCCGGCCCGGGTGGCCGTCGCGGGCGACTCCAGCGGGGGCAACCTCGCCGCCGCCGTCACCCTGATGACCCGGGACCGCGGCGGGCCCCCGCTCGCCGCCCAGCTGCTGGCCTACCCGGCGCTCGACCCCCGGCTCGCGGGCCGCTCGCCCGTCGACTACGCCACCGGCTTCTTCCACACCACGGCCCACATGCAGTGGTACTGGGACCAGTACCTGGGCCCGGACGGCGACCGGGAGCACCCGTACGCCGCCCCCGGACGCGCCGCGGACCTCACCGGTCTGCCGCCCGCGCTGCTGGTGCTGCCCGAGTGCGACCCGCTCCGGGACGAAGGGCGCGCCTACGGGCGGGCGCTGCGGGCCGCCGGCGTCGCGGTGCGGGTGGACGAACATCCGGGCACCTTCCACGGGTTCCTCGGCGCGGTCGGTGCGCTGCCGGCCGCGGACGCCGCGCTGGAGGCGGCCACCGCGTGGCTGTCCGGCACCCTGTGTGACCGCGGCGTGACGAGCCGGTGAGGGCCGGGTGGCGAGGATGGTGACAGTGTGCGGGGGAGCCGTGACGGCCCGTCGATGCGGTGCGCCGCCGCACGTCGAGTGCCAGACTTGAAGCACCGCGCCCGGCGGCCGGCCGGGGCCTGGGGACCGAGGGGAACGACATGACCTGGGCATCTTGGACCACGGTGGGGATCCACGCCCGCCCCGGCGCGGTGCAGACCGAGGAGGTCGGTCCCATGCAGGGGGACCTGACCATCCACACCACGTGGTCGGAGGACGAGGCGCACGTCGCCGTCCAGTACACCGGGTCCTCGGACTGGTACACCATGATCGGCAGCCCCGTCCCCTGCCATTCGGAGGCGGACAGCCGCGCCTTCCACCAGGCCGTCGTCGAGGCGGTCCGCGGCGGCGAGAAGGCGCAGGCGTCGCTGGAGGAGCTCTTCCGCACCGGCTAGCGCCGCCGGAGCACCCCTGATCGAACCCGGCCGGGACGGCAGCCGCCGCCCCGGCCGTCGTCGTGCCCGGAAATTCCTCCGCGCCCCGCACAACCCCCGTGCGCCTCGGTGAGTCTTCCCCCTCAGAACACACTTGGTCATCTTCCGACTACCTAAAGCTGATCAATTATCAATTTTTGACTATCTAGCACCGAAAATTGATCATTCCTCTTTACATGCTCATGCCAGACATACCAGGGTCTGTGCGGGGCCGGACGGCCCCCGCGGTGTGCAACGCCACCGCGTGTACGGGCGGTTGGCGCATGCCACCGTCCACAGCACATAAGGACGCCACACTGTGCGTAGACCCCACATACGCAGCCGCCGCCTGGCGATAGCCCTGGCCGTCAGCACGGCCGCCACCCTCACCGCCGGCGCCGCCGTCGCGGCCCCGGCCTCCCCCGCCGCCTCCTCGGCCACCGGCACCCCCTCGCTCGTGGCCGCCGCCCGCGCCGCCGCCTACGCGCACTCCGCGACCACCGGCGTCAGCCAGCAGGACACCCTCAAGGCCACCGACACCCTGGTCGACCCCGACGGCCGCCGGCACGTGCGGTTCGTCCGCATCCACCGCGGCCTGCCGGTGCTCGGCGGCGACCTGGTCGTCCACCTCGGTGCGGACTCCGCCTACCAGGGCGTGACCCGGGCCGCCCGGCACCGGGTCGACCTCCCCGCCACCGACCCGAAACTGTCGGCCGGCCAGGCCGCCACCAAGGCCGCCGCCGTGGCGCAGGGCACCGCCGGCGAGCCCCAACTCGTCGTCGACGCCCGGGAGGGCCGCACCACCCTCGCCTACCAGGTGCAGGTCACCGACAGCCGCACCGCCGAGGCCGGCGGCGCCCGGACCGTCGTCGTCGACGCCACCACCGGCGGCGTCCTGAGCAACGTGCCGGTCAACGACCCGTTCCTCTCCCCCTCCGTCCTGCGAAAGCTCCGGCAGCGCGGCGAGCGTCCCACCCCCAAGCCCGGTGCGGCCGCCACCCCGACCGCCCCGAGCAAGTCCACCGCCGGCAGCTTCCCGGCGCGGGCCACCGGCACCGGCGCGTCCCTCTTCGTCGGCACGGTGCCGCTGTCCACCACGCAGACCGCGAAGAACGCCTTCGTCCTGCGCGACGGCACCCGCGGCAACACCGAGACGCGGGACGCCGGCGGCAAGGAGCTGGAGAAGTTCATCAGCGCCAAGCCGCTCGTCAACGGCACCAACCGCTGGGGCGACGGCACCACCGCCAACCGGGCCACCGCCGCGGTCGACGCCCAGTTCGGCATCACCAGCACCCTGGACTTCTACAAGAAGACCTTCGGCCGCAACGGCATCAAGAACGACGGGGCCGGCGCGCACGCCCTGGTCCACTACGGCAAGAACGTCGGCAACGCCTTCTGGTCCTCGGACTGCGGCTGCATGCTCTACGGCGACGGCGACGGCCAGCTCTTCACCAAGCCGCTGGTGGTCCTCGACGTCACCGGCCACGAGCTGACCCACGGCGTGGTCGACGCCACCGCGAACCTCCAGCCCACCCGCGTCGACGCCGAGGGCCGCCAGTTCGGCGAGCCGGGCGCCCTCAACGAATCGCTCGCGGACATCTTCGGCAGCGCGGTGGAGTTCGCCACCAACAACCCGAAGAACCCGCCCAACTACCTCATGGGCGAGAACCTCGGCCTGGCCCAGAAGTTCCTGCGCCGGCTGGACGAGCCGTCCCTGGACAAGCTCGAAGGGGCCGTCGACTACTGGTCGAAGGACACCTACGACACCGAGGTGCACGCCGGCTCCGGCGTCTCCTCGCACGCCTTCTACCTGCTGGCCGAGGGCAGCGGCAAGAAGACCATCGGCAAGGTCGCCTACGACTCCCCCACCTACGACGGCGCCAAGGTGACCGGCATCGGCCGGGACAAGGCGACGGCGATCTTCTACCGGGCGCTCACCCGCTACATGGTCTCCACGACCGACTTCCACGACGCCCGGACCGCCACCCTCCAGGCCGCCAAGGACCTGTACGGCGCTACCAGCACCGCCTACCGGACGGTCGACCGCGCCTGGGCCGCCGTCAACGTCACCGCGGCCAACGCACCCACCCGCTGACCCGCTCGGCGCGACTGCCCCACGGGACGCGGTGCCCCGCCACGCGCGGCGGCACCGCGTCCTGGCCGGGGCGCGGTGCCGCCGCCTACGTTGACGCCATGACCGTGCGCACCGGCCCGACCCGTCGCCCCGGCAGCCCCGCCGCGGCGGGCGTCTTCGCGATCGGCATGGCGGGAACGACCCTGCCCACCCCGCTCTACGGGCTCTACCGCCAACAACTGGGCTTCTCCGAGCTGATGGTGACCGTGGTCTTCGCCACCTACGCCCTCGGCGTGATCACCGTCCTGTTCGGCGCGGGCAACCTCTCCGACCAGACAGGTCGGCGACCGGTGCTGTTCACGGCGCTGGGCCTGTCGGCGGCGAGCGCCGGGTGCTTCCTCTTCGAGGGCGGGCTGCCGCTGCTGTTGCTCGGCCGGGTGCTGTCCGGCTTCGCCGCCGGGCTGTTCAGCGGCGCCGCCACCGCCGCCGTCCTGGAACTGGCCCGCCCCGGCCGGGAGTCCCGGGCCGGTTTCGCGGCCACCGCCGCCAACATGGGCGGCCTGGGCTGCGGCCCACTACTGGCCGGTCTGCTCGCGCAGTACGCGCCCCGGCCACTCGCCCTCCCCTTCCTCGTCCACCTCCTCCTGCTGCTCCTCGCCGGGCTGGTGACCTGGTTCCTGCCGGAGACCGTCGCGCATCCGCACCGTCCGCGGTCCCTGCGTCCCCAGGGGCTGGTGATCCCCCCGGCGGTCCGCGGGGTGTTCGCACCCGCCGCGGTCGCCGCGTTCGCCGGCTTCGCCCTGCTCGGACTGTTCACCGCGATCGCCCCGAGCTTCGTCGCGCAGACCCTCGGCGTGCACAACCTCGCGGTGTCCGGGGCGGTCGTCTGCACGGTCTTCCTCGGCTCGACCCTCGGCCAGTCGCTGACCGGTCGGATCGGCGTCCGCGCCGCGCTGCCGGCCGGCTGCCTGATCCTGGTGGTGGGGCTGGTGCTGGTGGGGACCTCGCTCGCGACGGCGTCGCTGCCCGTCCTGGTCGCCGGCGCGCTCTGCGGCGGCACCGGCCAGGGCCTGGCCTTCCGTGCCGGACTGACCGCGGTGAGCGCCGCCGCCCCGCCGGAGCACCGCGGCGGCACCCTCTCCGCCTTCTTCCTCGTCGCCTACCTCGGCATCTCCCTGCCGGTGGTGGGCGTCGGCGCCCTGACCATGGCGCTGGGACTGCGCGGCGCGGGGCTGGCCTTCGCGGGGTGCGTCATCGCGGTGGCGGTGGCGGTCGGCGGGTACGTGCTGCGGCGCCCGCTGCCGGCGCACCGGCCGGCCTGACGCCGCCGGCGACGGGCCGGGGACTGGCCCGGCCAATTCCGGGCAGGGCTCCAACGACGTGTGCACCGCGCCGAGTTACGTCCCCATCCCAGGGACGTGAGACGTCAAGGAGGAGGACCGCCCGCCCGCCGGCAGGCCCGGCGGTGACGATCCGGTGGCCGCGCACCACACCGGTACAGGGCCCGCGCGCATCCATCGTGCCCCGTGCCGGAGCCTCGGCACACCGCATCACAGGAGTCCTCGCATGGCCGACACCCACCACCACGCCCGTCCGGACGGCACCGCCGACCCGACGGACCACTGCGACCTGCTCGTCCGGGACGCCCGCCTGCTCGTCATCGACGGTGACACCGAGGTGCCCGGCGGCTGGATCGCCCTCCGGGACGGCCGGGTCGCGGCGTACGGGCCCGCCGGCTCCGAGCCGGCGGGCGCCACCCGCACCCTCTCCGCCGCCGGTCGCCTGGTCACCCCCGGGCTGATCAACACCCATCACCACATGTACCAGAACCTCACCCGCGCCTACGCCCCGGCCGTGAACGGCACCCTCTTCACCTGGCTCACCACCCTCTACCCGCTGTGGGACGCCCTCGACGAGGAGGCCGTGCACCTCGCCACCTACGTCGGCATCGCGGAACTGCTGCTGGGCGGCTGCACCACCTCGATGGACCACCACTACGTCCATCCGCGGCCGCGCCTGATCGACGCCCAGATCCGCACCGCCCAGGAGGTGGGCTTCCGCTTCCACGCCACCCGCGGCTCGATGACCCGCTCGACCGAGGACGGCGGGCTGCCGCCCCGCTCGGTCACCCAGACCGCCGAGGAGGTGCTGGCGGACAGCGAGCGACTGGTGCAGACCTACCACGATCCGGCCCCGGGCGCGCTGACCCAAGTCGCCCTCGCGCCCTGCTCACCGTTCTCGGTGACCCGGGAACTGATGGCCGCGACCGCCGAGTTGGCCGAGCGGCTCGACGTCCGGCTGCACACCCACCTCGCCGAGGACCCGGACGAGGACGCCTACTGCCTGGAGACCTACGGCTGCCGGCCCGTCGAGTACTTCGAGTCGGTCGGCTGGATGACCGACCGCACGTGGGTGGCGCACTGCATCCACCCCACCAAGGAGGAGCGCGCCCGGCTCGCCGCCGCCGGGGTCGGGGTGGCGCACTGTCCCAGTTCCAACATGCTGATCGCCGGCGGGACGGCGGCGGTCCGGGAGATGCGCGGACTGGGCATGCCGGTCGGCATCGGCTGCGACGGCTCCGCCTCCACCGACCACGCCTCGCTGTGGCTGGAGACCCGCAGCGCCCTGCTGCTGGGTCGCTACCGCGGCGGCCCGTCGGCGATGACCGCCCGGGACGCCCTGGATATCGCCACCCGCGGCTCGGCCCGCTGCCTGGGCCGCGCGGACGAGTTGGGACAGCTGCGCCCGGGCGCCTGCGGGGACCTCGTCGTCTGGGACACCCCCCAAGTGGCGCTGGCCGGGGCGCTCACCGACCCGGTCGAGGCGTGGCTGCGCTGCGCCCCGTCGCGGGCCTGGACCACGGTCGTCGGCGGACGTGTCCTCGTCGACGAGGGAGCACTCCAACTCCCGTCACTTGACGAGAAGTTGAACGAGCACGCCCGGGTCGCCCGGCGGATGCAGGGCCTCGCCTGACGCTGCGCCCGTCAGACCTCGGCCCCCTCGACCCGGCGCCGCCCGTGGTGGAACGCGCAGTGCAGTCCGAGCGCCACCACCAGCGCCGCGGTCGAGGGGCTGCCGAACACCAGTTGCCACCACTCCGGGAAGCGGTGGTACAGGCGCGGGGCGACGACCGGGAGCATGCCGGTGCCGATCGCCGCCGCCGCGATGAGCAGGTTGTCCCCGTGGTCGAGCCCGGCCCGGCGCAGGATGTTGATGCCCACCGCGGCGACGGTGGCGAAGCAGATCAACGAGGCGCCGCCGATCACGGGTTGGGGCAGGGAGGCGATCGCCTCGCCCAGTTTGGGCAGGGTCCCCAGGAACACCATCACCACGCCGCCGGCGGCGGTGACGTACCGGCTGCGGATGCCGGTCATGAGGGTCAGTCCGATGTTGCCGGCGAAGACCGTGTCGGGGAAGGAGTTCATGGCGCCGCCGAGCACCCCGGACAGGCCGTCGGCGGCCAGTCCGCGGCCCAACGCCCGGTCGGTCAGCGGCCGTTCGACCGCCTCGCTGACCGCGATCATCTGCGCGGTCGACTCGGCGAACACCACCAACATCACGACGCACAGGGAGACCACGCCGGCGAGCGGGAAGGTGGGGGCCCCGAAGCGGAACGGGGAGACCAGCCCCCACCAGTCCGCGTCGGCGACGCCGGAGAAGTCGGTCAGCCCCATCGGCAGCGCCGCCAGCGTCCCCGCCAGCAGCGCCAGCAGCACGCTCACCTGGGCCAGGAAGCCGCGCAGGAACCGCCGGAGCAGCAGCAGGAAGCCGATCACCCCGCCGGCCAGGGCCAGATGGGCGGGCGGGGCGTAGTCCGCCGCCGCGGGGTCCGGCCCGGCGATCATGCCGGGGGCGGCACCGATCAGCGCCAGTCCGACGACGGTGATCACCACCCCGCTGACCAGCGGCGGGAAGGTCCGCAACGCCCGGGCGAAGGGGAACGCGACCAGCATCCCGAAGAGCCCCGCCGCGATCATCGAGCCGTAGACCGCGGGCATTCCGTACTGCCGAGCGATCACGATCATGGGGGTGGCGCAGACGAAGGAGCCGCCGGTCACCAGGGGCAGCCGGACGCCGAGGAACCGCCCGGCGCCCAGGCTCTGCACGACGGTGACGATCCCGGCGACGAAGATGTCCGCGTTGACCAGGGTGCTGACCGCCGCTTCGTCCAGTCCGGCGCCGGCTCCGAACATCAACGGGACCGCGATCGCGCCCGCGTACATCACCAGTGCGTGCTGCACCCCGAGGCCCAGGGTCCGCCCGAGACCGGGGTGCGGGGCGCCGTCCGCCGGGACGGGGCGGGGGCGGCGCAGCGGCGCGCGGCGTGGCGTCAGGGCCATGACAGAACCTCTCGGGCACGGAGGGGACGGGCGGTGGGGGGAAAGCACCCGCCCCCTGCCGGTGCGGCGCGGGGCCGGTCACAACTGACCTGCGGTACAGATGCGTTGACGTCAGTCGCCGCGGGCGGCGAGCAGCCGGGCGGCTTCGCGCGGCGAGTTGGCGTTGGACCTCCCGGCGCGCGAGCCGCCCAACTTCTCGGCGAGGTGCCGGCCGACGGTGGTGGGCGGGTACAGCGGGTCGGCCCCCACCGGGACGCAGCCGGGCAGGCAGCTGATCTCGGCGTCCCAGTTGCCGTCGTGGAAGAACGCGGCGGACCGGCGGCGCACCACGCGCCCACTTGCGTCGGTCGGCGGCAGCACCCGGTGCATGGTCGACAGCCACTGATCGTTGGTCCAACGGGCCAACAAGTCACCGAGGTTGACCAGCAGGCAGCCCGGTTCCGGCAGGACGTCGTGCCAGCGCCCCTCGGTGTCGAGGATCTGCAACCCCGGGACCCGGTCGGCCCACAGCACGGTGACGATGCCGTAGTCGGTGTGGGCGCCCATCCCCATCTGATCGCGGTCGACGACCAACTCCTGCTCGGGGACCAGGTAGTGGTTCATCCGGAGCACGTCGAGCGAATGGTCGGTGAACGGGGCGAAGTAGTCGGCGGGGAGCCCCAGCGCGTGCGCGAAGATCCCGGTCAGCCGCCGGGCCAGCCCGCCCGCCTGCGCACACCACTCGGTCACCGCGTCCCGGAACCCCGGCACCGCCGGCCAGAGGTTGGCCGGATAGTGCGCCTCGGGCAGGCCCAGGCCGGGGAAGGCGGCCGCTTCCGCACCGACGTTGAACGCCTCGAAGAGGTCCTCGGCCGCCGCGGGGACACCCAGACTCAGGCTGAGCTTCTCGGTGCGCGGCGGGGTGTAGCCGCGGTTGACGTCCGGCGACGGGGCGCACAGCGCCTTCTTCTCGTCCATCGGGAGCCCGAAGAACCCGTCCAGCGCCGCGGCGAACGCCCGCCCCGCGGCCTCGGGAATACCGTGCCCCCTGATCTGCATGAACCCGACGGTGCGCGCCGCCTGGTCGATCTCGCCCGCGATGCCGGCCCGGTCGGCGGCGGTGCCGTCCGTCCAGGCGGAGATGTCGATGACGGGTACGTCGAGTACGCCGTCCACAGCCGTGGCCCTGCCCATCGCATGCCGTCCTTCCGTCGCGCTCGGTCCTCTCCGGCGGCGCTCCGCGGTCCCCCGCGGCGCCCACCCACCCCTATCCGCTTCAACAGTTTGATGAACTTCCTGTTAACGACCCCGCGGCGAACAAGCCGAAACCAGCCGCCCGTTGGCCGAGATGCCGATTCGCCTCCCCTGTATGCGAGGAGTCCGCGCCGCATACCGAACGATCACCGGGCCGCCTGCTTCCCCCACGATCCCCGCCCGGGGACGCCTGCGCCGCGTGACGCCCTGGCCGACCCAACTCGGCGACACCGGATCGATCCCGGCGCGTACTGCTTCCGGACCAACCCGCCAGCAGGACTCCCATCAAGATCGCAGGCGAGCCCGGCGCAATCCGCAGCAGCGGCCCCGCAAGGCGGGCTGACGGCGCTCGATCTCCCACCCTCACGACCGGCCAACGACACTCGCCCTCCTCCCCCCACCCCACCCACCATCAACTCCTCTCCATTTGAGCCAACTTGGCAACAACCGGGCCCGATCACCGACAGGGAGGTTGTCGTGTCCGCGACGAACTCGTTTACTTCGGACAGCAACGGAAACCCAAGGAGGCGTATCAGTCCGATGATCAAGCGAATAGCCGCCCTGGCGGCGCTCGTCCCGGCCATGTTGGGCACCACGGTCGGCGCCGCCGCGGCGCACCCCGCGGCGCACGCGACCACCTCCGTGGTCACCTTGACCTACGACGCCAGTGGCGCCGGTCAGTGGGCGGGCGCGATCAAGCAAGCCGTGCAGAACTGGAACGACGCCGTGCACAACGTGCGCTTGGAGCCGGCGAGCTCCCCCGGCTCGGCCGACTTCGTCTACGAGGCGACCAGCGGGTGGCCACAGACCACGTTGGGGCCGATCTTCCCCGGCGGCAACGGTGACGTGCAGCTGGGCCAGCAGGCGGTCGACGAGGGCTACGACACGACCCGGATCACGGCGCACGAAACCGGGCACATCCTCGGGCTGCCCGACGACTACAGCGGGCCCTGCTCAGAACTCATGTCCGGCCACGGCCCAGGCACGTCCTGCACGAACGCCAAGCCGAACGCGGCCGAGGCGGCCCAGGTCGACAAGAACTACGCCGCCGGCGCACCAGCCGTACGCCCGCAGCACCACCAGGTGGTCATCGACATCTGGTCCGGCCGGACGCACACCAACCCCCGCTGACTGGCCAGCGAGTCAGCCCCACTCGACACCGGCGACCTACGCCGGCCTACAGGCTCGTAGACCGGCGTGGAGCAACAGCAAGGCGCGCGGAGCGACGGCGAAACGACCGAGACGTTGCCGTCGGACCGCACGACCACGACCACGACCACGGCTCCGGCCCGAGCCGTGAAAATCGCCGTTCATCACGCCTATGGGACGGATCCCCATTGCCCGGACCGGCGTCGGACGCCCGCGCACCCGGCCGGCGCATGTGATCGCCGACAGGGCCTACTCGTCCCGCATGATCCGCGGCCACCTCCGTGGCCGACAGATCCCGCACACGATCCCGGAGAGGCGCGACCAGGCCGGACACCGGCTCCGCCCGGGCTCAACGGGCGGCAGGCCGCCCGGCTTCGACCGCGACCACCACAAGCACAGACACAAGACCGCATGCCGGATCGGGCTGCTCAAACAGGCCCGGGCCATGGCCACCAGGAATGACAAGCTCGCCATCCGCTACGAAGCGACCGTCCACCTCGCCGTGATACGGCAGTCGATGTGACCCCCTGCTCCCTCACAAGGTGTTCGGGCGGCCCGAACCGACCTCCGACAGCCTCGGATTCAGTCGGAAGAAATTGATGGCGGCATGCGCGACGAGCGCAACCGGCAGAGCAACGAGAAGGCCCCACGGCACCGCGCCGACTGCAGCCAGCAGACAGATGACCGGAAGGGTGAGGAGAGTGGGGCACGTCGAGGCCAGGGCAATGCATATACGGGTTCGGCGGTTCATGGCCGGACTCCTTTGGCAGATGAAGGTGACAGGGTGACCACAGCACGCGCCAGTCAGGCGGGGCTGTTGCGAGCGCGGTCCAGGTAGTCGGCCAGCTCTCGCCAGTCGTCAGCCGGAGCACCGGGGTCGCCGGACATGGCGGCTGGATCGTCATGCCAGGCAGCTCTTACACCGGCGGAAACGCCGGCATCGCCGCCGGTGACCAACGCGCTCAGCTCATCCATGCGGGCCACCAGTCGGCGGACCTTCGGATCAGTGGGAGGAGTTCCAGCGGCACGGAGCCGTTCGGCCCTGCGGTACAGCTCAGGCCACTCGACCTCGAGCACGTAATGCATCGCAGGCCCCAGGGCAGTGGCTCGGGCCCGCAGGACCTGACTCTGGTCGGCATCCAGGTGGTGGCCTAGCGAGCGCTCGCCCTCCGGTCCGGGGGCGCCGATCGCCCGCAGCGCATCGAGCAGCGCCGTGGCCGTCGGGTTCTGGTCAGCCGACAGCTCGTCACCGAGTCGCACGAGCCGCTCCCGCAGGACACCGAGCGCAGCGAGAGACGTCTCCACGCTGGTCAAGTGGTCCCGAACCAACCGCGCAGGGTCGACCCCGGCATCCAGGCAGGCAGCGATGGTGTCCAGAGCCAGCCCCAGGCTACGGAGCGCCAGCACCTGATACAGGCGGACGAGGTCTTCCTCGGTGTATTCCCTGTGCCCTCCCGTGGTGCGCTGTGAGGGGCTGAGCAGGCGAATGGTGTCCCAGTGGTGCAGCGTGCGCACGGTCAGCCCGCTGGCCTCGGCAAGCCGGCCTACCTTCCAGGTGGCAGAAGTGGTCATAGAGCAACGATGCATCCTCACGCCGCGTGAGGTTCAAACCGTGACAGCGACTGCTGCTACTACTACTCAACTCGACCCAGCGCTGGCCTTGACGCCGGTGTCAAGGTCTAGCGTCTCGGGTGAACCAGGGAGGAGCCACCATGCGGATCGGAGAGCTGGCCGAGCGTGCCGGGGTGAGCACTCGGTCGTTGCGCTACTACGAGGCGCAGGGGCTGCTGCGAGCCCGGCGGGCTGCCAACGGCTATCGCGACTACGGGGACGAGGACCTGCGGATCGTTCGGGAAATCCGCTCGCTGCTGGATCTCGGCTTCGGACTGGAGGAGATCCGGCCCTTCGTGGAGTGTCTGCGCGACGGTCACGAGACCGGCGATCGCTGCGCGGACTCCATCGCCGTCTACCGCCACAAGATCGCCGAGCTGGACGCGTGCATCGCCCACCTGAGCGAGGTGCGTCAGCGGGTCTCCGGACAACTGCAACGGGCCATCGAGGTCCGCACCACCGATCCGCGCTGCGAGTTCTCCCCCTGTGTTTCCGAATGATCCAGCCCGGCCCGCCCAAGAGCAAAGGACACCACCCGTGAACACCACCGAAACCGCCGTCATCACCGTCACCGACGAGACCTTCGACCACCTGGTACTGCACAGCGCGCGGCCCGTCCTCCTCGAGTTCTGGGCATCCTGGTGCGGCCCCTGCCGACAGCTTGCGCCGGTCCTCGAACACATCGCCCGCGAGGAGGCGGACCGCCTGACCGTCGCCAAGCTCAACACCGACGAGAACCCCGCCACGATGATCGCCTGCAACGTTCTCGCCGCTCCCACCTTGCAGGTCTACCGCGATGGCGAGTTGGTGAAGGAAATAGTCGGCGCGCGCCCGAAGCGGCGGCTGATGCATGAACTGGAGGACGTCCTGACGCACAATCAGCTGTAGGGCCGACCGGTGGCCATAGGCGACCAGTGACCAAGTTACCTGCGCGCTAGTCACGTTGTTGCGCCGGGCGACACGGGCGGCGACGCAAGCCGGACCCGGCTCATGGGGACAGGCAGGCCCCGCGAGAACCGCTGCCCAGGCAATGTTCGGCCCAGAGCCTGTCCCATAGGTTGTCCGGCTGGTTGCGTGGTGCTGCTCACGGGAGGGAGCAGGCCGGCACGGATGTGCCTGGGATGCCTCTACGGAAGTGCATTACCGTTCGGAGGAGTCGGAGGGAGGGGATCCTGGTGTCGAGCCGCATACGACGGTGGTCCGTGGGGGTGTTGGGTGCCGTGTTGCTGGTCGGGGCAGACCTGGGCTGTTCCCGTAACGAGGGCGAGCGCGTTGCGTCGGTAGGTGGTGCAGGTTCGGCGTGCGAACTGCCGGTGACCTTCGAGATTCCGACGCAGCGGTGGAGGAAGTCGGAGGACGGGAACGTAGTGGACCCGGAGCGGTCGACCCGGTACGCCTCCTGCGACCTTGAGTGGGGCTCCGGTAAGACGAGCATGGAAATGCGGGTCAGGGTCTACGACAAGGGCAAGGCGAGCGCCGATCCGAGCAAGGCGCTCCTCGACTACGACGGCTACGGCATGAGCAACTACGGCGAGTACTACCACGACCGGCACGAGAACCGGTTGACGATCGCGGGGCACCCCGCCGCGGAGATGAGGTACACAGTCGACCCGCCGACTGCCGAGGACCAGTCCTTCCAAAGACGGACGCTCGCGGTGGTCACGCGCGATGCCACGATCCTGCTGCGGATGGGCGCCCGCAACCCCGGCGCCGACGAGCGCAACCGCAAGGTCTACGACCGGGTGAAGTCCTCCCTGCGGATCACCCCCTGACAGCTTCCACCTGCGGTGGATCACGCCACGGGACACCTGTCCGCTACCGGCCGGGAATGCCGTTGATCACCCTGCGATGGCTTTCCCAACGCCCTTCTCCACCACCACTCTTCGGCACATGCGGCTCCAGCCGACCCCACTCCTCTTCCGACAGGTCACCCGCCTACACAGGCCCGAACGACGTCTGCTCGAGCACGTCAGACGACCGAGCGGACACGCCCCAGCAAGATCGTGTTCGCGCCGAGCACCGGGTGTCCCCGGCGTGATCCGCTCCGCGACTCGGGACCGATCCGCCGCCGAAGGCTACGACCACCTCCATCGCCGTCGCCCCCGCACCAGCACGGGCCCAAGGTCCGCATCGCGCGTCGTGGGACCGAGGACGAGACCTCGCTCGGCCGCCACCGATGGCTCGTCGAGCGCACCGTATGCTGGCTGCTGCGGTTCGCACGTCTCGGACTGCGCTCGACCGCACACAACCACCGTGCGCCGACTGCTCACCTCGGGCTGTGCACGGATTGCCTGGCGTCGACCCGTGCGGCAAGAGTCGTGCGACCGGGATTGTCGACGTCGCCGCGGGCCGTCGCTCGCGCGAGTTGCCACGGGCCTCGGCCTACGGCTTGAGGGGAGACTCTGATGGGTTCGTTCGATGTGCCGCTGGACGACGAACGCACCCAGCTCGATGCATTCATCGAGGAATACCGCAGCGCCATCGAGTTGACTCTCGACGGTCTCACCGAAGAACAGGCCCGCCGCCAACTCGTCACGTCGAAAACGACGTTGCTCGGTCTGCTCAAGCACGTCACGTGGATGCAGCGGGTGTGGTTCGAAGAGTGCGCCGGCGGCACGTCCCGCCAGGAACTCGGTCTGGTACCGAATCCGGACGCATCCTTCCAGCTCTCCGACGACGACACCGTCGCCTCGGTCACGGCGGCCCACCGGGAAGCCTGCGCCACGGCCCGGACGACGATCGCGGACCTGCCGCTGGACGCCGTCGTGACGGGCCATCGGACCGGGCCGCGCACGCTTCGCTGGGTGTACCTGCAAGTTCTGCGAGAGCTGGCCCACCATTGCGGACACGCCGACATCCTGCGCGAACAGGTACTCGCTGACTGAGTCCTGAGACCACGTCCGACGAGGTGAACGCGCGGCGTCCGCCGCGGCCGGTCGCCGGCCAGCGGGCCCGGACCTCGGTGGCGTCAAGGCGCAACTCGCCGCCCGCAGCCCGGGCGTAGGCGAACACGCCGCCCGGAGTTCGCAAGCACGGATCGGGCCGGGGACTTTAGACGTCGTCTCATTTGGTGTGCTCGGTAGTCTGCGGTCGTGGGAATCGTGGAGCGTTTGGTGCCGGATGAGCTCTGGTCGTTGTTCGAGCGGGTGGTGCCGCCGGCGCCGATTCGGCGGCAGGGTGGCGGCCGACAGAGGTATGGGGATCGTGAAGTGCTTGCGGCGATCATCTTTGTCGCCACGTCAGGCTGTACCTGGAGGCAGTTGCCTCCGTCTTTCGGGCCGTCCGGGCCGACGGCTCACCGGCGCTTCACCGAGTGGAGCAAGGCCAGGGTGCGGGCGAAGCTGCACCGCCTGGTGCTGGACGAACTGGGTACGCGCGGCGACCTGAACTGGAGTCGCTGCGCGATCGACTCGGTGAACATGCGGGCCCTGAAAGGGGGGACCTGACCGGTCCGAATCCTGTCGATCGAGGCAAGAAAGGCTCGAAGACCCACTTGACTACCTAGCGGACCGGTCTGCCCATCTCGATCGGCATCTCCGGCGCGAACCTGCACGACAGCCAGGCCCTCGAACCGCTCGTCCGCGGCATCCCGCCGATCCGTTCCCGCCGTGGCCCCCGCAGGCGACGTCCCGCAAAGCTGCACGCCGACAAGGGCTACGACTACGACCTCCTGCGGCGATGGCTCCGTTTACGCGGAATCACCCACCACATCGCGCGCAAGGGCATCGAGCCCTCCAAGCGACTGGGCCGCCACCGCTGGACCATCGAACGCACTACGGCCTGGCTCGCCGGCTGCCGACGACGCCACCGTCGCTACGAGCGCAAAGCCGACCACTTCCTCGCCTTCACCAGTATCGCCTGCACCCTCATCTGCTACCGCAGACTCGCCAAATGAGACGACCTCTGAACCGCACGGCCCCGTCCGCCCAGGCACGGTCGGATCTGGCCGACGACCCGGCTGATGGCGGAACGGTCGACACCAAACACCGTTGCGGCAGTATGTCGCGCCTCTTTCCGCGGGATCCCGATCGGCGCACAGAACGCGCCAGCCCGATCCCGGCCAGGAGCTCCTTCAAGCGGAAACGCGAGGAAGGGTCGCCACCCAGTTCCCGAGGACCCGAGGACCCGAAAGAGAAGAAATGTCAATTACGAGACGTGCGACTTTTCGCGAGCTCACCCATGAGGACATTCATGCACTCATCGAGGTACGGTATTAGCCGTACATATACCGGGGTTCACCCCGCCGAGGTCGTGACATCCGCACACGGTCAACTGGTCGACCACCCCGACAAGGGTGGCCTGAGTAAGGACACAACGTTCCAGCGCATAGGCTTCGCCCACTCCGAGGTCAGCTGTGACGCGTCCCGCGAGCGTTATCACTCGGAAGCCCGCGACAACATCCAAAGAATGCGAGATCTATTCTCCCCCTACGCGTCGCCGAGTGACACCCTGCGCCTCCTCCTCGAAGAGACCTGGAATCCCGGGGCAAGCCTGCTGAGCGTTGAAGGGCGGAAGGCGTTCATCGGCATCTGCCGGTTCCAGGACCAGGGAGTGGATCTCAATCCGCATACCGACCCTGGAACGCAATCTTCCCTCGACGGACGCACAAGAGCTGGTCGCACAGCTCTCGGCCAACATCTACATCAACATCCCGCACACCGGCGGCGAACTCGAACTATGGGGCACCGAACCTGGCGAGCACGCCTACAACAAGCTCAAGGGGGACGGGTCTGGGGCCTCAAACGCGATCAGTGGGGCCCGCCGAAGGCGGTCATCAAGCCTGCGCCGGGCGATCTGCTGCTCCTCAACCCGCGCCAGATCCATGCGGTACGGCCGTCCAGCGACGAGCCCCGCATCACCTTGGGCCATTTCATCGGCTACCACGGTACCGACCGGCCGCTCACCCTGTGGAGCTGAGGCAGGAATGAACTCCTACCTCGTCGACGGACGCACGAAGGCGAATTTCGGGGAGGCCGCCAAGAAACTCACCCTCGCCGGCACGCGAGCAATTCTGCTGGTGAGTGTCGGCCAGCGCTATCACGAGGGTGACAAACTCAGAGCCACAGCGGAGCTGGTGAACCGCAGCGAATTCAAGCAGTTGACCATCGCGGTGGCCGACACCTTGCAGCGCTCCAACTACATCGACGCATCTCCCGAGCAGGCATACGCACGTTTCCTGCGCGAGGGGGACGAATGGCTTGAGCGCAACGACAAGATCCTGGGCCAGCTTTCCGTTCCCAACGAGGTGCTCCGGTGGGAAGAAGCACTGAAGGACCCCGACTACCCCCAATTCAGGCAGCGCGTCGAACGCGCATACGCGGAGAATGCAGAGTACCGCCAGGCGGTAGATTCCACCATCAAGAAGTTCATTGACCGGCTCACGGCACGTGACCCTGAAGCGGACACCGAGAAGGCGTTCAAAGGATGCCTGGAATACCTCATAGAGGAGTGCCCCACCACCATTCCGATGTGGGCACACCAGGGCTACGACTACGTCATCTGCCCACAGCCGATGACGGCCGCCCTGGCTGAATCCCAACGGCTGTTCGTCACGACGGAATACCCCGGAAAGGGAGGCTGGTTGTCCTTGAGGTTCAAGAAGCGGGCCGCCGCTGCTGACCAACCTGCCTAGAGCTTCACGATCATCACCATCCGGTACAGAGGACACGGCACTGTGACGTCATCGACCACCACCCCCAAGTCAGCGACGAAGACCCCATCGGACCGCAGGTGGTGGGCCTTCGCCGGGGTGAGCCTGATCAGCTTCCTCGGCTGCATCGATCTCACGATCGTGAACACGGCCGCCCCGCAGATCCAGAAGGACCTCGGTGCGTCCGTCACCGACCTCCAGCTCATCGTCAACATGTTCATCGTCGCCTTGTCCATGTTCATGGTGACCATGGGGCGGCTAGCCGACTCCTACGGCCGGCGTCGTGTCCTCTACATCGGCACGGTCGTCTTCGGACTCGCCTCGCTCGGCGCCGGCTTCGCCCCCACCACCGGCTGGCTCATCGCCTTCCGGTTCCTGCAGGGCGCCGCCGGGGCGATCCTCTACACCTCCACCGGCGCCATCGTCCAGAACGCCTTCCCCGAATCCCAGCGCGGCCGGGCCATCGGTGCCCTGTACGGGGTCAACGGTGTCGGCCTCGCCATCGGGCCCATGCTCGGCGGGGTGCTCGTCTCCGCCGCCGGCTGGCACTGGGTGTTCTGGCTCAACGTCCCGCTCGTCGCACTCGCACTGTCGCTGTGCTCGTTCAGCGTCCGTGAGTCCCGCAACGAGGAAGCCACCACCGGCGTGGACTGGCCCGGCCTCATCCTCATCAGCCTCGGCATCCCCGCCATCGTGCTCGCTTTCGCACTCGGCGGCGCATGGGGCTGGACGAGCCTTCCCACGCTGGGACTTCTCGCCTTCGCTCTGATCGTGCTCATCGCCTTCTACCTCGTGGAGAAGCGCGCCGCCGACCCCGTCATCCGCTTCAGCCTCTTCAAGCACCGTGCCTTCCTCGCCGCGATCGTCTCGGACTTCGCACTCGCCTCCTTCTACGCCACCGTGCTCTTCCTGCTGCCCCTCTACCTCGACGAAGTACGCGGCTACGACGGTTACGCCACCGGTGCCCTCCTGCTGCCCTGCACGGCGGTGATGGCGGTGCTGTCCCCCTTCGTGGGGCGCCTGACCGACCGCTACGGCCCCCGGAAGATCCTCATCGCGGGCTTCACCGCATTCACCGTCTCGGCCCTGCTGTTCACCCAACTCACCGCCCACACCTCCCTCTTCCTCATCGTGGTGGCGCTGGTCGCGATGGGACTGGCCTGGGGCAGCGTGCTCGGCCCCGCCACCGTCTCCGCCCTGTCCTCGGTGCCGGAACGACAAGCCGGCCTCGCCATGGGCTCCTCCTGGACCTTCCACAACCTCGGCGGAGCCATCGGCCTGGCAGCAGGCATCGTGCTCTACCGGGTACAGGCCGAATCCCACCTCACCGACACTCTGTCGGCCAAGGGCGTGGCCATCGGCCCCTGGGCCCGGGACGCCGTCGCCGACCCGGAGCGCGCCACTGAACTCCTCAAGGAACACACCTCCCTCAACGCACACGACATCACCGACGTCTTCAACCAGATGTTCGCGCACGGCACCCAGTCGGCAATGTGGATGCTGGTCGGCACCTCCGGGGCCGCCCTGATCATCCTCGGCCTGCTCAGCCTCACCGACCGCCGCCAAGCCGCCTGACACACCAAGGGGAGCAGCCTCATCCGGCCACTCCCCTCGTCGCCTTCCAGGACGTTCCGCACACTCACCAGGAACCCGCAGTGACGCCGCACAACGGCTCGGCGACTGCGACCGCCAACTGAGCGCCAGGCTCTCCAGGCAACGGGACGACGTCCGCCCTTGCGGGGACGACTGAGCAGGTTCAACGATCAGCACGCCGAAAGTCGACTGTCACGACGGGCCTGTCTCGGCGCCCTGACACAGAGCCCCGGCCAACCTCCGCTCAGGGTCCGGGCCAGAAGTCGACCGCCGGCCACCGTCATCGGAGTAGCGTGATGTCCGCGCGAGAGGAGTAGGACTTGGCGGATCTCCAGTGGGCCAGGGCCACGGGCCAACCTCGCGAGGCAACCGGCTATGCCGGCGAGGCCATCCCCCGAAGCGTCGAGGCGGTCCGAGAACGCTTGCGGGCCGACCGGCGGCAGGAGTTCGATCAGGAACTCGGTGCCCTTGATGGTGGCGGCGCGTTCGCGGCATGGCTCAACCACAAGTGGACCCAGGTCCTAGCCGACGCCGCCCTCGACGACGAGGCCAGGGAGGCTGCGATTGGGGTCGCCGACGTCGCCCTGCATGTCCGCGCCGAAGGCGGGCCCACCTACACGTCTGATGAGGTCAAGCAGATGATCACGAGGAAGGCTTCGTGAGCCATACCGTCATCTGGGAACGGGCCGCCTCCGAGGGACTGAAACGGCTACCCGCCAAGTACGGCGACACGGTCAAACCCTTCGTCCGCGCCGTCAACGCGCTCGCAGACAACCCCGAACCACGCTCCAGCAACAGACTCGGCGGCACCCACCTGCGATGCCTACGGGTCGGGGAGTTCCGTGCCACCTACGAATTCGACGGGGCCCACCTCGCCGTGAAAGTCCTGACCGCCGACGCCACGCCTGCCTAACGCAGGGAACCCGAGCGCGATAGCCGGTCTCCCGCGCCTGAGTCAAACCTCGAAGCCGGCACATCAGAGCCAGCACCGGCCGACTCACGAAGGCGGAACCACCACATGCGGGCTCCGCAGCTCTGGACAACCACAGTCAGCGCAACGGACGACAACCCGATGGAACTCGCCCATGGGTGTGGAGACGAGCGCCTGATGGTGGGAACGCAGCCGGAGCGGGCTCCCCGGCAGACGCGGGGACGGCCACTAACGGGACAGCGGTTGGCTTGGCTCCTTCTCGTAGGCGTGTCGGGCACGTCATAGGGTGTGCGGGCACGATGTACGAGGGCTTGCGCAAGGCCACGTACGAAAACGATCGAACGTATCGAGGGGGCGTCGTGGGTGACATACAGGTGGACACGGCGAAGGTCCGTGGCACCGGCGATGACATGAAGGCGCTGTCGAGCGACACCCAGCGGCGCTTGTCGCATGTCCTTGACAGCTCTGAAGAGGTTTACTTCGACGCCATGTTTTGGAAGAGCGGTAACGCTGTCATGTCGTGCCGCACTGCTTGGCAAGATCACATGATCGAGCTCGCCAAGCAGATGGGCGAACTGGGGCAGCGTTTGCAAGACTCCGCCGACGGCTACGATGCTGCCGACCAGGAAGCCGTTACGCGACTGAGGGCCGGCATGCGGGACCTGGGAAGGAACTGACACCTTGGTCTCGTACTCGGAACTCATCAGTGCCCATCCGCAGAAATGGAAAGAAGCCGCGGACGACTGGGCAGCACTGGCGAAGTATGCTTTGAATGCGGCGCACGATGTACGTGAGCAAGGCGTCAAGCCTCTTGCCGATAATTGGGCCGACGAAGTCGGCGCAGCTGCGGCCGGCGATTTCGTGACGTTGGCGAACCAACTCGAGTCGGCGTACGACCTGCTGCTCAGCGTCAAGATGGTCATGGAAGGCATGCATACCAGCCTTGAAACGGCGATGAGCATCGCGCACCAGATAGCCGATCTCTCACGAGCTCATGACCTTCCTCTAGGCGAGGACGGCATGCCGCTGGAGTGTCCCAGCGCGAACGCCGAAGCTGGCCAGCAGCAGGCATACCGCGAAATCGTCGCACTGCGGGACCAAGCGGTTCAGCAGGCGACTGAAGCGGACGAGAAGACAGCGGCCGAGCTGTACCGTCTGGCAGGTACGGTCAGTATCAATGATCCGGACAAGGCGCTCAAAGAGCAGAACCGCGCATCGCACGTCGAAATGGACATGCTCGCCGCCGACATCCCGAAGAAAGGTACTGACCCGTCTGTGGTACGGGCCTGGTGGAACGGCCTAAGCGAGAAGCAGCAGCACGACTTGATGCGTGCCGAGCCGGTAAAGATCGCTCATCTCGACGGAATTCCTGAGAACATCAAACGTGAAATGCGTGGCACGGATGGGAAATTCGACCGCGTGAAGATGGTGGAGTACGCGCTGGAGAACTGGGACAAGAAGGACCCGATCCAGTTCGACAACAATTGCACCAACTTCGTGTCCCAAGCACTTGACCACGCAGGCATGGAGCACAAAATCGACTTCTGGTCGGGCGCCCGAGGCGACGATACGTGGGGAAATACCGGCGGCATCGGCATCGACACAATCGACGCGAGCATGTACTACTCAAAGACTTGGGCTGGAGCCGAGAATCAGCAGAACTTCATGCTCAAGCACGGCGGGGAGGAAGTACCACGATCCGAGGCACGGCCCGGCGACATCATCTACTACGAGCAGCAGGGCCCCAACGACAAGATCGAGCAGGGCAACACCCACCACGCCGCCGTGGTCACGGCCGTGATGCCGGACGGCGAGATCAAGTACACACAACACCAGGACTCGTACCAGAACGTGAGTCTGCAAGGGAGACTCCCAACGACGGAAAAGGCCGAAGGACAGCAGCGAATCCGCATCGTCCGCCCGCACCCGGATTGGTACTGACGTGAGTACCGCAGCCACACCACAACGCGTCCAGCGCGGGCAACGTCCGTCGGGACGTTGGCAGACGATGATCCTCTCCGTGCCGCTGCTCTCGGCAGCCGCCGTCGTCAGCTTCTTTGTGTCGGTCTCACTCTCCAACGGGCACCACGAATTCCAGTCGACGGCATGCCGGTACACGCTTCTGCCATGGACTCACTTCGCCGTCGCCTACGGCGGCCTGGCGGCGGCCGTCATGTCGGTGGCTGTCCATCTGCTGATGTTCCGGTCCGCACGACATGCAGGGCAGAATCCCAACTGTGGTTGGCAGAGCACGGTTTCAACGATCTTCTTCATCATCGCCTGCCTCATGATCCTGCTGACGGCCGGCATGGTCGTCGTGACACACATGGACGCTTCCCAGTCAGCTGCGAATATCGGAAAACCCATCTGCGAAGGCTGACCCTGTGGCCTGTGTCGATGGATACGCCCCGCTGCTTCATCGTTGACCCCGCGCTCGGCCTCGTGGCGCTCGCGGTGGTCGGCCTTGTCGAAGTTCGGCAGCCGACTGCCCTGAGCTCCGAGCCGCTGGCGGTTGCGGGACCCGGTCCGCCGAGACCGGGATCGTCGACCGGCGAGGGCGCTGGCCGCACGGTGCGGGGCATGCAGCAGAACTACCCCCGCGCGCTCAGGGGCGCGCTGTCCTGGATGAACTCCGAGCTACCCCCGCGCGTGCGGGCGCGGGGAGCGGCGCTCGCCCTGGGCGCCCTGGTGGGTGCTGCGGGGCTCATCCCCGCATGCGCGGGGAGCGGGAGCGTGCGCCCGCAGGTTCGTGATGGTCTGCGGGCTCATCCCCGCGGGTGCGGGGAGCGGCACAGGCGGGATATGACCTCGAAGTCACTGTCGGGCTCAACCCCGCGGGTGCGGGGAGCGGGGCGCCGGCCGGTGTGCCGAGGTTCGCGGATCGGGCTCAACCCCGCGGGTGCGGGGAGCGGTGCCCGCCAGTACCGCCATCGGTCTCACGCTCGGGCTCAACCCCGCGGGTGCGGGGAGCGGATCGCGTCTCACATCCCCAGCGTGGTCTGGGCGGGCTCAACCCCGCGGGTGCGGGGAGCGGTGTGCGAGGAGGTCACCTTCGATGACGTCGTCGGGCTCAACCCCGCGGGTGCGGGGAGCGGAGCAGGCGGCGGCGTGAGTGGCCTTCGGATCGGGGCTCAACCCCGCGGGTGCGGGGAGCGGGACCACTTCGACGAGACCGCCCGGGTGTGGGTGGGCTCAACCCCGCGGGTGCGGGGAGCGGCACAGGTAGCGTTCGATGGCCGGCGTCGCGTTGGGCTCAACCCCGCGGGTGCGGGGAGCGGCCGGCCCTACCCCTGCGGGCAGGCAAGGTCCCGGGCTCAACCCCGCGGGTGCGGGGAGCGGGTCCCGGCAAGCGGCGCAGTTGCCCATGGGCAGGGCTCAACCCCGCGGGTGCGGGGAGCGGTCGTGACCGCCACCGGGGAGTGCCCATAGGTCGGGCTCAACCCCGCGGGTGCGGGGAGCGGAGCGCCTCGTCGGCGGTGGGCCGGTGGGGCTGGGGCTCAACCCCGCGGGTGCGGGGAGCGGAACCGGCGGTTGGTGCCCCTGCAGCGCGGGGCGGGCTCAACCCCGCGGGTGCGGGGAGCGGCGCCAGTCGTCGGACATGGTGGGGCTCCTCGGGGGCTCAACCCCGCGGGTGCGGGGAGCGGACCGCGGGTCGACTCTGCCCGCACCAGACCGCGGGCTCAACCCCGCGGGTGCGGGGAGCGGGACACCAAGCCGGGCCCCCACATCCGCCCGATGGGCTCAACCCCGCGGGTGCGGGGAGCGGCGCATGTTCCGCTTGTTGGCGATCTGTGCACCGGGGCTCAACCCCGCGGGTGCGGGGAGCGGCTTGACGATGTAGCGGGCCAGAGCCTCCCCTCGGGCTCAACCCCGCGGGTGCGGGGAGCGGCGTCCGGCTGTTGCTGCGGTGGACGCCGGATCGGGCTCAACCCCGCGGGTGCGGGGAGCGGGGTCGTCGGCCTCGTCGGTGTCGCGGGCGTCGCGGGCTCAACCCCGCGGGTGCGGGGAGCGGACGCTGCCGAGGGAAGGTGGGGGCGCGGGGTCGGGCTCAACCCCGCGGGTGCGGGGAGCGGCCTCCACCGGTGCCGGCCCGGCCCGCGCAGATGGGCTCAACCCCGCGGGTGCGGGGAGCGGGGGCGGAGCGGACGCCAGCCGGCTTGCCGCCAGGGCTCAACCCCGCGGGTGCGGGGAGCGGTTGGACACCTTGGACAGGCCGTCCACCCCCGAGGGCTCAACCCCGCGGGTGCGGGGAGCGGAATCCGGCACCGGCCAGGTCGATTTGGGGGGGCTCAACCCCGCGGGTGCGGGGAGCGGGCGCCCCCGTCGAGCACCCGGTCGTGGCCCTCGGGCTCAACCCCGCGGGTGCGGGGAGCGGGCGCCCGCTCCACGCCGCGTCCGCGAAACGCAGGGCTCAACCCCGCGGGTGCGGGGAGCGGGGTGCTGACGCCTCCTTCGTCGTTCGGGGTGGGGGCTCA
Organism: Streptomyces sp. VTCC 41912; assembly: GCF_045799175.1. NCBI lineage: Bacteria > Bacillati > Actinomycetota > Actinomycetes > Kitasatosporales > Streptomycetaceae > Streptomyces > Streptomyces sp. VTCC 41912. Next base: position 51,412 of record NZ_JBJMAB010000048.1, read on the forward strand.
ACCCCGCGGGTGCGGGGAGCGGGGAGTGTCCTGGGTCTTCCAGGCGGGGTCGTAGGGCTCATCCCCGCGGGTGCGGGGAGCGGACTTCGTGAGCTGTACTTTTATCAAGGGGCGACGCTTGTTTCAGCAAGGATGAGAGAAAAGGGCATACAGAACAAACGGGAACCCGTTCGGTCAGAGACACCTCCACGCCACAGGCTATGCCCTCACACCGAGGCCCTCGGGGAAACCGCCAAGGCCCCAAAGACACCCCCGACGAGGCCCTGCTCCCCTCCTACAGTGCCGGGCGTGAAACCGCATGCGCGCCAGGCGGTTCGCTACGAACCGCGGGAAGCAAGGCCCAGCCCGTGGGGAGTCCGGTTTCCGGGGATTATCGAGATGCCCACGCACGTGGGGGCCGCGCTGCCTGATCCACCCGCACGGCTGCCCGGCCCCGGCTGCCCGCGGTGCGAAGAGCGGCAGCTCGACCGTCGTTTGCAGCGTCTCGCGGTCGCGGCGGCCTCCGGCGACGCTTCGATGCTGAGCCCTGAGGCGGAGCAGCGAGCGGCTACCGAACGGCAGCCGCACCGGGAGATGACGGCCAGGACGTGGGCACCCGAGCGAGAGCGAGTACGAGCACCTCTGGCAGGCGGTCGTCGCAGTCCGCGCCGAAGCCGCAGCCGCGCGGCCCGAGGGCAACCTCGACCTCACAGTCATTGCGCCGGCACCGGTCGTGCCGCGCGCGCCCGACCGGCCCCGGGGCCGGGTCAAGACGCTCAGCGTGACGTGAGGAGAGGCATGGACGCCTTACTCGCTCCTCACACCACTCTGCGCCTCGGAGGCCCCGTCGAGGCGCTGCTCGCCCACACCGACCTGGTCTCGTGGCCCGACCTCGTCCAAGCCGTCGTGGACCAGCAGCCGGCCGTCCTCGGCGGCAGTAACGCTCTGGCGGCCGACGCTGGTCGAACTCCCCCGCGCGGGAACGACAACCAGGCCCGGCCAGTGTTCAGAATCTTGATCGAGCTCCCCCGCCACGGGGGGGGGCCGCCCCGCGCGCGTGTTCCTTCTACGAACCCCACCCCGTCAGGTCAGCGTGAAGCACCGAGGGTTCGCCGTGCCTCAGCCCACAGCCGCTCGAACTCCGCCGCGGGAATCCCGGCTGCATGCGGCTGCTCCTGCCAGCCGTCAAGACTGCCCTCGGCGAGCACACCGTACTGCCGCTCATACCAATCCATCGCAGCAAGATCAGCATGGTCGCGCAGGTGCAGAACCTCCTCCAGGCAAGCCGCTGTCACGGGCTTCGAGTCCGCCCCCCGGACCTCAACCTGGCGAACTGCCCAGCCCTCGTCATCGGCCTCGAAATACAGCCACAGGTCTTCGTCCTCGTAATACGTGCGGAACCAACTGGTCATGCCACATCCTCGCCCCCGCTTCCACCATGAGCACTGTCCCATCTTGACGAAACCCATAGGGGCCCCCGAGGCGGAGCAGCGGGCTGCTACCGAACGACAGTTGCATCGGGACGTGACTGCCAGAGCGTGGGCACCTGAGTGGGAACGGGGCCGCGCCCGGCAGATCGTCGTCGCAGCCCGCACCCCGCCCGGCCGCCATCGCCCCTCTCCCGGCACCGCAGTTCCACGATGCCGACGACGACCTGGTACTCGAGGACCTGCCTCGCGAGCCGGTCCTGGGCTGATGTGACCGCGCCGCCGCCGACCACCGACGACTGGCACTCCTCGACCGGCCCCCAACCCCTCCCAGCACTCGGTATCGTCGACAGCGCACCACCTGCTCATTGACAAAACAACAGCACCCCAGCCACAACACCGCAGGTCAGAAAGGTCCTCCCCACGCACGTGGGGGTGTTCCCGCTCGCCCGTCCGGACCCCGACTTCTGGGCTAAGAGCTCCTAACGCAACACTGGTAGCCGTGTCCTCCGGACGGATGCGTCGGTTGCTTGGGTATGGGCAAGCGGAACCCTCAACCCTGACTGTTTGACGATGAGTTGTGGTCGAGAATCGAGCCGTTGCTGCCATCGAAACCCGATGGTCAGCGGCGGCCGGGGCGGAAGAAGG
>NZ_JBJMAB010000049.1:0-52825 GCF_045799175.1 Streptomyces sp. VTCC 41912
GTCCGCTCCGTGGTCCGCGCCCACGACGGCACCATCACCGCCGAACCCCGCGAGGGCGGCGGCCTGGACATGCGCGTGGTGCTCCCCCTCTGACACCCCCGTCGCGGACCGCGGAGTCAGGCCCGGCGGTCGGCGGGCCACCGCCCCCGGGCGCCGCGGTCCCCGGCCGACGGTGAGCCGTGTCGAAGTCGGGACGCAGCGCAGGTCGCGGGTAATTTGCCGGTGGGCGCTCCGGCGTTCCGCGTGCGTCGCAGGTGTGCGGATGCGTCGGACCGCCCGTCAGACGTCGAGGTCCGAGGGAGCTTCCCACGATGCGTCCGTGCCGCTCCGTTGCCCGTGGGTCCGGTCCGCGATGACCGGCGACGAGCGGGCGTTCACCCGTCGGCGCCTCGTGGCCGGGGTGGCGGCGCTGGCGGCGACCACGGCCTGTGCCGACTCCGGCGCCCCGAACCCGGACACCGGCAGCGAGCCGCCCGGCTATCCCGGAGCGCAGTGGGTCCCCGCCGACATCACCAACTACACGCCCGCCAACCGGCCGAGCAGTCACCCGGTGCAGTTGGTGATCGTGCACGTCACGCAGGAGACCTTCCCGGACACCCTGATGCTCTTCGGCCGGCCCGGTTACCGTGCCTCCGCGCACTACACGGTGCGTTCCCAGGACGGCCACGTCGCCCAGTGCGTGCGCGAGCACGACGTGGCCTGGCACGCCGGGAACGCCCGGTACAACTGGCGCAGCATCGGCGTGGAGCACGAGGGGAGGGTCGACGAGCCCCGTTGGTTCACCGATGCGCTCTACACCCGGTCCGCGGCCCTGACCGCCGCGATCTGCCACCGCTACGGCATCCCCGTCGACCGCCGGCACATCATCGGCCACCACGAGGTGCCCGGCGCCGACCACACCGATCCCGGGCCGCTGTGGGACTGGTCGCGCTACATGCGCCTGGTGGCCGCCGCCTTCTGAGGACCGCCGGCCCAGGACGCCGGCGTTCCGCTCGGCCAGTGCGCCGGGTCGGGGCTCAGCTCCGTTCGGCGGTGTCCGCGCCCGGTCCCGAGGTCTCGTCGAACGCCGCGAGGAGTTCGCGGGACCAGGTCAGGCTGCCGTCGCGCAGGTCGTCGACCACCCCGCGCAGCCAGCGTTCCTCGGCGCCGAGGACGGCGAGCAGGTACTCGTTCTCGATCAGCGTGATGCGCGGGAGGCCGGCCGGGACGTCGGCGGTCTGGCGCTCCAGGGCGGTGCGCTGGGCGGTGATCCGGGTCAGCCGCCGTTCCAGGATCGGCGCCACCTCGTCGGGAGCGAGCAGCAGCGCGCTGGACAGCGCCGCCGGGAACACCGGGAACTCCGCCTTGGGCACCGCCAGCATCTGCTCCAGCCACTCGCGGGTGGTCGCCCGGCCCACGTCGGTGACCTCGTAGACGGTCCGCTCGGGGTACTGCTGGTCCCGCTCGGTGTGCCGGACGGCGATCAGTCCCCCGCCCTGCAGCCGCTCGATGGTGCGGTACAGGCCGGCCCGCTGTCCGACGTTGACCACCTGTTCCTTGCCCCACTGCTTGAGCAGTTGCTGGATGCCGTACGGGTGCAGCGGGCGGTGGTGCAGCAGCACCAGCACGGTCAGGCCGAGCGGGGAGCTCTTCACGGGGGCGGTCATGCAGGTCATCGTAGTCATCACGCGAACTAGTTGCACTGACACTAGTTGTTTTGCAACTATGTGGTCCATGAGTCAGATCCAGGCACATCCTGTGGGAGGGGTTTTGCGCGACAACGGCGACCGCGTCGGTCACGGCGGGGGCATCCGGACGGCACTCGTCATCGGGGGCGGGGTGGCGGGCCCGGTCGTGGCCCTCGCACTGCGCAAGGCGGGCATCACGGCGACGGTCCACGAGGCGTACCCGACCGCCGCCGACGGCATCGGGGCCTGGCTGGGCCTGGCGCCCAACGGGCTGGCGGCGCTGGCGGCGGTGGGCGCCGACGCGGCGGTGCGGGCGGCGGGGCAGCCGGTGCCCGGGGTGGTGATGGCGGACGGCGCCGGCCGTCAGCTCACCCGCTTCGACGGCTTCCCCGAACTGCCCGCCACGATGACCATGCCGCGCGACCGGCTGTTCCGGGCGCTGACCGACCACGCGGTCGCCGAGGGCGTCCGGTTCGCGTACGGCAAGCGGCTGGTCGGCGCGGAGGAGACGGCCGACGGCATCACCGCCCGCTTCGCCGACGGGACCACCGCGACCGCCGACCTGCTGATCGGCGCCGACGGCATCCGCTCCACCGTCCGTACGCTGATCGACCCCGCGGCGCCCGCACCGGAGTACGGCGGGCTACTGAGCTTCGGCGGCTTCGCGGCGGCGGACAGCGGCATCGAGGCCGACGTCGAGGTCGCCCCGGGCACCATGTACTTCGCGTTCGGCCGGGCCTTCATGGGGTACTGGCGGGGCCCGGACGGGCGGCTGATCTGGTTCGCGGGGCTGCCCACGGACAACCCGCCGAGCCAGGAGGAGTTGGCGCGGGTGCCCGCCGCCGAATGGTTGGACCGGCTCCGCGCCCTGTACGCCGGCCACGTCCCGGGCGAACGGCTCCTGCGGCACACCGCCCCCGAAGCGCTGATGGTGGTCGGCCGGATGGAGCGCATGCCGTCCGTGCCGCACTGGCACCGCGGGCGGATGGTGCTGGTGGGCGATGCGGTGCACGCGCCGTCCTCCAGCTCCGGACAGGGCGCCTCGCTCGCCATCGAAAGCGCCGTCGAACTGGCCCGTTGCCTGCGCGACCGGCCCACGTACGGCGAGGCGTTCGCCGCCTACGAGGCGCTGCGGCGTCCGAGGGCGGAGGCGATCGGGCAGAGCGCCGCGGCCGTCAACGAGGTCAAGGCGGGCAAGAGCGCGGCGCCCGTGCCGGCGTTCCCGGCGCCCGAGGAGATGTTCCGGGCGCTGCACTTCCACCGGATCGACTGGGCGGCGACGGTCCCGGCGTGACCCGGCCGGCCCTGCGGCCGGCTACTCCGTGCCGCCCTCGCCGTGCGTCGTCCCCGGCACGGCGGCGAGGGCGGCCAGGCAGGCGCGGACCGGCGGGCTCTCCGCACGGGTGGGCCAGGCAACGCGGACGTCGCGGCGGAGGGCCGGCCGCACGGGGAGGAACCGGACGCCGGGCGGGGCCGGTCGGCGGGACGTCGCAGGCACAAGACAGGCCGTCAGATTGCCTGCCACCAGGGTGAGTTGTGTGAGGTGATCGGCGAGGACGTAGCGGACGTCGGGTTCGATGCCGCGGGTGCGGAGCGCCTGGACGAGAGCCTCGTACGCTTCGGTGCCTGGCGGGCAGCACGCCCAGGCGGTCGCGGCGAGCCCGTCGAGGTCGGCCCGGGCGGTGAGGTCGAGCACGGCGCGGTCGGCGAGCGGATGGCGCACGGACAGGGCGACGTAGACCTCCTCGGTGACGAGGGTGCGCAGCGCGACGCCTTCGGGGACGGCGAGCGGGCGGGGCGCCCAGCTCTCGACCAGGAGCAGGTCGAGGCCGCCGTCGACCAGGCGGGGCAGGAGTTCGACGGCCTCGCCGTCGACGACCGTGGGGACGAGGCGGGGGTGCGCGGCCGCCAGGGCGGCGAGCGCGTCGGGCAACAGGGCGCGCACCGCGCTGCCCACCCCGCCGATCCGCAGGGGCCCCAGCACCTCGTCGTCGAGGTCTGCCAAGTCTGCTTGCGCGGCGGCGAGTTGGGCGATCAGGCGGTCGGCGTGGGCGGCCAGGACACGGCCGGCGTGGGTCAGCCGGACGCTGCGGCCGTGCGGCTGGAGGAGCGGGTGGCCTGCCTCGCGTTCGAGTTTGGCCAGCTGCTGGGAGACGCCGGAGGGCGTCAGATGCAGGGTGCGAGCGGCCTGGGCGATCGATCCGTGCGCGGCGACGGCGGCGAGCGCCCGGAGCCGGTCAATGCTGAACACGGTACGGATGCTACCGATTATTGGGCTTGAATCATTGCTTTTTGTTTATGGTTCGGGACGGCACAGTGGATGTCATGACGAGTGGAGACGAGGTGTCCGCGGCGACGTCGGTGTCGGTTCCGGGAGGGGTGTCGGCGCGCGTCGGGGGCGACGATCAGGTGGGCGCGGGCGGTGCGGCCGTCGGGGGCGGCCGGGGCGGGAGTCCCGTGGCGCTCGTCGTCGCGGGGTCGGCGTGCATCTCCGCGTCGGCCGTGTTCATGAAGCTCTCCGGGACCAACGCCGGTACGGGGGCCTTCCTGCGCTGCGCACTGGCGCTGTTCGTCCTGGTTCCGCTCGCCTGGCGGGAGGTGCGGCGGATCGGTCCGCGGTCGCTGCGCCACCAGTTGATGGACCTCGGCGCCGGGGTACTGCTCGGCGTGGACATGGTGTTCTGGGCGGCCAGCGTGCTCACCGTCGGCGCCTCGGTCGCCACCGTGCTGCTCAACGTCCAGGTGGTGGTCTTCCCCCTGCTGGCCCGACTGGTGTCGGGGACCAGGCTGTCGGGGCGGTTCGTGCTGATGGCCCCGCTGATGCTGGCCGGGGTGGCGCTGGCGAGCGGGGCGATCGGACACCCGCAGGCCGGCAGCGACCCGGTCGCCGGAGTGGCGTTCGGAACGGCGGCGGGGGTGGCGTACGCGGGCTACCTCTTCCTGATGCGCCTGGGCGGTGGGCGGGAACACACCCTCCTGCCCGTGTGCGTCTCGACCGCGGCGGCCGCCGGGACGGCGGCGCTGATGGGCGGACTGTGGACGGGGATCACCCTCAACCCCGGTTGGCCGGCATGGGGTTGGCTGGTCACCCTGGCCCTCGTCGGGCAGGTCCTGGCCTGGCTGTTGATCACCTCCGCGCTGCCCGGACTGGCGCCGAACGTCGGTGCCGCGCTGCTGCTGCTCCAACCGGTGATGGCCTTCGGCCTCGGCATGGCGATCGGGGAACGCCCGACCCTGACCCAGGCCGCCGGCTGCGCCCTGGTGGTCGCGGCGGTCTGGCACAACAGCCGACCGCGGCGGGCGCCGCACCCGGCAACCGGGGCGAAGGCCGGCACCTGGGTGAGGTGGCGGCGCCCGGGCCGCCCCTGAGCGCGCCCCACCCGGACGCGGCACCGCGATACGGTCACGGCATGGCTGATTCCCCCAGGGCTGATCCCCGCCTGACCACGCCGTCGTTCCTCGTGCTCGGCTTCGTCCACCAGTTGGGCGAGGCCAGCCCGTACGACGTCAAGGTCGAGGCCGCCCGCACGGTGGCCCCCTTCTGGTCGATGCCGCACGCGCAGGTCTACGCGCAGTGCGACCGGCTCGTCGCGGCGGGCTTGCTGTCGGAGTCCCGACAGGCGGGTGGACGCAACCGGCGGCTGCTGAAGCTGACCGCGGCGGGCGAGGCGGCCCTGACGGAGTGGCTCGCCGACTCGACCTTCGTCCCCGTCGAGGCGCGGGAGCGGGGCATCCTCAAGTTGTGGTTCGGCGGCCGACCGGAGGTCCACTCCCCCGTGCAGCTCGACGCCCACCGCGGCACGCTCGCGGACTACGAGGAAATGTCCGCGAGCATCGGGGAGTTGCTCACGCGCGGGCAGCGCGAGGCACTGGAGTTCGGCATCCGCTACGAGCGGATGATGATCGACTTCTGGCACTGGGTGGAGCAGCGGGGCGAGGGGGACGCCGACCGCGACAGCGACGCCGGGGCCCGCGGGGGCACCGACGCTCCGCACCGCCGGGACGCCGAACTCCTGGACGCCGAAGGCCAGTAGCGTCGGCTCCGACGGCGCTCCGCACCTCCCGTTTCGCCCGCGACGCCACAAGTGTCCTACCGGCGCGTAAAGAAGGACCGCGTCCCCCATTGACCGCGGCACCGATCCCCCCTACCTTCACGACAGTCCATTTGGGACCATCCAGTAAGGACCATCATCGGCCGCCGGGCCAGTCAGGGGCAGGGCCGCCCCCCACCAGGTGAGATCCAGGGAGTCGCCATGAACCGTCCGCGGGGGGCCACTTGGCGCCGCACGGCCACCATCGCCGTGGTCGTCGTCTGCGTGGGATACGCACCGATCGCGATGACCGAACTGTGGCCCTACGCGCAGCGGGGCGCACCCGGCCTCGGCACGTGGCTGCTGGGCCGGGCGGTGTCGCCGCAGTACGTCGCCGACGCCCTGGCCACCCGGATCGGTCCGTACGGTCACAGCCTGGCCGCGATGATCCTCCACTCGGTGTTGGGCGGCCTGCTGATGCTGCTCGGCCCCGTGCAGCTGCTCTCGGCGATCCGGCGGCGCATCCGGCTGCACCGCGCCCTGGGCGTGGTCTTCGCACTGACGGTGTACGCCTCGATGGCGGGCGCCGCGGTCTACCTGGCGCGGACCGCACCGGGCGAGGCGTTCAGCGGTCCGGCGTTCTGGATCGTGCTCGCCACGATCCTCGTCGGCACCGTCCTGAGCGTCACGTTCGGCATCCTCGCCGCCGTCGGCGGCCTGCCCGACCTGCACCAGCGGTGGATGCTGCTGTGCTACGGCTACCTGATGACCGCGCCGCTGCTGCGCCTTGAGTGGGGCGCGCTCCCGGTGCTGCTGCCCGGGCTCTCCATGGAGGACGTCAACCGCGTCGCGATCATGCACCTCGGGTCGGTCGTGGTCTTCGGGTCGCTGCTCGCCTCGCGCGCGATGGACAAGCGGGACGCCGTGCCCGGGGTACGCGGCACGTGGGTGCCGACGCCGGTGCTCGTCGCGGCCCATGTGGTCGGCGCGGCCGGGCTCGTCCGGATCGTCGCGTCGAGCGCGGGGTGGGGCGCCGCCGGACACCGCCTGCTCGCCGCCTATCTGGTCCCGCTCCTCGCGGCGTATCTCGTCATGGTCGTCCGCCAGCGGCGGGCGGACCGGGACGGCAGGAGTTGGGCGCGTGAGGAGTGGCGGCTGCACCTGGTCGCATTGTGCCTGGCCCCCCTCTTCTCGGCCACCGCGGGCCTGCTCTTCGCACGCTACGTGGGGCTGGACCGGCACACGGCACTGGCCGCCGGGATCGCCATCGGGTGCGGGATGTTGGCGTTCGCGGCGACCGCCGTGGTCAGTCTGCGGGTCATGTTCGCCCGCGAGGTGCGCAAGCGGGAACGACCGGCCGTCTCCCCCCAGGCGGACCGGGATCCGTCCCCGGTGGCCTGAGCCGGCCGACCAATGCGCCCGACCGAACCGCCCGAACCGTCCGAACGGCATCGCGCCCGTGGGACGCCCGCGCAGGGGGCCGGCCGGCGGTGCGGAGACGGCAGCAGGGAAACGGTGCGGCGACGACACCAGGGAAACGGAGCACGCATGACCGAGCCAACGGACGCCTCGACGCCCCCGGAGGAGCCGGCCGTCCGCCCACCCGCGGCGGGCGCGCCGGTGGAGCATCCCACCGGTGGACGCGAACTCACGGTCGGCACCGCGATGTTGGCGTCGATCGTGGGCGTGGTCAGTGCCCTCACCGGGGCCCTGCTCGCCGTCGTCAACCTCACCGGGCACACCTTCGGTGCCTGGCGATCGCCCGAGTCCCTCAGCCCCGGACTGATCGGGGCGGCCATGCTGGGCGTCACGCCCGGCCTGTTCGCCGTCGGCCGGGCACGTGCCTGGGAGGAGGTCAGGACGCTGCTCCTCCCCCTCGCCGTGGTCCTCGTCGGGCTCTTCGCGGTCAGCGTGCGCAATGGCGGTGAGCTCCAGGCGGTGCGCGGCGGCCCGCTCTTCCTCGTCCTGTTCAGCCTGGGTTGGGTGGCCGTGTTGGGACTGCTCGGCCTCAGCGCGCTGCTCTGCCTGCTCCGGCAGTACCTCAAGCCGGCCCGGCCGAGGGGGGAGCGGGGCGTGCCGCTTCCCGGCTGGTCCAAGCCCGTGCTGGCCGTCCTGGGTTCGGCCTGGTTCGGCATCGGGGCGGGGCTGCTCGCGCTGCCCGGCTTCTGGGCCGACTTCGTCCCCTGGACGGTCGGCCGGGCCGATGCCCAGGCACTCGGTGTCTGGGCCCTCGCACTCGGCATCGGCGTGCTGGGCTCCCTGGCCGAAGACGACCTCGACCGGACCCGCCCGGCGCTGCTGGCCCTACCCGGCGTCGCACTCGCGGTCACCGTCGAACTGGCCGTCCATGCCACCCGGGTGCACTGGGGTTCCGGCGGTGGACCGGCGCTGCTCGGCATGGTCGGCGGGCTGCTGGTGGCGGGCGTGACCGGTCGGTGGCTGCTGGCGCGCGGCTCGGTGGCGGGGCCAACGGTCGAAGGCCAAGAACTCCGCACAAACGTGGCGGACTTGACCTAGTCGGAGGTCGGTGTCGCGCGCGGGGCCGTCGGGTATCGGGACGCGGTCAGCCGCGTCAGCGCATGCGACAAACCCGGCGACATCGGCGATCATCCCCGGGATACTGGTCGCCCATGGACGAGGTCACAGTCGTTGTCGCCCATTCCGAGCGCGCGACCCTGCGCGTCGGCGACGTGTTCCTGAAGGTGGACGCCGATCAGGCGCGCATCGACGTCGAGGTCGAGGCGATGTCCCTCGCGCCGGTCCCGACCCCGGAGATCCTGTGGCGCAAGCCGCCCGTGCTCGCCATCGCCGCACTCCCGGGGACGACGCTTGGGCGCCTCGGCGGGCCGTCGACCGGGTCGTCGGCGGCGTGGGCCGCGGCGGGCGCCGCCATCCGGAAGCTGCACGACGCGCCGCTGCCGCCCCGGCCCGGCCGAGCCGGCCGGAGCATCGTCGCGCTGGCGGCGGAACTCGACGACGAGTGCGAGTTGCTCGTGACGCACGGCCTCCTGCCCGCTGACCTGGTCACCCACAACCGCCAGGTCGCCGAGGCCGCACTCCGGCCGTGGACTGCGGCGTTCACACACGGCGACCTGCAGATCGCGCACGTCTTCGTCGACGGCGACGAGGTCACGGGCATCATCGACTGCTCCGAGGCGGGCCGGGGTGACGCCCTGTACGACCTCGCCACCTTCACGCTCGGACACGAGGAGCACCTCGACGACGTCCTCGCCGGCTACGGCGCCGACATCGACATCGACGTGATCCACGCATGGTGGTCGTTGCGAAGCCTGCTGGCAGTTCGCTGGCTGATCGAGCACGGATTCGACCCGTTCGCGCCGGGCTGTGAGGTCGACGTGCTGAGATCCCGGAGGTGAGGCTGCGCGGGCCCGGCCGCTACGCCTGCGCCCCGACGCATCGAGCAGGCCGTCCCCTGGGGCGCACCGCCTGCCCTTGCCCTCGCCACAGTGCGGCCCCGGGCCGTGGCACCGGGCGGGCGCGTCGTGGGGCTGAACCATATGGTCATCGAGCGCGTCTTACGTACCGCAACCCTCGGCAACCCCCATCCCCAGTCCGTCTCCCAGTCCACGGCCCCTCCCCCGTAGCCGCCGGCCCGCACCGCGCCCGAGAGAAAACCGGGAGTACATGTCCCCGCACGTTCGTCGCCGTTCCCTCGGCACCGTGTCCCTCACACTGGGCGGGCTCGTCATGGCCTGTCTCGTGATCGGTGGCGGGCTGTGGATCAAGGACCACACCGTGTGGTTCAAACGGATGCGGGGCGGCAACGCCTGGTCGCTGACCTACCAGGCAGGTGTCGTGGGCGGGCAGGGCCACGCCGCCGCCGTCCGCTACCGGTTCAACCCGGACCGCTTCGAACCGGCCCACCTCGTCAAACGGCTCGGCCGCACACCACTCCCATGGAGCAGAAACGTGCTGGTCGACGCCGGGGAGCCGGCCCAGGTGGAGGTGCAGCCGGAAGGGGACGCGGTCGCGACGTGCCGGATCCTGCTCGACGGCATCCGCGTCGTCGCCGAGGGGAAGTCCCCCGGCCCCGGCCGCCCCGCCGTGTGTCGGGTGACGACCAGCAGCACGCCGGAGAAGTGGCCGCGCTGACCGCGGTCGCCCCGTCGGACACCCCGGCGCACCGCGCTGCGCCGTGCGGGGCTTCTCCGACCGGCCGTGGTGCCCGACCGGCTCAGCCGCCCTCCGGCCCCCCGGCGCGGCGGGTGGGAACGTAGCGGGTCGCCAGCTCGACGGCCTGTGCGGCCAGTGGTCCCAGCTCCGGCTCCTGGCGTGCCGCGGCCCGCGCGAGGCGTGCGATCTCCGCGGCCCACCCCGCGGCCGGCTCCCCCTCCCCATCACGGGCGCCGGCCTCCCCCGCGGGGGGCGGTTCGCCGATGCGGGCGAAACCGCGGTCGAGCAGGCCGCGGGCGTCCTCCGGGCGATGCCTGGCCAGTGCCTTGACCGCGCCGACCGCGTTGGCCAGGGCGCTGGCCGGCCGTGACCAGGCGTCGTCGCGGGCGCGCGCCCGCGGGTTGTGCCGGTCGTAGTCCGGGTCGTCCGCGACGGACTCGGCCCGTACGGACAGGTCGAGCCGCCAGAACAACGGCAGCTCGGCGAAGCGGACGAACAGCAGTCGGCGCCGGTCGGAGTGCCGGTAGTCGGGATCGCACCGCACCGCCACGACCGGCCGCACCCGCCCCAGCACCTCCGCCACCCGCGCCAGGCACGCCGCGAACGCCTCGTCCGGTACCACCCATTCGACGTCGATGTCGCTGAAACGGTCCGCGGTGCCCGCCGCCAGCGAGCCCAGCAGCAGCGTCCGTGAGCCGGGACAGTCACGCTCCAGGACGGCGCGCACCGCGTGCGTCAACGCCTGTCGGTCCGGGTCGGGGTCCATGGTGGAAAGCGTAGGGGCCGGCGGGGCGGTCAGGGGCCGGCGCGGGGTGCGGAACTCACGGGCTGGCGGCGCAGGGTCCCGTACACCGACCACACCACCGACACCAGCGGGACCGCGACCACCGCCCCGAGCACGCCCGCCGTGACGCCGCCGCAGACCACGGCCAGGGCCACCACGACCGGGTGCAGGCTGACCGCGCGGCTCATCACCAGGGGGTGCAGGACGTGTCCTTCGAGCTGCCCGATGACGACGATGAGCAGGACGACGGCGAGGGCCACCACCGGGCCCTTGGCGGCCAGGGCCACCACCGCCGCCACGGCCAGGGCGACCGGCGAGCCGATGAGCGGCACGAACGCGGCGAAGAACTCCAGCACCGCCAGGGGCAGGACCAGGGGCACGCCCAGCAGGAAGAGGGCGCAGCCGACGAGGACGGCGTTGGTCGCGGCGATCAGCACGATGCCGCGGGTGTAGCCGGTGAAGGTCGTCCACGCCGCGGTCCCGGCCGTGCGCACGGTGCCGCGTCCGCGCTCCGGCAGCTGGCCGCCGAACCACCGCCACATCGGGCCGCCGGAGTGCAGGAAGAAGATCGAGCAGAACAGGGCCAGCGCACCGACCGTCAGGACCTCCGCCAGGCGGCTCACGCCGCTGACCGCGGTGTTGATCAGGTTGGCGCGGTTGGTGGACACGAAGTGCGAGACCCACTCCTGGAAGTGGGCGAGGGAACCGTGCTGGAGGTGGAAGGGCGGGCCTTCGAGCCACCGCTCGATCCGCGCCACGCCGCCGGTGAACACCTGCCGCAGGCCGGGCCACTCGTCGGCCACGTTGGCGCCGATCAGGCTGAGCACGCCCAGTACGAGCACGATGCCGAACAGCAGTCCGGCGGTGACGGCCGCGGCGCGCGACAGCCAGCGGTCCAGCAGATCGGTCAGGGGTTCCAGGAGCGCCGTCAGCACCAGGCCCAGGAACACCGCCAGGGTGACCAGGTGGAACCGTCCCAACGCCATGAACACCACGTAGATCGCGGCACCCACGACGAGCAGCCGCCACCCGTAGGCGGCGGCCACCCGCAGCGGCCTGGGCACGACGACGGCCTCGCGCAGTCGCGGGCCCAGGGTCCCGTCGGCCGGCCGCCCGGTCGGCGGCCGTCTCCGGTGCGGGACGGCCCGTCGCGCCGTGGTCGCGGCATCCCGCGGACGGCGGCTCGGGCGGGCTCGGCGGGCTCCGTTCGGCACTTCGAGCCGCCACCTCCTCCCGCCCACGGACCTCCTCGGGAGCCCTCCTGCCACGGGCTCCGGAGTGACCGGTAACCGCGGGCAACGGGCACCGAACGCGACCGGCCGGTATTCCCCCGAAGGCACCCGGCCGGGCTGGGTCCGCGGTCGGCGCGCCCGCGGGGCGGCGCGCCGCCGGGCCGCGGAGCGTACCGCGCGGCGCGGCCGAAGTCGCGCGCGAGCTGGCCCGGCCGGGCCCGCCGACAGCGCCCGTGACCTGGTGATTTCCGTCCGTTCCCGGCACCCGCCGGAGAAGTTGCCGTTGCTCCGGCCGAGGCACACAGTGAAAGGGAACATTTCCACGAGATCGGAGCACGTCGTGGTCGTTCTCGGCATCATCTTGCTCATCATCGGCTTCCTGACCGGCATTTCCATCCTGTGGACGATCGGCATCATCCTGCTCGTCATCGGGGCGGTGCTGTGGCTCCTGGGCACGTTGGGACACGCGGTCGGCGGGCGCCGGCACTACTGGTAGCGACGGGCGCGGCCGTCACGCCCGCCACGCCCGTCACGTACGAGCGCGCCCGAGCAGGCTCCGGAGCGGCTTTGGCCGATGTTCCGGAGCGTCGTCGAAACCGCGCGGAGTGCGCGGTCAGGTCAGGAGACGGACGGTATGAAGGGGGAAGAGGTGCACCGTCGGACGTACATGATCCTGCCGGCCGGTGGGACCGGGCAGCACGCCGTTCACCACGGCACCTTCGCCCACCCGCTGAAAGCCCGGGTGGTGGACAGCGAGGACCGGACGCCGGTGACGGAGCTGCCGGTGACGTTCGCCTGGGACACCATGAGCCAGCAGGCGCTCTTCGAGGGTGCGCAGGAGACCGTCACCGTGCTCACCGATCCGCAGGGGTACGCCGAGACCCCTCCGCTCGTCGCCGGTGACGCGGCCGGCACGGCGAGCTTCGCCGTCACGGCGGCCGGCGCGCCCCCGGTCCACGTCGAGATCACGGTCGACCGCTGAGCCGGCGGACGACCGGCGACCCCGCGGGCCGTCAGTCGACCAACGTCCGGACGTCGGTGTTGGCGCCGCACAGCACGATGCCGGTCGCCCCGCCGCCCCGCTCCCGGCGGTCGTCGTCGGGGCGGTGCTGCCAGGCGTCCCAGGCCGCCAACGCGGTGGCCGCCGCGTGCTCGACCGCGATGCGGTGCTCCGCCCACAGCGTGCGGCGGGCCCTGACGATCGCGGAGTCGGGCACGGTCACGCAGTGCACGCCGTCCTGCTGAGCGGCGTGCAGGGCACGTGCGGAGGCGCGCCGGGCCCCCAGCGAGTCGGCGGCCACCGAATCGACCGTGACGTCGACCGGCCGACCGGCCCGCACGGCGGCGGTCAGGGCACAGCACTCCTCCGGTTCGGCGGCGAGGACGTGGATGCCGTGCTTCTGCGCGGCGGCCGCCACGCCGGCGAAGAGTCCGCCGCCGCCGACCGCGACGACGATCGTGTCCAGCTCCGGCACCCGGGCCCGGAACTCCTCCAGCACCGTTCCGGCACCGGCGGCGATCAGGACGTCGTCGTAGGCGTGCGAGGCGAGCGCACCGGTCGTGGCGACGAACTCCTGGCAGGCCGCCTGCGCCTCCGCGTACTCGCTGCCCACCAACCGCACCTCGGCCCCGTACCCACCCAGTCTCGCGACCTTCACCTCCGGTGCCGTCTCCGGCAGGAAGACGGTGGCGGGCACGCCCTGTTGCCGTGCGGCCCAGGCGCAGGCCAGTCCCGCGTTTCCGCCGGAGGCGATGGTGACGCCGGCGGCCGGCAGCGTGCCGGCCGCCCGGTGGGCCAGCAGGAAGTTCTGGGCGCCACGGGCCTTGAACGACCCGGTGTGCTGGAGGTGCTCCAGCCCCCACCACACCGACCCGCCGTCCGGCGCCGGCCGGTCGAGCGGCGCGACGACCAGCGGCCGCACCTGCCCCGCGATCCTGCCGACCGCCGCCGTCACCTCGTCGTAGTGCAGAACGTCGTTCATCCCTCACCCATGGTTCTTCCCGCGTCGAACGAACCGATCCCGAACCGTCCACCCTACGCAGCGCCGCGAACCGCCTGACGGGAACGCGGACCTGCGGTACAAAAGTCCCCATGCACCGCATTCCCGTCTGCGGCCCGGAAGGCCCCCTGCGCGTCCGGCCCGACGCCTCGCGCACCGCCGCGGAGCCCCCGGTCCGCGCCGTGCTCTTCGACTTCTCCGGGACGCTGTTCCAGATCCGGCCGTACGCCGACCGGATCCGGGACGTGCTCCCGCAGCCGGTCGACGACGCGGCAATGGAGCGCATTCTCAACGGACTTGAGGCCGGTCTCGCCGACCCGGTCGTGGTCGCGGCGCAGCGTGCCCGCGACGTCTCGCCCGAGGCCCACCGGCACGCCTTCACCACCTGGTACTCCTCGGCTCCCGAACTGGCGCCGGTCGCCGACGACCTGTACGCACAGCTCAGGTCGCCCGCGAACTGGCTGCCGTACGCCGACGGTGCGGCCACGCTGCGCTGCCTGGCGGCGCACGGTCTGGCACTGGGCGTCGTCAGCGACGTCGGCTGGGACCTGCGCCCCACGTTCGCGCACCACGGCCTGGACTCCCGCTTCTCCTCCTGGGTGCACTCCTACGAACACGCCACCGAGAAGCCGGATCCGCGGTTGTTCCGCCACGCCTGTGCGGAGCTCGGCGTCGAGCCGGCCGCCACGCTCATGGTGGGCGACCATCCGGCGAAGGACGGCGGCGCGGCCGGTGCGGGGCTGCGCTCCTACGTCCTGCCGGCGGGTGCGGCGCCGGGGGCGCACCGGGGGCTGGCGGCGGTGCTGCGGCTCGCCGGGATCGACGCGTGAGGCGCCCGCCCGCCGTGCCCTGACCGTGTGCGGAAGCGCGCCGCCGGCCGGATCGCGGTACCGGCGGCGGGCGGCTCGGTTAGGGTCGTCGGCATGGGCGGTCTGCGGGTGGTGCTCATCGGAGGGACCTCGAACGTCGGCAAGTCGACGGTGGCCCATGTGGTCGCGGAGCGGCTGCGGTTCGCGTACCGGTCGACGGACCGGCTGGCCCGGCACCCCGGGCGACCGTGGCGGACGCCGGAACGGGACGTCCCGCCGCACGTCGCCGAGCACTACGCCGCGCTCCCCCTGGACGAGCTGATCGCTTCCGTCCTCGACCACTACGCGCGGCTCTGGCCCCGCGTCGAGGACCTGATCACCGCGCACGCGACCGGCGCGGAGGCCGGGACCGGGCTGGTCCTGGAGGGCTCGGCGCTGTGGCCCACCCGGGTCGCCGGGCTGGCCGTTCCGCACACCGCGGCCGTCTGGCTCACCGCCGAGGAAACCGTCGTGCGCGGCCGGGTCCACGGCGCCGGCCGCTACGCGGAGGCGACGGCCGGGGAACGCCACCTGATGGACAAGTTCCTTGCCCGGACCGGGCGTTACCAGTCGCTCATGCTGTCCGAGGTGCACCGCCTGGGCCTCGACCACCTCGACTCCGGCGACGGCCGCTCGCCCGAGGAGTTGGCCGACGCGGTCCTGTCGATCGCCGCGGCGCAGCACGCGGTCGGCCGGTCGTCAGCCGAGGGCCGTCCGCGCTAGCTCAGGCACCGGCGCCGAGGGCCCGTCCCCACTCCTCGACGGTGGTGACCTCGCCGCGGCGGGCGAGGACGTCGTGGACGAGGGTGTCGTGCAGGGCGGGGTTGGGGTCGGCGCAGGCATCGGACAGGACGGTGACCTGGTAGTCGAGGTCGACGGCCTGGAGGGCGGTGGACAGCACGATGCCGCCGGTGGCGATGCCGGCCAGGACGAGGTGCTCGATGCCCTGGGCAGCGAGGACCTGCCGCAGGTCGTTGCCGGCGAAGGCGCTGACGCGGTTCTTGTGGACGACGATCTCGCCGTCGGCGGGGGCGACGTCGGGGTGGATGGCGGCGCCGGGGTCGTCGGCCGTGAAGAGGTGCGGCGGAAGGGCACCGAAGACCTTGTTGCGGGGGTGGGCGTCCGTGTGGCCGGGGCGGAGTCGGAGCGCCACGTGCAGGACCGGGACGCCGGCGGCGCGGGCCGTGTGGAGGGCGCGCACGGCGTGCGGCAGGTAGGTGTCGGGCACGTGCGAGAGGTGGCCGGCCTGGAGGTCCATGAGCAGCAGGGCGGTACGGGACATGGGAGTCGTGGAGTTCCTTCTGTGCGGGGACGGCGATCGGTGGGCGCGGGCGTGGACGTCTCGCGGTGCGGGGTGCGAGCGGGGCAGGGGCGTGGCGACCTGGTCGGAGTCGTCGGGGGTCACTGGGCGGTCGGCGTCGTCGCGCGGCCGAGCGTGCGGTCGAAGACGGTCAGGAGGAGGTAGAGCACGCCGGCGCCGAGCATGACCCAGGCGAGGTGGTGCATGCCGCCGGTGTCGACGCGTCGGCCGAAGGACGCGGCGGTCGCGGAGGAGGCGACCATCGAGCCGATGTAGGCGAAGGTGCGCAGCAGTCCGGCCGAGGAGGCGGTGCGTTCGGGGTCGGCCTGGAAGTAGACGGAGTTCTGCAGGGCCAGGTTGTTCAGCCCCTGCGGGATGCCGAAGACCAGCGCGACGAGGAGCAGCGTCCACAGCGGACTCCGTCCGGACAGCGTCAGCATCACCAGGCAGGCGACGATCTGTCCGACCGCGCCGACGAGCAGCTTCCCGCGCACACCCGGGCGCCGTCCGCTGACGACCGAGACGCCGATCGCCATCAGGAACATGGGGATCTGGACCAGACCGGCGTGGAACGGGGTCAGTCCGAAGCCCTCTTCGGTCCACTGGCTGAAGCCGTAGAGGAAGGCGTAGGAGACGACGTAGGCGACGAGCGCGCGTCCGTAGGTGGCCAGGAGCGGCCGGTTGCCGCCCAGTACCCGCAGGTCGATGAAGGGCGTGGCGGCCCGCAGTTCCCGGGCCGCGAACGCGCCGCCCGCGGCGACGGCGATCACCAGCAGGTACCAGCTGCGCAGGTGCAGGTGCATCAGGAACAGCAGCAGCGAGACGAGCAGCGCGGCGAACAGGGCCATGCCGGGCAGGTCGAGTTGGGCGGTCAGGCGGCCGCGCGGCGCCGGCCGGTCCGTTCCGGCCGGTCGGGGCAGTCGGAGCAGCCCCAGCAGCACGGCGGCGACGGCCAGCGGAACGTTCAGGGCGAAGGTGGCGCGCCAGCCGCCCACCGCGATCAGCACCCCGCCGAGCAGCGGACCGACGACGGCGACGGTCTGGTTGGCGACCGCCAGGGCGGTGAGCACCCCGCCGGGGCTGTCCCGTCCGGTGCGCTCGGCTTCGCTGCGCAGCAGTGCCATCGCGGCGGGGTAGCCGGCGCAGGTGCCGAAGCCGAGGAGGACGCGGGCGACGATCAGCACCCCGAGGTTCGGTGCCAGGGTGCCGACCACGCCGGCGAGGCCGACGAGGGCGGTGCTGAGGAGGAAGAGCTTGCGCGGTCCGAAGAGGTCGATGAGCCGTCCCACGACCGGCTGTCCGAGCGAGGTGGCCAGGTAGAGGGCGGAGACCAGCCAGGCGGTCTGCGAGGCCGGTGCGCCCAGGGCGACGCCGATGGGGACGAGCGCGACGGAGATGATCGTGGAGTTGATCGGGTTCAGGACCGAGCCGAGCATCATGGGCGGCAGCAGCCGCCGGTCGAACCCCGGCTTGTCGGTCCCTCGTATGGCCCCCGTGGTCGCCTCAGTCATGGGTCAGTCGCTCCAGTACGGCCATGGCGGCGATCACCGCCCGGCGTTCGTCCTCCGTGCACTTGGCCTGCAACTGGCCGGCGAGCCATTCCGTGCGGGCCTGTCGCCCCTCCTCGACCCGACGCCGGCCCTCCGCGGTCAGGGTGATCAGCAGGCGCCGCCCGTCGTCGGGGTCGGGGTTGCGCTGGAGCAGTCCCCGCTTGGCGAGCGCGGCGACGGTGGCCGTCATCGACTGGTGCCGCACCCCCTCGACGGAGGCGAGTTCGCTGGCCGTGACGCCCCCCTGGTCGGACAGGCGGGCCAGCACCGAGGCCTGGCCCAAGGTGATGTCCTCGACCTGGGAGGCGTTCAGGATGCGGCGCCGCAGCCGGCTGATGACGGCACGGACGTCGCGCGACGCCTCGATCGCCGACGGCGACGGGCTCGGGTTCTCGCTCATGCCCCCACCGTAATGTCTACAGGCTTAGCTGTACAGTTTTGCCTGCATGATCTGCTGGATGCAGGGGGCCGGGAGCGCGGCGGCGACCGCATCGTCGAGGGGCAACGGCCCCGGCCATGCGCGACGACCCCGAGGCGGGCCTCGTCAGGCACCTGCGGCGGCTACCAGGGCACGGGCTCGCCCGTGTAGTTGAGGTACCGCAGGCCCGGTTCGCCGCGGTGCCGGTCGATGGTGTCCGCCACCCCCGGGACGGACTGCTCGATGGTCAACGGTGCGTCGGGTCCGCCGAGTTCGGTGCGAACGTGGCCGGGGCACATGAGCAGCAGCGTGTGCGCGGAGTCGGCGTACCGGGCGGCGTAGCTGCGCATCAGTTGGTTCAGCGCGGACTTGCTGGCGCGGTAGACGTCGTGACCACCGTTGGTGTTGAAGGTGAGGCTGCCCTGGCGCGAGGACATCACGCCGATGGTCCCGGTCGGCACCACCAGCGAGCGCAGCGACTCCACCACGCGCATCGGGCTGAGCGCGTTGGTGACCATGACGTCGACGAACATCTCCGTCGGGACCTCGCCGACGGGGAGGTCGCCGCGCGTGATGCCGGCGTTGACGAAGAGCAGGTCGAGGGTGCGTCCGGCGAGGCGTTCGCGCAGCGCGGCGATCTGGTCCGGCTCCGTCATGTCGAGCGATTCGACGGTGACGCGCCCGTCGGAGGCGTCGGCCAGGTCGTGCAGGCCGGTGCGCCCCTCGCCCCGGACCGTCCCGATGACGTCCCAACCGCGGCGTGCGTACTCGGCGGCCAGGCCGAGCCCGAGGGTTCGGGAGGCGCCGACGATGAGGGCGGTCCCGGCGCTCATGCCTGCACCGCCGGCTTGAGGACCCGCTCGCACCACTCGCGGAAGGTCGTCGGGCTCGCGGTGGCCGCGGTGCGCCGCACCCCGTCGTCGAGGCCGTCGTCCTTGGCCCGCATCATGTCGACGTAGCCGTCCACAAGGGGGGCCGGCATGCCGCGGCCGGCGAGTTCGGTGCGGAACGCGTCGAGGGGTTGCCGTTCGTAGCGGATCGGGCGGCCGAGCACGTCGGACATGATCTCCGCCAGGTCGTTCGGCGCGAGGTCCTCGGGGCCCAGCACCGGAACCTCGCCCGTCCCCATCCAGGAGCGGTCGAGCAGCAGGGCGGCGGCGGCCGCGGCGATGTCGCGGGTGGCGGCCCGCGGTGCGGAGCGGTCGGCGGCGACGGTCTCGGTGAACACGCCGCGGTCGCGGATCGAGGCCACCTGCCACAGCAGGTTGTCGAAGAAGGTCGGGTTGGCGAGGGCGCGGTAGGCCACGCCCGTGGAGGCGATGAGGTCGTCCATGGCCAGCGACGCCGTGACGTGCCCGGCGCGGTCGGCGACGGGGGTGCCGCGGCCGAGCGCCGAGACGCCGACGACGTGCCCGACCCCGTGGGTGGTGAACGCCTTCGCGGCGACCTGGGTGAACCCGGAGTACAGGGCGTCCAGGCTTGGTGCCCGGCCGTGTGACGGCGCCAGCCAGAAGACGGCGTCCGCGCCGGCGAACGCCCGGTCGACGACCTCGGGCTCGTCGTGCGAGCCGGTGACGACGTCGACGTGGGCGCGGACCGCGTCGGGGAGCTTTCCGGGGTCGCGCACGATGACGCGCAACCGTTCGCCGCGCGTGCGGGTTTCGGCGAGGAGGATCTCCAGGAGCCGGCCACCGATCTGGCCGGTGGGAGTGGTGATGACGATCATGCTTCGAGTCTCGGGGCGGCGATCCGTCGCGTCCAATACCCTTCCCGACAATTGATACCTTCGGGGTATGGATCTCGATCTCCGCAAACTCCGCTACTTCGCCTCGGTGGCCGAGCACCGGCACTTCGGCCGGGCGGCGGAACAGCTCTACATCGCCCAGCCGGTGCTCAGCCGTCAAATCAAGTCCCTGGAGCAGGAGTTGGGGTGCACGCTGCTCCTGCGGACCACCCGCAGCGTGGAGCTGACCACCGCCGGCAAGCAGCTCTACGAGGAGGCGCAGCAACTCCTCCCCTCGATCGCCGCGGCGGTCCGGCGCGTCCACGACGTCGAGCAGGGCGTCCAGCGCCTCGCGGTCGCCTTCTCGCCGGGACTGCACGTGTCGGACGCGATCCGGGCGTTCGCCTCGCGCCACGCGGACGTCGAGATCGACGTCATCCCGGCACGCTGGTGGGAGCAGGACCGGCCGCTGCGCGACAGTCGCGCCCAAGTCGGCTATCTGCGGCGGCCGTTCGACGAGACGGGTCTGCGCGTCGTCCCCATCGGCCACGAACCCCGGGTCGCCTGCATCCCCGCGGCGCATCCGCTGGCGTGCCGTCAGGAACTCACCTTGGCGGACCTCGAAGGCGAGCGGATGCTCGACACCTCGAAGCGGCGGACCCTGACGCTGGAGGAGAAGTTCGAGCTCATCGCCGCCGGACGCAACATCGCCCTCATTCCGCTGGGCGTCGCGCGGTCCTACTCCCGCCCCGACCTCGTGTACCTCCCCGTCACGGACGCCCCGGCCCAGGAGACCTGCCTGGCCGTCGCCGCCGACCGGCGCGAGAGGCTGCTCCGCGACTTCCTGGAGGTCGCCACCGAAACGCTGCGCCACTCCTGAACGCCCCCTGGAGTAGGGGCTGTTCGGGGGGCCTGCTCGGGCCGTGGTGGGACGCCGAAGGTTTTGCGTAAGCACTTATGTAAGTGCTTACGCAACTGCTGTTACGGTCGGCGGATGACGGAGGAGAAGACGGACCCCCGCGGCGGCGGGGCGGACGATCCCAGTCGGGAGAGCCTGTGGCGACCGTTGCGGGAGCTCCAGGAGGCCATGGACGCGGAGATCGCGCGGGTCTACGCGGAGCGGCGGATCGAGGGCCTGAAGCCGAGCTTCGTACGGGAGTTGCTGCGGCTCGACGCCTGCGGGCCGATGACGATCGGCACGTTGGCGACGTCGGTCGGTCTCACCCCCTCGGCGCTGAGCCAGAAGGTGGCCGCCATGCGGACGGCCGGTTGGGTCCGGACCGTGCCGGGCGCTGACGCGCGGAGCAGGCGGGTGACGCTGACGGCAAAGAGCCGGAAGGTCATCGGGCGGCTGGCGGCGGAGTGGCGGGCCACCGAGGCCGCGCTCGCGGAGATCGAGGCCGAGGTGCCGTATCCGCTCAGCCGGGTCGTCGTCGACATCGAGCGGGCGTTGGACCGCAGGAGCCTCCACGACCGGATCGTCGCGAAGCTCGCCGAGGACCCCGCGTGGGAATGAGGCGCGCGCTGGTCGACCTCGCGCCGCTGCGCTCGTCGCGGGCGTTCCGGCGGTTGTGGGCCGGGCAGACGCTGTCCGGGTTCGGCGGGCAGATGACGGTGGTCGCCGTGATGTTCCAGGTCTGGCAGTCGACGCACAGCACCACCTGGACCGGTGCGGTGGCGCTGGCCCAGGCGGTGCCGCTCATCGTCCTCGGGCTGTTCGCGGGCGCGGTCGTCGACCGGGTGGACCGGCGGACGTTCTACGTGGCGATGACGGCCGGACAGGCCGCCTCCTCGGTGGTTCTCGCGGTGCAGGCGTTCGTCGGCGGCGTGCCGGTGGTCGGCGTGGTGCTCCTGGTGGCGGTGCAGTCCTGCTTCGTGGCGGGTGGCGGGCCGGCCGCGAAGACGTTCGTGCCGGCGTTGCTCCCGCCGGAACACCTGGCGGCCGGGCTGGCGCTGCGGCGGATCTCCTTCCAGGGCGCGCTGTTGGCCGGGCCGGCGCTGGCCGGGCTCGTACTGGGGTGGCTGGGGGTCGGTGCCTGCTACGCGATCGACGCGGTGAGCTTCGCCGGGACGCTGTACGGGGCGTGCCAGCTGCCGTCGATCACCGTGCCGGGTGCGGCGGCGGCCCGTTCCGGGCTGCGGGGCGTCCGGGACGGAGTGGACTTCCTGGTGCGCACGCCCCTCGTCCGCGGGGCGTTGTTGACGGATCTGGCGACCACCGTGCTGTCGATGCCGATCAGCCTGTTCCCGCTGATCAACGCCGAACGGTTCGGGGACGATCCACGCACGCTCGGGCTGTTCCTGTCCGCGATCGCGGTCGGTGGGCTCGTCGCTTCGCTCTTCTCCGGGACGTTCACCCGGCTGCCCCGCCCCGGACTGGTGGTGCTCGGCGGGTCGGCGACCTGGGGGCTGGCGCTCACTCTCTTCGGTCTGGCGCCCGGCCGGTGGTGGGGGCTGGCCTGTTTGGTGCTGGCGGGCGCGGCGGACACGGTTTCGGTGGTCTCCCGGAGCACCGTCGTCCAGACGCACACCCCGCACGAGCTGTTGGGTCGGGTCGGCGCCGCGGAACAGATCGTCGGGCAGGCCGGCCCGGACCTCGGCAACCTGCGGGGCGGGGTGGTGGCGGATGCGACGTCGGGGGTGACGGCGCTGGTGAGCGGTGGGGTGTTGTGCGTGGTGGCGGTGGTGCTGGTGGGGGCGGCAACACCGAAGTTGTGGCGGGGTACCGGCGGTGCGGCCAATGCTGACGCTTCCGGTGGCACGGGTGAATCGGGTGGGTCGGACGGCTCGGCGGCTGCCTCCCTTCCGGGCGGCTCCGACGGTTCTGGTGCGCCGGGAGGACGGGGCGACCCGGGCGGTGTGACGGCCCAACGGTGAGGGCGGTGACGGGCGCGGACCGGGACAGCGGCATACTTGCCGCTCGGCGCGACGCGATCTTTCGCATGTGAGGAGCAGTCATGTCCGACCGACCCACCGCCGAGAAGACGACGTTCAAGACCGTCTTCGAGGTGAGCCCCGCCGTCCTGGAGCAGGCGCAGGCCATCGCCGACACGTTCCAGTACGCGATCGCGCCGGCGACCGTGGACTTCGACTTCGGGGAGATCAGCCGGGCCGCGGGTGCCCTCCCCGAGGCTTCCACCGTGAAGATCGTGCGGGGCTGGGGACTCCAGGAGACCGCGCCCGTCGGCGTCATGGTGATGTCCCTCAGGGAGGCCGTCCGTCAGGCGCTCAACGAGCCGTTCGGCAACCCCGCCTTCTGGGAGCGCGCCGAGGCCGCGCTCACCGACGTGTTCATCGGCCTGGGCCGCCAGGAGGGGACCCACCTGTCGTTCTACGGCGACTCGCCCGACGCCACCAGCTACTACTACAACCTGCTGTTCGCGCTCCAGGACGAGGAGACCGAGGGGCACGTGTACGCCCTCGCCTTCTGCGTGAACGTGACGATCGCGCTGGGCGCCGACCCGGCCGGTGCACTGACGATGGACGACGTCGCGCAGTGCGCGATCCGGCTGAACGCGATGGCGGTGCGGCAGCCGGTCCGCGCGGCGGTCTGACGACGGTGGTGGGGAGCGATCCCCACCACCTTCCGGTCGGACGCACGGTGGAGTCGGGGCGGTCCGGGTGGCGCGGGGCGGGGCAGCCGCCCGCCCCACCCCGCCGGGGAGTGGAACGGGCGGCAGCCGTAACGGAGTTCACACCTCCAGGACGAAGTGGATGCCTTCGTAGGCGAGCCACTGGGCGTGGGTGTGGAGCCCGTAGGGAAGTTCCGTGAGCGGCTTCCAGCCGGGCGGG
Organism: Streptomyces sp. VTCC 41912; assembly: GCF_045799175.1. Lineage (NCBI taxonomy): Bacteria > Bacillati > Actinomycetota > Actinomycetes > Kitasatosporales > Streptomycetaceae > Streptomyces > Streptomyces sp. VTCC 41912. The sequence continues at coordinate 23,480 of NZ_JBJMAB010000049.1, forward strand.
GGCGGGGGCCAGGCGGAGCCCTCGGGAGCGGGACGCGAGGCCGACCCGGAGGGGACGAGGGGGACGGGACGGACGGCCGTGCGCACCACCTCGGCCAGCTCGGAGGTGGTCACCACGGCGCCCGCCAGAGAGAGCACGGGCTCCGCAGGTGCGGTACGCAGCAGCGCCGACAGGGCCCCGACCAGGTCACGGGTGTGCAAGGGGCGCAGCGTCCCGGCGGGGTCGTCGAGGGTCAGGGGCTGGCTGCGCAGGGCGTCCCAGACCAGGCGGCCGATGCGGGAGTCGTGGGGGCAGCCGGGGCCGTAGAGGTCGCCGATGTGCAGGGTCAACGCAGTGGCGCGGGTGGGGAGTTGGAGGGTGAGGACGGGGGCGGCGCCGCGGGCCGGGGGCTCGGCGTGCGGGCGGGTCAGGCCCGTCAGGTCCAGCAGTGCGTGGGCGGGACGGCCGGACGGGCGAGGGGCCAGGGTGGTGACGAGGTGGCCGGCGTCGGCCAGCCCGCGGACGAGGTGTTCGCCTAGCGGGGTGCCGGCGCCGAGCACGTCGACGCGCGGGGGCTCGCCACGCTCGGCTCGGGCCCGGCCGGAAGCCGTGCGGTCGGCTGCGGGCCGGTGCGGGGCAGGCCGTTCGGGCGCGGTCGAACGGGGTGCGGGCCGGCGAGGTTCGGCCGCGGGACGGTCACCGCGGTGCGGTACGGGCGGCGTGTTGCGGAGGGCGCGGCGGGCCCGTCGGGCGCGTTCGCCCGCCTCGTGGCCGGCGGCCAGGCCGGCCAGGGTGATCCGGGTCAGCTCCTCCCGCTGCGCGGCGATCCGGTCCTCCGACTGCGCGTAACTGATCCCGCCGGGGCCCACGGTCGCGAGGGCTTCGGCGAGCACCGCCGGATCAGGGGCGACGTCGTCCGTCGCCGCGTCCGGAACCGCGTCGCCCTGAGGGCCCGGGCCGGCCGGGTCGTCGGGACCAGGGGCCACCGGATCGCAGCGGAGTCCGTCCCGCCGCTGGACGAGGCCCATCGTGAAGGCGGTCAGCCAGGCCCCCTCGGCCGCCTCGGGGGTGGTGACTTCGGCCATTCGCACGATGGCCGATTGCCGCCTTCCCAGGCGGACGCCCACCCCCTCCAGATATTGCTCGCAGTCGAGGTGCAGCCAGCGGCCGGCGTCCCGAGCCGGGCGCGGGGCCGCCCCGTCGGTGGGCTCGTCGAGGCGCACCGCGCACTGCGCCACGCCCTGCTTGAAGAAGGGCAGCACCCGCAGGTCGGTCAGGCGCGCACCTTCGTGTCCGGGAACGTCCCGGGGTACGAAGCAGACCGAACGGCGCGGGCCGCGGAACGCATTGCCGGAGATGCTGCCGTGGTCCTCGTGCTCGGCGAGGCTGGGGACCGAAACATATGCCGGGATTCCGTTCGCGCGTAAGTAGCGGTTCATCAGGATGTCGTCGGGCCAACTGTCAAGATGGCGTCGACCGAAAGCCGCAAATCCGGCGGCGACTTCCCTGGGAAGAATGATGGCGACGCACGGAAAGTACTCGTTGACGGCGCCCACCCACCGGGCCCCGGCCAGCGCACCGAATCGCACTGCGGCGCCGTTCCGGGAGTCCCAGAGCGCGAAAAGCGCGAGTGCGGCGTGCGGCATCTCGGCAATCGCCAGCCGGGCGCGTTCGAAGAACGTATCGGAAAGGATCATGTCGTCCTGGACGACGAGTTGATGGGTCGCGCCGTCCTCGATTGCCTCCCAGGCGCACAGTGCGGTCCGCAATACGGACGGTTTGCCGGCCGGGTCGGGATCCATGACGACGTGCAGCGCTCCCGGTGGCGCGGACCGCGCCAGCCGTTCCGCCGCGGCACGGCGTTTGGGGTGGGTCATCACGGCTCCGCTCAGCCGATAAGGCGTCATCAATTCCTCCGGTTCTCCGCTTTTCCGGCCCGCCGGGCTTTTGTGCCGTGCCGGTCGATCCGACACAGGTGAATCCGGACAGTACGGCGGTCCGGATGCGCGCCGCAAGACTGCCGAAATGGCGCTCTGGCCACCGGAATCGGCGCCGGACATGCTGACCGCTGGCCCACGCCGGGCCGGCTCGTGCTCCGTTATGCGGGAAGAGAGGGACCCATGCCCGGAACGGTGAACGGAAAGCAGAACGTCGCACCGCACGGCAATGCGAACGGTAATGACGGTGTCGGAACGGGGAGTCCGGCACACGGTGTCTTCGAGGAATCGGTGGAGGCCCGACTGGAGAAACTCCGGGATTCCCGGGTGGTGGTGACCGGCGGCGCCGGCCTGGTCGGCAGTCGGCTGGCCCGGCTGTTGCGGCGGGTGGACGCGGAAGTGACGGTGCTGGACCGGCTGGACGCCTATCCGGACGCGGTGCACTCCACGCTGTTCGGCGTCGACCGGCTCGGCGCCGACGTGGTGGTCGGTGACATCTGCGACCGCGAAGCCGTACGCCGCGTGCTGACCGGCGCCGACTACGTGGTGCACGCCGCGGCGTACGCCGACGTGGCGGCGTGCACGCGCCGGCCGGACATCGCCTTCCGGGCGAACGTCGAGGGCACGCAGGTGGTGCTGGAGGAGGTCGCGGCCTCCGACGTGCGCCGGCTGGTGCTGGTGTCCTCGGCCGCGGTGTACGGGAACGGCGACCCCGCCATACGGGGGCCGCAGGTCTTCCAGGAGGACCAGCGGCTGCTCCCGGTGTCGGTGTACGCCAACTCCAAGCTCTGGGCCGAGCACCAGACCCGGCTGATGCTGAACGGACCCCAGACCCCGGAGTACGCGGTGCTGCGGTACTTCTCGGTCTACGGCGATCCACAGGTCCCCAAGCCCGGCAGCCACTCGTGGATGGTGGCCTGGCTGTCCATGCAGGCCCGGTTGGGCCGTCCGATGCGGCTGAACGGGGGCGGGGTCCAGGTGCGGGACCTGGTGCACGTCGAGGACGTGGCCGCGGCCACCGCGCTCGCCCTGGTGGAGGACGGGATGGCCGGGGCGACCGTCAACGTCGGCACCGGCGTACCGACGTCGGTGCGCGAGGTCGCCGAACTGATCGCCCCGCACTTCCCGCAGTCGCGCTTCGTCACCACTCCCCTGCCGGAGGGCGACCCGCTGGGTGGTTACGCGGCCACCGAGCAGTGCCGTGAACTGCTGCGCTGGGCCCCGCGGATCGACGTCCGGGCGGGCGTCGAGCGGTACGTGCGCTGGCTGTCCGCCACCCCGCACGCGGTGCCGGGGTGGCTGGCGGCAGAGCCCGGCGCATGACAACCTGCCAGCACGTAACGGGACAGAACGGCATGGAAGGTGACGTCCAGGTGAGTTATGTCGGCTCGTACCTCTGGGAGTTGCGGCAGAAGGTGGGCAGTCGGCCGCTCCTCGTGCCCGGTGCCCAGGTCCTGCTGTTGGACGCGGCCGGCCGGGGGCTGTTCCAGCAGCGCGCGGACAACGGCGTGTGGGAGCTGCCGGCCGGGGCCTGCGAGGAGGGCGGCGACTTCGTCGAAACGGCCCGCCGGGAGCTGGCGGAGGAGACCGGGCTGCACGTCGAGCGGGGCGACCTGGAGGCGTTCGGCTCGTTGTCCGATCCCGCGGTCCACACCCTGACCTACCCCAACGGGGACGTCACGCACTGCTTCGCGCTGTGCTTCGTGGCCCGCCGGTGGTCCGGGGAGCTCTCCCCCGGCGCGGACGAGGTGACCCGGGCGCAGTTCCGGGCGCTCTCGGATCCGCCGCGGCCGCTGCACCCGCCCACCGCCGTGGTCCTGGAGATGTTCCGGGAGTTCGGCTCGACCGGAAGGTTCCAGGCCCGATGAACCGACCGACGACGGTGTCCGGAGCGGACGAGGGGGCGGCGGAGGGCGGTGCCGCCCCGGCGGCGGGGCGCGCGGTGGTGCCGTGCCGGGCGTGCCTCTCCGGGGAGGACCTGGACTGGCTGGGCGGCAGGTCGGTCAGCCTCGCGCTGGATCTGACCACGTCCGTCACCGTGCGGCCGCCCGCGGCCCGGCCGCCGACCGGTGCGGTGACGGACGATGGCGCCGGGGCCTGGGCGGACGAGGTGTGGGCGTTCCTGCGCCGGCGGCTGCCCGGCCTCGGCGTCCGGCCGCCGGCCGTGACCGCGCGCAGCGACGCGCCGGCGGCCAGCGGCCTGTCGTCGTCGACCGCGCTGATCGTGGCGCTGTTCCGGGCGTTCACCGAGGCCGCGGCGGCGCCCGGGTGCGGCGGCCGACCGGTCCCGGTGCGGACGCTGGCCCAGTGGGCGTACGAGTTCGAGTTCGCCGTCTTCAACGGCGGCGGCATGGACCACCTCGCGGTCATCGCGGGCGGCCTGCTGCTGCTCGACGGGCGGACCACCGGCCTCCCGGAGATCGTGCACCGCAGCGACTTCCCCGACGAGTGGGCGGTGGTGGTGCTGGACTCGGCGACCCGGAAGGACACCAGCGACCACATCCGCTCGGTGCGCGCCCAACTCGCCGCCGGGGACGCCCGGCTCGCCGAGTACCGGGAGCGCACCGACGCCGCCTCGGCCGAGGTGTGGGACGCCGTCCGGTCCCGCGAACTGTCCGTACTGGGTGCGGCGATGGACCGGGCGCACGGTGCGATGCGGGACCTCCAGGGCATGTCCACGCCGCTGTTGGAGGAGCTGCGGACGGTGGCGCGGCGCTCCGCCGGGCTCCCGCTGAAGCTCAGCGGGGCCGGCGGCGGGGGCGCACTGGTCGGGGTCTGTCCGGCCGCCGAGCAGGCCGAGGTGGTGGCGCGGCTGCGGCGGGCGCTCGGCCCGGCGCATCCGCGGGCCCGGGTGATCCCGGCCCGGGCCGCGGCGGGCCTCGCGCCGGAGATCGCCGCGGCACCGGCCCCCTGGGCGGGGGTGCCGGGCCCCGTCCCTAGATGAACGGGTCGTAGTCCGTGCCGGGTTCCGGTGCGGCCAGGGTGCCCGCCGTCGTTCCGATCCCGATCTGTTCGAGTTCGAGGTTGGAGCGGTGGCGGGCGCAGTGGAAGCGGCAGTCCCGGCTCGGGTCGACGATGCCGCGGTCCGAGGTGCGCCAGATCTCCGGGAGGCTCTCGGTCACCGCGTCGCCGATCCGGGCGCCGGCGTTCCCCCGGTGGTAGGAGCAGACGTACACCCCGGACGGGGTGACCAGGGTGCGCAGTTCGGCGACGCGGCAGCGGTGGTAGTCCTTCTCCTGCACCGGCCCGACCCGGTTGCGCAGGGAGGTCAGCGTCGAGGAGTTGACGACCTCGAAGCCGTCGCCGGCGAGGACCGCGGCCTTGTCGAGCTGCTCGTCCACGGAGGTGAGGATCTCGTCGGGCACCTGGATGACGTGGTGTCCGTCGTCGAACATGGCCTTGGTCTCGAAGTAGTCGCAGCCGATGTCGTGGGCGAGTTCGGCGGCCTGGAGCACCTCGTGGTGGTTGGTGACGACGGTGCCGTCGGGCTCCTGCCGGGTCATGACCAGGAACGAGTAGCCCAGGGCACCGCGCTTGGCCTCGGCCAGCAGCCGCATGTTGCCGATGACCTTGTCGAAGACGCTGCGGCCCTTGCGGTCGGGGCGGAAGCGCCGGTAGGTCTCGCTGGTGCCGGCGTCCACGGAGACCCGCACCCAGGAGGCGTAGGCGGCGAGTTCGGTGAGGTTCTGTCGGATCAGGGTGCCGTTGGTGACGACGCCGATGGCGATGCCGGCCTCGCCGAGGACGCGGAGGACCTGGCGGGTGCCCCGGTGGGCGAGTGGCTCGCCGCCGCCTATCAGGACCACCCCCCGGACCTCCATCTCGACCAGTTCACCGGCGAGTTCGGCGAGCCGCTCAGGGGTGAAGCGCCCCTGGTTGAGCAGCTTGCCGCTGATGCATTCGGGGCAGGCCAGGTCGCAGAAGGTCGTCGGGTCCAGGTCCACGACCAAGGGGCCGCTGGAGCGGGTCCCGGTGGCCGCTTCGAGGATCCGGGGCCAGCCGGACGGCTGGTACAGCTTGGACACCAGGTCGAGACGGTCGAACGTCACGTGTTCTCCTGCAGGTCGGAGGTTGCGTACACCGGTGGAGCGTCGGGCCACCGGCCGTGCGCGTGCCGCGGGGCGCTGGGGCGGCGGGCCCGATGGGGTGGTGGTCGGGGCGGGTGACCGCTGCGGTCGCCCGGCTCAGCGGCGGGCGGCCGTCGCGGGGCGGTCGGCCGGTCTTCGACGGCTCACCCCTTGACCGCGCCGGCGGTCAGGCCGGCGCCGATCCGCCGCTGGACGAGGGCGAAGAAGACCGCGACGGGCAGGGCGGTGAGGGTGGCGCCGGCCATCAGACCGCCGTAGTCGGTGCCGAAGCTGGTCTGGAAGGACAGCAGCCAGATGCTGAGGGTCTGCTTGTCGTTGCTGGACAGCAGCACGTAGGCCAGCACGTACTCGTTCCACGCCTGGACCAGTGCGTAGATGGAGGTCGCCACCAGGCCCGGGGCCAGCAGCGGCAGGACGACCCGGCGGAACGCGCCGAGGCGGGTGCAGCCGTCGGTCATCGCGGCCTCCTCCAGCTCCACCGGGACGCCGGCGATGAAGCCGCGCAGCAGCCAGACCGTGAACGGCAGCATGAAGACGAGGTAGGTGAGGATCACGCCGGTCAGGCTGTCGGTCAGTCCGGCGTCGCTGAGCAGCAGGTAGATCGGGATGATCAGGCCGGCCAGCGGGACCATCTGGACGCCGAGGATGACCAGGACGAGGGCCTTGCGGCCGGCGAACGAGAAGCGGGCGAGGGCGAAGGCCGCGAGGGTGCCGATCAGCAGGGAGACCAGCACGGTGCCGACGCCGATCAGCACGCTGGAGCGGACGTTGGCCCAGAACGTCGGGGTGTCCGCGGCGCGGCGGAAGTGTTCCAGCGTCAGGTGGTCGGGCCAGAAGTGCGGCGGGTCGGCGTGGATCTCGGTGGCGGGGCGGAAGGCGGTGAGCAGCATCCAGTACAGCGGGAAGGCCATCAGCGCGCTGAAGACCAGCCCGAGGGCGTTCGCCGTGGCGCGTCGCCGGCGCCGGCGGCCGGGTGCGGGTCCGGTGTCGGGGGCTGTGGTCACTCGGCCGCTCCCAGGTGGACGAGCTGCCGGACGTAGACGACCGCGCCGGCCAGCAGCATCAGGACGGTGACGACGGCGATGGCCGCGCCGACGCTGTAGCGGTTGACGGCGAAGGACTCGATGAACGAGTAGACGCCGAGCAGGTAGTACTCCTTCTCCGGCTGGCCGCCGCGCATCAGCCAGATCTGGTTGAAGACCCCGAAGTCCCAGATGGCGCTGAGTGAGGTGACGAGGACGGCGGACGGTTTGATCACCGGCCAGGTGACGTGCCGGAACAGTTGGCCGGGGCGGGCGCCGTCGACCAGCGCCGCCTCCTCCAACTCGGCGGGGACCTGGCTGAGCGCGGCCTGGAGGGTCAGCGCGGCGAACGGGACGGCGCCCCAGACCACGACGCCGGTGATGACGGCGAAGCCCTGCCAGGGGTCCTCGAACCAGTTGTGCTTGCTGAGGTCGAGGCCCGGCAGCAGGCCGAGGAGCCAGTTGACGACGCCGTAGTCGGCGTCCGTGAGCCAGCGGAAGATGGACGCGGCGACCATCACCGGCATGGCCCAGACGGCGACCAGGACACCGGTCATGACCGTCCGCACCCACGGCGCGACCCGACGCATCAACAGCGCCACCAGGAGCGACAGCACCATGGTGGCCACGACGCAGGCGACGGTGAACAGGGCGGTGCGGCCGACGACGGTCCAGAAGAAGCCGTCGGTGAGGATCGACCGGTAGTTGGCGAGCCCGGCGTAGGGCGGCGGGGCCCCGGAGAACAGCTCGCGCCGGGTCATGTGCTGGAAGGACAGCACCACCAGGTCGACGAGCGGGTAGCCGAGGACCGCGGCGAGGGCGAGGACGGTCGGGGCGATCAGCAGGTACGGCAGCAGCCGCCGGCGCAGGGTGCGCCGCGGGCGGCTCGCCCGGGCCGTCCGCGGCCGGTGCGGCGGCGGGGCGGCGCGCGGCGGCCCCGGCAGGTCCACGGTTCCCACCGCCGTCAGTGCTCGTTGATCACGGCGTCGATGTGGCGGTCCGCGGCCCGTGTGGCGTCCGCCACCGATTGTTTGCCGGTCGCGATGTCCTGGAGCATCTCCTGGAGGACGTTGGACTTCTCGACGGCGCCCCAGCCGGGGGCGAGCGGGGTCACCCAGCCGCGTTCGGCGGCCTGTGCGGCGGGGCCGTTGACTCCGCCGGCGGCCACCTCCTTGAGCTGGGCGGTGTTGTTGGGCAGGGTGTCGGCGGCTATCAGGCGGCGTTGTGACGTGCGGTCGGTGAACAGCCGGATCCAGTCCTGGGCCAGGTCCTGGTTGCCGGACTTCGCGGGGATGGCCAGAGTGGAGCCGCCCAGGAACGGGGGCAGCAGCTTGCCGGAGGGGCCGGGGAAGGCGAACGTGGCGAACTTCCCGCGCAGCGCCGGGTCACCGCCCGACCTGCTGTCGGTGGCGGCCTTGGCCTCCCAGGTGTTGCCGTAGAACATGCCGACCTTGCCCTGGCCGACGACGGCCGGTTCGTCGCCGTTGTCCTTGGAGCGGTCGCCCGTGTAATAGGCGTCGAGGAGGTCCTTCCAGGCGGTGAGCCCGGCCACGGAGCGGGCGGAGGACAGCGCCCCGTGCCAGCGGCCGTTCTCGCGCACCGCGATCTCGCCGCCGGCGTCCTTGACGAAGGCCATCGCCGCGTACCAATAGCGGCCGGGCATGTAGAAGGCGGAGAAATTCTTGTCGGCGGCGCCGAACTTCGCCTTGAGTTTGTCCAGGTCGGCGCGGAGTTCGGGAAACGTGCGCGGGGCCCGGTCCACCCCGACCTGGGCGAGCAGATCGGTGCGGTAGATGCCCACCCGGGCGCCGACGTAATAGGGGACGCAGTAGGTCTTGCCGTTGTCGCGGCAGGCGTCGCGGAGCGCCGGGAGCCATTCCGCGGAGTGATCGAATTTCGCCGGATCGACGGTCGTGAAGGCGCCGTTGACAACGTAGTTGGTGGTTTCGCTGTTGCCCATTTCCACCACGTCGGGGACATTCCGCCCGGCGAGCGCCGCGTCGATCTTCTGGTTCTTGGTGGTCCACTGCTGGTACTGCACGGTGACCTTGATCTTGGGATAGGTCTTCCGGAAGCGGGCGTTCACCGCGGCCACCAGATCCGGCCAGCTCTCCTGGGCGTCCACGGTCAGCCAGACCGTGAGCTCGCCGGTCCGGTCCGCGGCGGCGACCGGCTTTCCGCCGCCACAGCCGGCCACCGTGCCCAGCACGGCCATTGCCGCCAGGCCCGCCGCCAAACGGGAGATACGTACGGCCATGATCTCCTCCGTCGGGTTGTCGGAACCGGCTGTATCTACCCCGGGGGTCCGGTCTCGCACCTCGGGGATTCTTTCCGGCCAGAAAAATCGGCGGTCGGAACTGAGCTTCGAAATATTCCGCGTTCGACCGTCGGGCAGGCCGGGCCATATGCCGATCTTGCGTTAGCCGTGGCAAAGCCATCGTGGCTTTGACGCAAAAGGAACGCTGCCCGAATGATCGGCTCTTGACGGCGCCACCTCCGCTGCCTCAGTTTTGCTCGGGTGTCTCCCACGTCCCCTATCGAAGGGTTTGCACGTGACTGACTACGGCACGACGGCCGCAGATCCGGCCAACCGCCCCGTGCAGGTGAACGCCTGGAACGGCTGGGATCCCCTGCGGCACGTCGTCGTCGGACGCGCCGACAACGCGGTGGTGCAGGCTCCGGAACCGGCGGTCCGACGGGACTTCCCCGACGACGGGTTCCCGCTCGGCACCTACGGTCCGATGCCGGCCGAGATGACCGCCGAGGCCAACCAGCAACTCGACGACTTCGCAGCGATGTTGAGCCGTCGCGGCATCCGCGTCGACCGCCCCACCCCGGTCGACTTCAACCAGCAGGTCAACACCCCGGACTGGACGCAGGAGACCATGTCCGGCTGCATGCCGCCGCGCGATCTGCTGCTGACCGTCGGCAACGAGATCCTCGAAGCCACCATGTCGTACCGCAGCCGCTGGTTCGAGTACCTCTGCTACCGGCCGCTGCTCCAGGAGCTGTTCAGGTCCGACCCGCGGATGCGCTGGGAGGCGGCACCCAAGCCGCGGCTGACCGACGCCACGTACAAGCCGGGGTTCTGGGACACCTACAACTCCCTGCCCACCGACGTGCAGTTGGCCCGGGTGCGGGACTACGACCTGGTGCTGACCGAGGAGGAGCCGCTGTTCGACGCGGCGGACATCGCGCGCTTCGGCAAGGACCTCTTCGTCCAGCTGTCGTTCGTCACCAACCGCAGCGGCCACCAATGGCTCAAACGCCACTTCCCCGACCACCGGGTGCACGCGGTGACCTCCACCAACACCCACCCGCTGCACATCGACGCCACCTGGGTGCCACTGCGCCCCGGCCTGGTACTGCACTGCGGCGAACGGCTGGCGGACGCCGAGCTGATGGAGTTCTTCCGGCTCAACGACTGGGAGATCGTCGAGGCCGTGCAGCCGGCCAGCTGGGACCACCCGCCCAAGCTGTCGTACTGCAGCCCGTGGCTGGCCGGGAACATGCTCAACCTCGACCAGAACACCCTGTGCATCGAGGAGAAGGAGGTGGCGCTCGCCGACCAGCTCTCCGGCTACGGCTTCGAGATCGTGCCGGTGCCGTTCCGAGCGGTCGGCCCGTTCGGCGGCGGTCTGCACTGCGCCACCTTCGACATCGAGCGGGACGGGACGATGGAGGACTACTTCCCGCGCCGCCACGGCCGGTTCTGAGTCCGGTGCCGGAACCGCCACCGCCCGGCCAGGCCGCCGTCCGGGGCGTGATCCTCGACTTCTACGGCACGCTGGTGCGGCTGGTCGAACCGCTGCCGCCCAGTCACCGGCCGTTCTTCCTCCGCCGGGGCCTGATCGGGCCCGCCGACGCGTGGGGCGACCAGTGGTCCGCCGGACCACCGGACGGCGCGGCGCACACCGCGCACTCCGCCAACGAACGGGCCTACCACGCCTGGGAGTTGGAGAGGTTGAGGCATCGTGCGCTGGCCTGCGGCGTGCCGGTGGCGGAGGCCGGTCCGCTGGCCGTCGAGATCGACCGGGCCATGAAGGACATGCGCCTGGCGCCGTTCGACGACGTGCCGGCGGCGCTGGCCGGGCTGCGCGCCCGCGGCCTGACGGTGGCGGTCTGCTCCAACTGGTACTGGGACCTGGACCGCGCCCTCGACGCCGTGGGGCTGACCGGCCTGGTCGACGTCGCGGTCACCTCGGCCCGCGCCGGGGCCCGCAAACCGCATCCGCTCATCTACCGCACGGTGTTGCAGCGCTGCGGGCTCCGGCCCGAACAGGCCCTGTTCGTCGGTGACGTGTGGGAGGTGGACGTCGCGGGGCCGCTCGCGCAGGGCATGCGGGCGGTCCACCTGTGGCGCCCCGACCGGGCGGTGGCCGGGGTGGCCCCGCCGCTCCCGGACGGGGCCGCCCGCATCGCCTCGTTGACCGCGCTCAGCGCCCTGGTGTGACCGGGCCCGGGGCGGCGAGCCGGTCCAGCACGTTGCGGGTCACCCGGACGACGCCGGCGTCGAGTTCCCGGCCGCAGACCACCGGCCAGTCGGTGGTGCCGGCCGTGAACACCGTGCCGCCGTCGGTGTAGAGCCCCATGGTGGCGGCGCGCGGGCTGGTGAGCGCCGGCTCGCGCGCCGGGCAGTTCCAGTGCCCCCATTTCAGGTGGTGGAAGTCGTCGTGCACCGGATCGAGGAGGTAGATCCCCAGGATGAGGAAGGACTCGGGCGTGCCGTCCGCCCCGGTGGCGTGCGCCACGCCGTCGGCGTCCCGGGCGAAGGCCGCGCCATCGCACTCGTAGCCGATCAGCGGCGTCCCGGCGCCCAGGGCGTCGGCAGGACCGCCGTCGGAGCCGTCCCGCAGGCCGGTGCCCTCGTACACCCAGTGGTCGGCGTGCTGCACGAGGTAGCCGGCGCGCGGCCGGTCGCCGGGCCAGTCGCCCGGCCACATCCCGCCGTTGCGGAAGCTGACGCCGGTCAGTGCGTTCTCGGGTGCGCCGACGCCGTCCGGCGGGGCCGGCCACCACTGGTCGGTGGCCGGGAGGTGCGGGTACTCCGTGCCGACGTGGTGGTCGGTGTCGGAGACGAACGCGGTGTTCCCGTCCACCGGGTGGACCCGCCACCAGCAGGTGTTGGCGCTGAGGAACGCCACGTTGCCGCCGCCGCGGACGAACTCCGCGACGTGGTCGCGCATCGCCGCGCTCCAGTACTCGTCGTGGCCGACGCTGAGCAGCAGCCGGTAGGGCGCGAGCAGTTCGGGGTCCTCGTGCAGGTCGAGGTCGGTGCAGTAGTCGACGTGGTAGCCGCTGCGCTCCAGCCAGGCCAGGAACGGCGCGTCCCAGTAGGCGAGGTCGATGACTCCGCCGGGCCGGTGCAGGCTGAGCCGGTGGCCGCGCGGCCCGTCCGGACCGGCTTGCTGGTGGACGGGATTGTCGTAGAGACTGCCGGCCCGCTGCGCGTCGGCCCGGTCGCCGCGGTTGTAGGCGTGCCGGGTGTACGTCGACTTCTTGTAGAGGATGCGGGCGCCGCTCGCCGCGGGACGGGCCGGGCGGACGACGAAGAACTCCCGCTCGAAACCCTCGATCCCGGAGTCGTCGAGCAGCGGAACCCGTCGGGCCCGGTCTTCCGGGCCCTCGATGAAATGCGCGAGGTAGAGGCCCGACGGCCAGTCGTCGGGCAGGTCGTGGTGGTACGCCGGCCAATTCCAGTCCACGGCGGGCGAGGCGTGCCCCGGGACGCCGTCCGGATGCGGCGGCGGGGCGGCCAGCACCCCCGGATGCGGTCCGCTTTCCGCCAGGAAGGTCAACTCCTTTCCCAGGCGGTAGAAACGGACCCGGAATTCCTCCGCGTCCGTCGACACATGAAATTCGAGACGTCGTCCGGCGGGCACGCTCTCACGTTCCATATATCCCTCGATCACGCGCGTCATGCTAGGAGCGCGAACGAGGCACCGACAACGGAACTTCCGGCCAAGAAAGGCAGCAGGAAATGAACCGAGAATTCCGGGTACGCGAACTCGCGCTGGGCATCGAGGGGTTGGCACTCCTCCGTCATGCCATGGACGCGGACGAGGATTTCCTGAAAGCCCGGGTGGCGGAGATCCAGGCACTGGCCAACGACGAGGGCGGCCGGCTCCCGGACGGCGGCGCGGCGGTCGACGAACTGGACGCGGCGGCCGGCTACGCCTCCTGGTCGACCCGCTACGACTCGCTGCCCAGCTCGTACATCGAGGTCGAGGAGCCGGTGGTGCACCGGCTACTGGACCGCGGCCCGGTGGGCACCGCACTGGACGCGGCCTGCGGCACGGGTCGCCAGACCGCCGCGCTGGCCGCCCGCGGCTACCGCACCATCGGCGTCGACCAGTCACCGGAAATGCTGGCGCACGCCCGCCGCAAAGTGCCCGGCGCGGAATTCCGGCACGGCCGAATGGAAAGCCTCCCGGTGGACGACGAGAGCGTCGACCTCGTGGTCTGCTCGCTGGCGATGACGCACCTTCCGGACCTCACGCCGGGGATCGCCGAATTCGCCCGGGTACTCCGTCCCGGCGGCCGCATCGTCCTCTCCGACCTGCACCCGTTCGTCGTCTCCCTCCAGGGGCAGTGCGTATTCGTCCACGAAACGGACCAACTGGCCTTCGTCCGCAACCACGTCCATCTGCCCGGCCGCTATCTCGACGCGTTCCACGCCGCCGGGCTGACCGTTCGGGAATGCCACGAACCGCTCTTCAACGGCCGGCTGGCCCCCGGGGGTTACGAGGAATCCTTCGCGGACGCGGCTCGGGCCGCCTGGCAGGACATCCCGCTGGTCATCGTCTGGTCCGCCCAGAAGCCGGGAAATCCGCAGGAGCGCACCGCATGACCCTCCAGTTCGTGAACCACACCGAGCGTCCGGAATTGTGGGACCGCCTCACCGGGGAATTCGCCGGCGTGGTCCCGGAATACAACCTGCACGGCGACATCAACGCCGGTTTCTGGGACCGCCTGTTCAGCGATTTCCCCGACCACCAGTTCCTCCTCCACGACGCCGCGACGGACACCGTGCTCGGCGCCGGTCGGACCCTGCCCCGCACCTGGGACGGCACTCCCGAGGGCCTCGGCACCGGCCTCGACGCCTCCATCGCGGCGGCGTTCGAGGACCACGACGCCGGGGCCGCGCCCGATGCCCTGTGCGCCCTGGGCATCGAGATCGCCCCGGCCCACCAGGGCAAGGGGTACTCCACTCGGCTCCTGGGCCACATGGCCGAGATGGCCCGCACCGCCGGCCTCTCCCACGTGATCGTCCCGGTGCGCCCCACCTGGAAGGACCGCTACCCGCTCGTCCCCATCGACCGCTACGCGGCCTGGACCCGGGCCGACGGCGCCCCGTTCGACCCCTGGATCCGCACCCAGGTGCGCCAGGGCGGGACCGTCTCCGCTGCGGTGGCGGAGTCCTCCCGCATCACCGGCACCGTCGCCGAATGGGAGGCGTGGACCGGGATGGCCTTCCCCGACGACGGCCGGTACGTCTTCCCGGGTGGCCTGGCCCCCCTCGACATCGACCGCTCCTGCGACCGCGGCGCCTACTGGGAGCCCTGCGTGTGGATCACCCACGACGTCCGCGACGGTGCCGACCGCAGCGGCTCCGGGAGATCCGCACCGGCCGCCTGAAGGCCGACCGGTCGCCTCCCCTCGGGGTGCGAGGACGAGAACGGTGGTGACGGCGGTGCCTGGACGCCGCCGCCACCGTCGCCGTCCGGATTCCGGAGCCTCGCGGAGACCCTCCCTGGAGCCCGGCCGCGCCAGGCGGTGCGCACCCGGCCTACCGGACCTGCGCGGGCTGCCCCTCCACCGGCCCGAGCAGCCGACCGCCGCACCGCACCGCGCCCTCCGCGTAGGCCGCCATCAGCGCGGTGTGCTCCGGAGTCAGTTCCGGCCGGCGCTCGGGGGGCAGCCCGGCCGGCCCGACCGTGGACAACGCCGCCGCCCGGACCCGGGCCGCGGCCTCGCCCACCGGCCCCGCCGCCGCCCGGCATGCCGCGTGCCGGCGCGCGGCGTCCTCGGCCTGCCGCCCCAACAACAGGCAGTGGATCCACAGTTCGTCCGCGAAGCCCCGGCCGAACAGTCGTCCCACCGACGCCGCGGCGTCCTCGGCCCGGTGCCGCCGCACCACGTCCCGGACCTGACCTTCCGTCAGGCCGGTGGTGGGCAGCGCCTCGGTCCAGCGCAGGTGCCGCCGCGGATCGGCGTCGTGCTCGTGTCCCACGGGCCGCACGTACCCCTCGCCGTAGCGCATGTACGGCAGCCAGCCCCACTCCTCCAGCACCCAGCCGCGGTCCAACAGCGGACGCGCCTCGGCCGCCCCCACCGGGCACACCGCCAGCCGGATGCCCTGCGCGGCGTGCCCGTTGATGCTGCTCGTCCCGATGTGCTCGACCACGGTCGGCACCGCGAGCAGTCCCGGTCGGGCCTCGGTCCGCAGGAAGGTCGCCATCACCTCGTCGTCGTGGCGCTCGGCGGTGCCCGCGGCGAACGCCCGGAACGCGTCAGCGGTGCGCACCGGCAGGCAGATGGCCAGCGTCGGCGCGAACTCCTCCGGCACCGCCCGCACCCAGCCGGCACCGGCCAACGCCGCCAGTCGGGCCGCGGCGCCGTTGCGGGCGTGCCAGTTGGTGTAGAAGATCAACGCCTCGTCCGGGAACCGTGCCACCGATCCGGCCACCAGCTCCACCAGCTCGGGCGGCGCGGCCACGTCGTCCTGGACGACCAGGTGGTGTCCGGCGTCGTCCGCCCGGGCCGCCCACGCCACCAGCGCGGTACGCAGTGCGGACGGCGGGCCGGTCGGGTCCGGATCCAGCGCCAGTCCCCCGAGCCCCAGGCGGGCGGCGAGCGCCGCGGCCTGTCGCTCGCGCACCGGATGGGTCATCACTGCCGAGCTGAGGGAAGTCGTGCTCACCGGGCCACTCCTCTCACAACGCGCGGACACCGCACGGACATCGCGGTCGGGCCGCCTCATCGTGGCAGATCACCGGGCAACGGCCGCCGCACCGCTGGAGAGTGGCCGAATCCTTGCGGAGCGGGTCCGAGCCGGGCCGCCGGACGGGCTCGCCCCACCGGGCCCCGACCGGACCCGCTCGGTCGGGGCCGACCACTCGCCCTCATAGCCCCAGGGGGTATGGTCGGGCCGCAGCGGCACACGTGGCGCATGGCGCGAAGTGACGGTCGACCGAGCGGCGGAGGGGAGGAACGCGTGAGCATGCGGACACACCACCGGCAGCCGACCGCGAGGATCGGCCACCGGCGTCCCGCGGCGCTGCTCGCCCTCCTCTGGCTGGTCCTCTCGGTCATCGCCCACCACGACC
This sequence comes from Streptomyces sp. VTCC 41912, assembly GCF_045799175.1. Taxonomy (NCBI): domain Bacteria; kingdom Bacillati; phylum Actinomycetota; class Actinomycetes; order Kitasatosporales; family Streptomycetaceae; genus Streptomyces; species Streptomyces sp. VTCC 41912. The sequence continues at coordinate 39,835 of NZ_JBJMAB010000049.1, forward strand.
TGCCCGAGACCGCCCCCGCGACGGCCTTCGCGCCGGCCGCCGTCGCCGCCCACGCGCCCGCCCGGTCCCCTCTCGCGCCGGCCGTGCACGCCCCGTCCGGCCACCGCATGACCGGCGCCGCGCACGCCGGCGGTGCCGGTCATCTCCACGACGACGGCGCGCCCTGTTCGTCGGGCGCCCACTGTTCGTCGTACGACGTGCGGTCCGAGCACGTCGTGGGGCCGCCGCCGCTGCTCGGCACGGCCCGCACGGCGCGCACCGCGGCGCCCCCGACACCCGGACCGCGCCCGGTCGGCGGGCCCTCGCCACCCGATCCGGCGACCCTCTCCGTCCTCCGCGTTTAGGCCGAGCCGCACTTCTCCCCGGCCTTTTCCTCCCCTGCGCACGAGCGCCGCGCCCCACGGTGCGCGCCCGCGCGCCGGGCACCCCTGCGTGAAGGACACCACTCCATGAAGACCATCGATCGACGCGCCGTCCTGCTGGCGGGGCTGGGCGCGGCGGGCTCCGGCCTGCTCGCCGGCTGTTCCGCGGACGCCGCGGGCCCAGCGGCCCGAGGCGGCTCCGGCCCCACGCTGGTCAGCCCGTCCGGGGCGGCCGTGGCGGCCGCCGAGAAGAAGCGCCACCACTCCGGTCGGGAACGCCGGTTCAAACTGACCGCGACCGCCGGCGCCGTCGATCTGGGCGCCGGGAAGACCGTCCGGACCTGGAGCTTCGACGGTCGGCTGCCGGGCCGGGAACTCCGGGTCACCGCGGGCGACACGCTCGTCGCCGAGCTCGCCAACCACCTGCCGCAGCCCACCTCGATCCACTGGCACGGCCTTGCCCTGCGCAACGACATGGACGGCGTCCCGCCCGTCACCCAGCGGGCGGTGGCGGCCGGCGGGGCGTTCACCTACCGGTTCGTCGCCGAGACGCCCGGCACCTACTGGTTCCATCCGCACGTCGGGGTCCAGTTGGACCGTGGCCTGTACGGCCCGCTGATCGTCGAGGACCCGCACGAACCGCTGGGGTACGACGACGAGTGGGTCGTGGTGCTCGACGACTGGCTCGACGGCGTCACCGGTACTCCGGACCAGGCGCTCGCCGCGCTGCAACGGGGCATGGGCCCGGACCACGGTGCCACGCCGCACGACGGGAAGGACGGCTCACCCGGCGGTACCGGAGGGATGGGTGGCATGGGTGGAATGGGAGGGATGGGCGGCATGCAGGGCATGGGCAGCTCAGGTGACATGCCGGGGATGCCGGGGATGGCCGGCACGGACGACCCCTTCATGCTGATGGGCGCGACCAGCACCCTGCTGGGCGGCGACGCCGGTGACGTGAGGTACCCGTACTACCTCGTCAACGGCCGGGTGCCGGCCGCGCCCGCCACGTACCGGGGCAAGCCCGGCCGCAGGCTCCGGCTGCGGATCGTCAACGCCGGCGGGGACACCGCGTTCCGCGTCGCCCTCGGCGGCCACCGCCTCACCGTCACCCACACCGACGGCTATCCCGTCGCCCACGAACCGGCCGACGCCCTGCTGATCGGCCCCGGCGAACGGTACGACGCGCTGGTGACGTTGGGCGACGGCGTGTTCCCGCTCGTCGCTCTGGCCGAGGGCAAGGGGGCGGCCGGACTGGCCCTGGTGCGCACCGGTTCCGGCCGTGCCCCGTCCGCCGCCGTCCGGCCCGCGGAGCTCAACGGCCGGATCCCGGTCGCCGGCGCCCTGCGGGCCGTCGAGGGCGTCCGCCTCGCGTCCCGTCGGCCGGACGTCACGCACCGCATCGCGTTGACCGGGGGGATGGCGAAGTACGACTGGGCGCTCAACGGCCGGCGGTTCGCCATGAACGCCGCGGACGCCCACCCCTTCACCGTCGGCGGCGGCCAACGGGTGCGCCTGCAGTTCGTCAACACCACCGACATGTGGCACCCGATGCACCTGCACGGGCACACCTACCAACTCGGCGCCGCCGGCCCCCGGAAAGACACCGTCATCGTCCTGCCGGGCTCGACCGTCACCTGCGACTTCGATGCCGACAACCCGGGCCGGTGGCTGATCCACTGCCACAACGCCTACCACGGCGAAAGCGGAATGATGGGGCTGCTGGCCTACGACGCCTGAGCGCCGGTGGGCGGCACGCCCGCCCGTGCCGCCCACCGCAGCCCCGGCCGTCCGGTCGTCCCCGCGGCCGGTGTTACCGTGCGCCGCAGCCCGCACCGAACGGAGACAGCGCATGAACGACCACGCCGGTTCCCCCGCCCCCGACGGGTTCCGGGAGATCCCGCCCACCACCCTCGCGGACGTCCTGGGCCGCGGGCAGGTCATGGACATCGGCATCCGGCCCCTGTGGTCCCCGACGCCGCGGGTCGCCGGCCCCGCGTTCACCGTGCGCTGCCCGTCCGGCGACAACCTCATGGTGCACGCGGCCATCCACCGCGCGGCACCGGGTTCGGTGATCGTCGTGGAGTCCGGCGACCTGGACCACGCGCTCGCCGGCGGCAACGTCTGTGCCGTGGCCCAACGCCGGGGCATCGCGGCCTTCGTCGCAGACGGCCTGATCCGGGACCTCGCCGAGGTGCGCGCGATGGGCTTCCCGGTGTTCGCCCGCGGGGTCGTCCCGTTTCCCGGCGGCAAGGCGGCCGTGCGGCCGCACAACGTCGACGTCCGGTGCGGCGGGGTGGACGTCCGCGCCGGGGACGTCGTGGTCGCGGACGAGGAGGGCATCGTCGTCGTGCCCCGGGACCGGCAGGAGGAGGTGCTCCGGGCCGCCCGTACCAAACTGGCCAAGGAGGCCGAAGAGAGCCTCGACGCCTGGGAAGCCGCGCACCGCGCCCGCATCGACGCGATCCTGCGGGACGGCGGGGTCGAGGGCGGGCTCGACGGCGCGCTCGACGGCTGACGGGGCACCGTCCCGGGCCGGGGGTGGGCGCGTTGTGGCGGCCCGCCCTCCCGGTTGCCGGACCGGCCCGTCCCGCCTGGTGCGGTGGGCAGTCTTGCCCGGTGCAACGCGCTGCGCCATTCTCGAATCCCCGTTGCTGACGGGGGCGGTCCTGCCGTTCCTGGACACCTCCGCCGACTGACCCCACGTTCCCGCGACGAACCGGTCCGGCGGGTCGGGAAGCCCTCGGCCGCCAGGCCGGGAGGGAGTTGCGCACGGGGCGGTGGCGAGGGCGGCAGGGCGCGGCACGAGCGAGTGAGGGGCATCCGCCCGACTCACCGACCATCTGCCCGGAGGCTGCCGGTGAACACCCCGAACCCCACCGACCACCCCGATCTGACCGAGGCCACGGCGCACGCGGGTGCGGCGCACCTGATCGACCAGTCGCTGGGGCACCTGTACTCCGCGGCGTTGCGGATGGCCGCCGTCCACCACCTGGCCGACCATCTGGCCGGCGGCCCCCGCACCGCCGCCGAACTCGCCCGACTCACCGGCACGGACGCCGCGTTCCTGCGCCGGTGCCTGCGCTACCTCGCCTCGCGCGGGATCTTCCGCGAGGACGCCAACGGAGCCTTCCACCTCACACCGGCCGCGCAGTTCCTGCGCGCCGGGGTGCCGGGCTCGCTGCGCGACGCGGTGCTGCTGCTGACCGACGCGTTGTTCGTGCGCGCGTCGTCGGCCCTCGACACGACCATACGGACCGGCAGACCGGGCTTCCCCCAGGTCGTCGGCGCGCCGTTCTTCGAGTACCTCAAGGAGGACGCCACCGCCCGGGAACTCTTCGACACCGGCATGGCGGCGTTCGCCGAGCCGCTGGACGCCCTGGTCGCCGGCGCGTACCCGTTCCCCGAGCGGGGCACCGTGGTCGACGTGGGCGGTGGGCGGGGCGGGTTGCTGCGGCAGGTCCTGCGGCGCCACCCGGGGCTGACCGGCGTGCTGTTGGACCGGGCGCCCGCGCTGGCGGACCACGTGCTGGACGAGCCGGGGCTCGCCGGGCGCTGGCGGGCCGAGCCCGGCGACGTGTTCACCGCCGTGCCGGACGGCGGCGACGTCTACGTGCTCCAGCGCGTCCTGCACGCCTGGGACGACGACGCGGCGGTGCGCGTCCTGACCGCCTGCCGGCGCGGGCTGGCACCGGACGGCAGGGTGCTGGTCGTCGACGTCGTGCCGGTGCCCGGCAACGCCCCGCCTCCGGGCGAGGCGTTGGACGTGGCGATGATGACGCTCGTGACCGGCAGACGACGCGGCCCGAAGGAGTTGGACGGCCTCTTCGCCCGTGCCGGCCTGCGCCGCACCCGGATCCTGCGCACGCCCGCCTTCGCGTCCCTCGTGGAGGCCGTCGCGGCCTGACCGCGACCCGGTCGGACGGGGTCGTTCCGCGGCCCGACCGTCACGCGGTGCCGGTGGTCGATCGCGCCCGCCACCAGTCCACCGTCGCGTCGACCTGTTCGTCCACGGGGGTGGCCCGTACGGCGAAGGCGGCTTCGTAGGCGCGTGCGTCCATCACGAACGGGCGGTCGAACTGGTAGCGGATCTCCTTGAGTTCGCGGATCAGCGGGGAGAAGAGCCCGGCGACGCCCAGCGCGACCGGCGGCAGCCTGCGCACCGCGACGGGGCCCCTTCCGGCGCGGGCGGCGAGGCGGTCGATCATCTGCCGGGCGGACAGCGCCGGTTCCGTCGGGACGTGCCAGGCCCGTCCCCAGGCCCGTTCCTCGCCCGCGACCTCGACCAGCGCGGCGGCGACGTCGGGGAGGTAGCTCCAGCTGTGCGGGGCGTCCGGGTCCCCGAGCACGGAGACCGGTTTGCCGCGCAGCAGCCGCGGCACCACCTGGGCCGCCAGGTGCCCGCCGTCGGTCACGCCGGGCCCGAAGAAGTCCGCGGCCCGTACCTCGACGGCCCTGAGGCGGCCCTCTTCGTGCCGGCGCAGCACCTGTTCCCATCCGCCGGCCCGCACCCGGCCCTTGACGCCGGTCGCGGCGAGCGGCAGGTCCTCGGTCAGCGGACCGTCGACCGGGCCGTAGCCGTAGAGGTTGCCCAGCATGACGAGGACCGCGCCGGTCTCCTCGGCCACCGCGCAGAGCGACGAGACCAGCGGCGGCCAGTCCTCGGCCCACCGGTGGTAGGGCGGTGCGCCACAGCCGTGGAGCGCGACGGCGCCCCGCACGATCTCCGTCAGCCGCTCGCGGTCCCGCGCGTCGCACGCGACGTGCTCGATGCCCGGCTCCGGACTGCGGCCGGAGGTGGTGACGACCCGCACCGCGTGCCCCCGCGCGACGAGCAGTCGAGCGGTGGCCGCCCCGGCGGGCCCGAATCCCATGACGACGTGATGGCTCACCCCGGCACACTAGCGTGCGAACGGGTTGCGGCCCACCTCGGCGCCTGCCACCCGGGCGACCGTGCGGGCCGTGTACTCGGCCGCCGGGATCTGCCCCAGGACCGCGCGGCGTCGGAGTGCGGTGTCCTCCGGTCGCCCGGTCGGTCCGCCGGCTCTGCGCCCCCACTTCCGTGCGCGCGCGGCGGCCGTGGCCCGTTGGGCCGAGCGCCTGCGCGCGACCTCCCCGGCCGGCCTAGCGTCCTCGGTGGCGACGGATCCCCAACTCCGTTGCGCCGGCGCCCACCCCGGCCACGGGGAGGCCACCGCTGCCCGGTACTGCGGGGGCCGCGGTGACGATCGGTGCCGGTGCGGCCGGCAGCGACACGACCATGGTGAGGCCGCCGCCGGGCGTCTCTTCCGGGACGAGCGTGCCGCCCATCGCCTCCGTCAGGCCGCGGGAGAGCGCCAGTCCCAGTCCGAGGCCGGTGGTGTTGTCGGTGTCGCCGAGGCGCTGGAAGGGCTCGAACGCCCGCTCCCGGTCGGGGAGTTGAATGCCCGGACCGCGGTCGATGATCCGCAGCTCGACGCGGCCGGCGAGCGCGCTGGCGCCGATCGTGACCGGACGGCCGGCCGGCGAGTGGCGTACCGCGTTGGACACCAGGTTGGCGATGACGCGCTCCAGCAGCGGCGGGTCCGCGAGCGCGTCGGGGGCTTCCGCCAGCCCGCGGGCGACGACCCGGCCGGACGCCTGCGGGGGTGAGTCGGGCAGGGTGTCCAGTGCGGCCGCGAGCACGTCGGCCAGCGCCACCGGCTCCCGGTGCGGGGTCAGCGCGCCGGCCTGGAGTCTGCTCATGTCCAGGAGGTTGTCGACCAGGCGGCTGAGTTTGGCGAGCGACTCCTCGGCGGTGGCGAGGAGTTCGTCCCGGTCCGCTGCGGAGAACTCCACGTCGCGGCTGCGCAGCGAGCTGATCGCGGCCCAGCTGCCGGCGAGCGGGGTACGCAGGTCGTGGCCGACCGCGGCCAGCAGCGCGGTGCGCATCCGGTTGGCCGCCTTGACCACTTCGACCTCGGCGGCCGCCTCGGCGAGCCGGGCCCGTTCGACGGCCGCGGTCAGGTGCGCGGCGAAGGCGGTGAGCACCCGGTGCTCGGAGGCGGGCAGCCGGCGCCCGGTGAGCACCAGCACGCTGTCGTCCCCTATCGCCACCTCGGTGCGGTGGTCGGCGCCCGCCCCGTCCGCGGCGGCCGGGCCCCGCACCGGGTCCGCGGCACCCGTGGCACCCGTGGCCCCCGTGACACCCGTGGCCCCCGTGTCGGCGACACACGAAGGCCACGACGGCTCCCCCGTCTCCACCCGCGGACGCAGCTCGATCCGGTCCATGCCGAAGGTCTCCCGGGTGCGTTCCAGGAGGGCGGGCACGGCACGGTCCCCGCGCAGGATGCCGCCGGCCAACGAGGTCAGCGTCTCGGCCTCCGCGGTCGCCCGGGCGGCGCGCCGGCCCAGGCGCAGTGAGCGGTCCACGATCGCGGCGACGGTGACCGCGACGGTCGTGAAGGCGGCCTGTGCGACCACCACGTTCGCCTCGGCGAAGGTGAACTCCCCGACGGGCGGCAGGAAGTAGTAGTTCAGCAACAGCGAGGTCGTCACCGAGGCGAGCAGGGCGGACACCACACCGCCGATGCACGCCACGCCCAACACGGTGAGCAGGAACAGCAGCGCCTCACTGGTGAGGTTGAGCGAGAGCGGCCCCGAGACGGCACGCAGGACGAGGGTCAGCAGCAGGGGCAGCACCAGGCCGGCGATGGGCCCGGCCACCCGCCGGCTGCGCGGCAGACCGCTTCCGGCCACCGGCCAGCCGCGCCCCTGCCCGGCGCGTTCGTGGCTGACCGTGTGGACGTCGATGTCGCCGGAGAGTTCGACGACGGTCTCCCCCACCCCGCGCGGGGCGAGGAACCGGCGCAGTCGGCCGCGCCGGCTGGCACCGACGACGAGTTGGGTGGCGTTCTGGGCGCGGGCGAAGTCCAGCAGGGCGGCGGGCACGTCGTCGGCGACCACCGCGTGGTAGCTGCCGCCGAGGCTCTCGACGAGCTGGCGCTGACCGGCCAGCGCGGCGGCCGAGGAACCGGCCGGCCCGTCGCTGCGGGCGATGTGCACGGCCAGCAGGTCGCCCGCGGAGAGGGCGGTCTCGGCCGCGCGGTCGGGGTGGCGGGACCGGGGGAGGTTCACGATCCGCGCGGCCCGACGGATCAGGGTCGTGCCCTCCGGGCCTCCGGTCAGCGCCACCACCACCCGTTCCCGGGTCTCCCACACCGGGCCGATCCGGTGGTCGTGCCGGTACGCGCACAGCGCTTCGTCCACCCGCCCGGCGACCCACAGCAGCGCCAGTTCACGCAGTGCGTTGAGGTTGCCGAGGCGGAAGTAGTGCGACAGGGCGGCGTCGACCTTCTCCGGCGGGTAGACGTTGCCGTGCGCCATGCGGCGGCGCAGGCCCTCGGCCGGCAGGTCGACGAGTTCGATCTCGTGGGCGCGGCGCACCACTTCGTCGGGCACCGTCTCGAACTGCGGCACCCCCGTGATCTTCTCGACGACGTCGGTGAGCGACTCAAGGTGCTGGATGTTGAGGGTGGCCACCACGTCGATGCCGGCGGCGAGCAGTTCCTCGACGTCCTGCCACCGCTTGGCGCGCCGACCGCCCGGAGCGTTGGTGTGGGCGAGTTCGTCGATCAGCGCCACCGCGGGGCGCCGCTCCAGCACCCGGTCGAGGTCGAGTTCGGCGCGTTCCGCGCCGCGGTGCCGGCGGACCAGGCGGGGCAGCACGGTCAGCCCGTCGAGCATCGCTTCGGTGGCCGGCCGGCCGTGGCACTCGGCGAACGCCACCAGCACGTCCGTGCCGCGGGCGGCCCGGCGCCGGCCCTCGTCCAGCATCCGGTAGGTCTTGCCGACGCCGGGAGCGGCCCCGAGGAAGACCTTCAGCCTGCCGGGACGCGGCTCCTCCGCCGCCCCGGTCCCCTCGGTGGCCCACCGCATGACGTGCTCCCCTTCCGCACCACGGCGCGCCGGACGGTGCCGCGCGGAACGCTTTCCCCGCGGTCTGTCACCGGCCGGCGCGCGAACTCGTCCTCCGAGTCCCGCGAGCATCGTCACCGCCCACCGTCACGAACCGCGCGGCGCTCCGCAGACGTTGACGCAACCCTGACCCGCCGGTGGGCCGGCCGGGGTGGGGGCTTGCCGTCGCCCGTCAGCGCCCCGGAGCCGACCGGGCCGTGGCGGGCTCCGGCGCGCAGCGGTAGAGCCGGTGGGCCTGGCCCGGTACGCGGTCGCAGTGGGCGCGCACCCATGGGGCGATGGCGCGACCGGGGTCGGTGGTCGGGGCGCCGAGTACGACGTACCGCAGCTGCCCGGTGGCGACGAGCGCGCGGAAGCCGGCCGCGGTGGGGGTGGGCGCGGTGCCGGTGAAGCCGCCCATCGGCAGCACCGCGGCGCCGGCGTGGAGGATGTAGGGGGAGGCGGTGCGCCAGCTGGTGGTGGCGAAGACGTAGCGGGCGCCGCCCTGGTGGGCCCGGGTGTAGGCGAGGAGCTGCTGCTGGACGGCGGTGAGCCCGGAACCGTCGGGGGACGCGTCGGCGGACTTGGCCGGGGAACGGCCGGGGGACGGCTCGGCGGCGGCGCCCCCCTCGTTCGGGTTCGGGTTCGGGGTCGCGCCGTCGGGGCGGCGGGGGTGGTGGGTCGCCAGGCGCGCGGCTGCGGCCCGCTCGGCCGCCAGGCGGTGCCAGTTCGCGACCGGCCCGGTCGAGCCCATGCCGGAGTGCCCGTACTCCGGGTCGAGGACCGACGACGCCCAGGCGGCGGACGGCAGGAGCATCGCCACGAGACCGGTGACGAGGCCCAGTACGGCGGTCCGCCGCCGCACCGCACCCGTGCCGGCGGTGCGGCCGGGGCGGGCGCGAGCCATCAGCACCAGCGCGCCCACTCCCAACGCGACCGCCGCCGGCGCCAACCACGGCAGGAACGTCGGAAAGAGTCGCGCGAGCGCCGCCGACCAGGCCACCGTGGCGACCACGACGGTCGGCAGCGCCCACGCCCGGCGCCGCCCGCCGCGCAGCCAGGCACGCCAGAACTGCACCGTCCCGGCACCGAACAACGCCGCCAGGGGAACGGCCAACACCCCCATGTAGTAGGTGTGGCCGCCGATCGCCCCGGCACTGAACACCAGGAAGTACGTGGCCAACCACACCGCCCACAGGACGAAACCGGCCCGCAACGGATCCGTTCGCGGCCGGCCGCGCCGCCACACCAGTCCGCACACCGCCGCGAGCGCCGCAGCCGGGTACAACCAGCCGATCTGCGAGACGAGTGACGGGGCGAACATCTTGAGCCACTGTGCGGCGGTGGGCCGGGAACGGCCGGTGGGGGGCGCCGGGGCGGTGCCGGCCATGGTCGACACGGCGACGCTGCCGGTGTCCGCGGCGCTCACGTTGACGCTGGAGAAGCGGTTGAGGAAGTTGTAGCCGACCACCTGGCTGACCGCGGAGTTGTTGGTCGTCCCGTCGACGTAGGGGCGGTCCTTGGCGGGGGTGAACGTCACCAGCAGCACCCACGACGCCGACACCGCCAGGCACACCGCACCCGCCACCGACAGGTGCGCCAGCCTGCGCCGCAGCGCCGTCGGGGCGGAGAACGCGTACAGCAGCCCGAGCGCCGGCAGCACCCCCCACGCCTCCAGCATCTTGGCCTGGAAGCCCAGCCCCACCCAGACACCGGCCGCCACCAGCGGACGCAACCGACCCTGGCGGGCCGCGCGCAGCGTGGCATCGGCGGCCAGCAGCACGCACAGGGTGAACGCCGGGTCCTCGACCGGTGTGCGGAACAGTCCGGCTATCGCCGGGGTGACGGCGAAGGCGGCGGCCGCCAGGAGGGCCGGGTGCTCCCCCGCCCAACGGCGCACCGCGCGGTACAGGACCGCGACGCTGAGCACGCCCTCGATCACCTGGGGCAGGGTCAGCGCCCACGGGTGGAAGCCGAAGATCCGCACGGAGAGCGCCTGCGGCCACAGGAAGCCCGGCAGTTTGTCGATGGTGATCGAGCCGCCGGGGTCGAAGGAGCCGAAGAGGAAGGCGTGCCAGCTCTCCGCCATGCTGCGCGCCGTCTCGGCGTAGAAGGTGTGGAACGCGCTGTGTTGGATGTCCCAGGCGAACAGCACCGCGGCCAGGGCGAGGATGGCCAGCAGCGCGGGACGGGCGTACGTGGGCGGTGGCGCCGCGTCCGTACGCGAGGCCCGGACGCGGGCGAGTGGTCCACCGCGGCCCGTTCGCCCGGTCGGGGTGGGCGCCGCCGGGGGTGTGCTCGCCGGCGAGGTCGCGTTCGCTGGCACGGTCGGGGCACCCGGCGGGGGCGCGTCTCCCGACGGGGACGCGTGCTCCCCCGCGGACACACTCCCCGCTGAGGTGGTGCTGGCCATGGACGATCCTCCCTGGTGGAACTCACCGGTCGGTGTGCCAGATGACCGGATGGGCGCCAGGGATCCGCGGGCCCCCGATTGTTCAACGAACGTTCAGCTCGCGCTGTCGGGCGGGAAAACAGCGACGCACGGGCACGGGCCGGGACAACCCGGGCAGCGCAAGATCACATGATCGACATCTACGCAAGCCACACCCCGGCCCCATGTGCTGCCCGCTCTGCAACAAAGCTGTTGCAAAGACATTCTTGAGGTTTGTCCAGTCCAAGTGTTTAAACTTTCCATCACCATTGTGGCGCACAGTCACGATCACGCGAGAGATGTAGGGAACTCGGTGGGAGACGGCTTCAAGGCTGACGTACCGTCACTGCGCACTGGCGGCAGCGACTTCGACCAGATCGGCAAGGACTACCAGAGCCTCGTCGACAAGCTGGAGAGTGCACTGACCTCTCTGGAGGGCTCGGACACACCCCCCTGGGGAGACGACGACCTGGGCGAGAAGTTCGGCATCGTCTACGAGGGCCTGCGGGACGGCATGTACGAGTCCATGGCGCACCTCGCCAAGAAACTCCAGGAAATCGGCGGCGGGTTGACGAACATGGCGAAGAACCACGAGGCCGACGAGGAGTCCACCGACGCGGTGATGCAGCGGCACCTCTCGGAAGCCAAGACGGAGAGCCAGGCGGTCGGCCGCCTCAAGAGCCCCAGCCTCTGACGGGTCGCCCAGCGGGCACCACCCGCTCCATCCGCCGACCCCGCTCCCTTCCGCCACGCCTCCTGCTCCGCGCCCGCTCCGCCCCGTCCTGCCCCTCCGTCGATCTTGGCCTGCGCATGCCCACTTCTTTACCCCTTGCCGTACCTCACCCCCACCCCCACACCCGTGATCTAGAACCTGCCGAGGGAACCCCGTCGTGTCGCTAATGCTGCCGGACGCACTTGAGTGGGTCCTTGAAATGCTGGGGTTCAACTGGCCCACGGCAGATGAAGACAAACTGCGAGAATCCGCCCAGGAGTGGCGGAACTTCGCCTCCGGCGTCGAGGAGCTCCAGCAACGGGGCGTCACGGCGGCCGGCAACGTGGTGTCGCAGAACTCCGGCGACTCGATCGACGGCTTCAACACCACCTGGGAGAAGTTCGCCGGTGGCTCCGGGTCCGGGTACTTCTCCGACGCCCGCACCGCCGCCGAGACCATCGCCGTCGCCCTCGACGTCGCGGCCGGCCTCGTCATCGGCATGAAAGTCGCGGTGATCGCCCAGTTGGCGATCCTTGCGGCCGAGATCATCGCGGCCCAAGCCGCGGCACCCTTCACCTTCGGCCTATCGGAGATAGGCGTGGCCGCCGCCACCGCGGCGACCCGGGCGATCGTGCGGAAGATCATCAAGGAGGCCGCGAAGCAGGTCCTCGACGCGGCCCTGGAGACCGCCAAGGAGCCGGCGGTTTCGGCCCTCCAGGCCATGATCTCGGACGTCATCACGCAGTCCGTGAACATGAGCTTCGGTGCGCAGGACGGCTTCGACGCCGGCCGCACCGTCAACAAGGGCGTCGAGGAGGGCAGCAACGCGCTGGAGAACTCGGGGCAGACGTTCGCCGAGTCGCTCCGCGACGGTGCCGGCGCCAAGGCCGGTCACCACGCCCGCAACGGCCTGGAATCGGCCGCGGGCCACAACTCCGGAGGGGACTCCGGACACGAGTCCGGAAGCGGGAGCGGCGGTTCCGAGAGCACGAGCTCGTCGGGCGACGGCGGGTCGTCGTCCGGTGGCGACGGTGGAACGACCACTGGGGGCGGCACGTCGACTGGCGGCGGCGCTTCGTCGGGGGGCGGGTCGTCGTCGGGCGGCGGCGGAAGCTCGTCACCGGGCGGGCACACCTCGACGGGCGGCGGTTCGACCGGCGGTTCGACCGGCGGTTCGACCGGCGACTCCTCAACGGGCGGCCCCTCGAACGGCGGCTCCGCACCGCATGACTCCCTGTCGGGCGGCGCCGGCGGCGACTCAACCGGCGGCAGCGGCAGCGGCAGCGGAACCACCGGCGGTTCGCCGAACCCCGTTACGCACGAAGGCAGTTCGCCCACCGGCGCAACCGGTGACCACTCGACAGGCGGCGGCACCCCGCCCCGGCCGATGAACTCCGACACCCCGCCGCCGAGCCGGCTGACGCCCTTCGACGAGGGCTACCGGGAGTCCCAGTCGACACCGCAGAACACCGACGCCCCGCCGCCCGGCGCCTCGCACACGCCGTCCCCGGACACCGCACAGGCACACACGCCGTCCCCGGACACCACGCAGGCACACACGCCGTCCCCGGA
>NZ_JBJMAB010000050.1:0-50804 GCF_045799175.1 Streptomyces sp. VTCC 41912
GGGTTGTCGTTGCGTGATGGTGCGCGGGTGGTGGCGTTGCGCAGTCAGGCGATTGGGCGGGCGTTGGCGGGGCGGGGTGGGATGATGTCCGTCGCGTTGGCGGTCGAGGAGGTGGAGTCGCGGCTGGGCGAGTTCGACGGGCGGGTGTCGGTGGCCGCCGTCAACGGCCCGCGGTCCGTCGTGGTCGCGGGCGAGCCCGAGGCGCTCGACGCCCTGCACGCCCGGCTCACCGCCGACGACGTCCGGGCCCGCCGGATCGCGGTGGACTACGCCTCCCACTCCCACCAGGTCGAGGACCTGCATGAGGAACTCCTGGCGGTGCTGGCGGACCTGGCACCCGAGCCGTCGGAGGTGCCGTTCTTCTCGACGGTGACCGGGGACTGGCTGGACACCACGGAGCTGGACGCCGGCTACTGGTTCAGCAACCTGCGCGGACGGGTCCGGTTCGCCGACGCGGTGCAGGAGTTGCTGGCGGCGGAGCACCGGGCGTTCGTCGAGGTCAGCTCGCACCCGGTGCTGTCGATGGCGGTGCAGGAAGCGATCGACGAGGCCGGGGTGCCGGCCGTGGCCGCCGGCACGCTGCGCCGGGACCAGGGCGGCGCGGACCGCTTCCTGCTGTCGGCCGCCGAGGTCTTCGTGCGCGGGGTGGACGTCGACTGGGCAGCGCTGTTCGCAGGGACCGGGGCGTCCCGCGTCGACCTGCCCACCTACGCCTTCCAACGCGAACACCTCTGGGCGGTACCGCCCGTCCCGGCAGACGGCGCCCCGGACCCGGACGACGCGGCCTTCTGGACCGCCGTCGAGGACGGTGACGTCTCCGCACTGACCACCACCCTCGGCACCGACGAGGGGTCCGTCGCCGCCGTCCTGCCGGCCCTGTCCTCCTGGCGCCGGGCGCGCCGCGACCGTTCCACCGTGGACGCCTGGCGCTACCGCGTCGCCTGGCAGCCGCTCACCGGCACGCTGCGGACCCCGACCCTGACCGGCAGCTGGCTGCTGGTGACCGCCGACGGCATCGACGACGCCGACGTCGCCGGGGCGTTGGAGGCGCACGGCGCGCAGGTGCGCCGCCTGGTCCTGGACGAGGACTGCACGGACCGGGCCGTCCTCGGGGAGCGGCTGGCCGGCGTGGTGGCGGAGACCGACGGCTGGACCGGCATCGTCTCCGTCCTCGCCGCGGCCGAGCGGACCGGCGCCGTCCAGGGCACCTCCCTGGTCCTCGGCACCGCCCTGACGGTGACCCTGATCCAGGCCCTCGGCGACACCGGAATCGACGCCCCCGTATGGGCGTTGACCCGTGGCGCGGTCTCCACCGGCCGCGCCGACGCGCTGACCGCACCGGTCCAGGCACAGGTCGTCGGCGTCGGCTGGACCGCGGCGCTGGAGCACCCGCAGCGCTGGGGCGGCACCATCGACCTGCCCGCCGCCCTCGACGACCGGGCCGCCCGCCGACTCGCCGCCGCGCTGTCCGGCGCCCTCGGCGCCGAAGACCAACTCGCGGTCCGCCCCTCCGGCGTCTTCACCCGGCGCATCGTCCGCGCCGAGACCGCCCCCGGACCGTCCGCCCGGACCTGGACGCCGCGCGGCACGACCCTGGTCACCGGCGGCTCCGGCACCCTCGCCCCGCACCTCGCCCGGTGGCTGGCCGCACGCGGCGCCGCACACGTCGTGTTGGTCAGCCGGCGCGGCGCGGAAGCCCCCGGCGCCACCGAACTCGCCGCGGAACTGGCGGAGTCGGGCACCGAAGCGACCCTGGCCGCCTGCGACATCACCGACCGGGACGCGGTCGCCGCACTGCTCGCCGACCTCAAGGCCGACGGCCGCACCGTGCGCACCGTCGTCCACACCGCCGCCACCATCGAGCTGCACACCCTGGACGCCACCACGCTGGCCGACTTCGACCGGGTGCTGCACGCCAAGGTCACCGGCGCCCAGGTCCTCGCCGAACTCCTCGACGACGAAGAGCTCGACGACTTCGTCCTGTACTCCTCCACCGCCGGCATGTGGGGCAGCGGCGCACACGCCGCCTACGTCGCCGGCAACGCCTACCTCGCGGCGCTCGCCGAGCACCGGCGGGCCCGCGGACTGCCGGCCCTGGCGCTGTCCTGGGGCATCTGGGCCGACGACCTCAAACTGGGCCGGGTCGACCCCGGGCAGATCCGCCGCAGCGGCTTGGAGTTCATGGACCCGCAGCTCGCCCTGAACGGCCTGCGGCGGGCGCTGGACGACGACGAGCGGGTCCTCGCCGTCGCCGACGTCGACTGGGAGACGTACCACCCCGTCTACACCTCGGGCCGCCCCACCCCGCTCTTCGACGAGGTCCCGGACGTCCAGCGGCTCACCGCGACCGCCGAGCGGGACGCCGAGGCCGGTGCCCGGGGCGAGTTCGCCGCCGCCCTGCACGCCCTGTCCGACGCCGAGCGGCAGCGCACGCTCCTGGAGACCGTCCGCACCGAGGCCGCGGCCGTCCTCGGACTGTCCTCCGCCGAGGACCTCACCGACCAGCGGGCCTTCCGCGACATCGGCTTCGACTCGCTGACCGCGGTGGCCCTGCGCAACCGGCTGGCGTCCGTCACCGGACTGACGCTGCCGTCGACGATGGTCTTCGACCACCCCAACCCGGCCGCGCTGGCCGCCTTCCTGCACGGCGAACTCGCCGGCGCCCGGTCCGCCGGCGCCGTCGCCGTCCCGACGGGCCCGCCCGCCGACGACGACCCGATCGCCGTCATCGGCATGAGCTGCCGCTACCCCGGCGGCGTCAGCTCCGCCGAGGACCTGTGGCGGATCGCCCTGGACGAGGTCGACGCGATCTCCGGCTTCCCCGCCGACCGCGGCTGGGACGCCGACGGCCTCTACGACCCCGACCCCGACCGGGCCGGCCGCACCTACTCCGTGCAGGGCGGCTTCCTGCGCGACGTCGCCGAGTTCGACCCCGGCTTCTTCGGGATCTCGCCGCGCGAGGCGCTCGCCATGGACCCCCAACAGCGGCTCCTGCTGGAAACCGCCTGGGAGGCGTTCGAGCACGCCGGCATCGACCCGGTCGCCCAGCGCGGCAGCCGCACCGGCACCTTCGTCGGCGCCAGCTACCAGGACTACGCCTCCGGAGTGCCCAGCGGCGAGGGCTCCGAAGGCCACATGATCACCGGCACGCTCTCCAGCGTGCTGTCCGGCCGGGTCTCCTACCTCTTCGGATTCGAGGGCCCCGCCGTCACGCTCGACACCGCCTGCTCCTCCTCCCTGGTCGCCCTGCACCTGGCCTGCCAGTCCCTGCGCAACGGGGAGAGTTCCCTGGCCCTGGCCGGCGGCGTCAGCATCATGTCCACGCCGATGTCGTTCGTCGGCTTCAGCCGGCAGCGCGCCCTCGCCGAGGACGGCCGCTGCAAGGCGTACGCGGACGGTGCCGACGGCATGACCCTCGCCGAGGGCGTCGGCCTGGTCCTGCTGGAGCGGCTCTCCGTCGCCCGCGCCAACGGGCACCAGGTACTCGCAGTCATCCGCGGCTCCGCCGTCAACCAGGACGGCGCCTCCAACGGCCTGACCGCGCCCAACGGCCCGTCCCAACAGCGCGTCATCCGCCAGGCCCTCGCCAACTCCGGCGTCGAACCCGGCGACATCGACGTCCTGGAGGGCCACGGCACCGGCACCGCCCTCGGCGACCCCATCGAGGCCCAGGCCCTACTGGCCACCTACGGCCCCGACCGCGACCCCGAACGGCCGCTGCTGCTCGGCTCGGTGAAGTCCAACATCGGCCACACCCAGATGGCGTCCGGCGTCGCCAGCGTCATCAAGCTCGTCCGCGCCCTCCAGGAAGGGGTGGCGCCCAAGTCCCTGCACATCGACCGGCCCTCCACCCACGTCGACTGGTCCTCCGGCGCCATCGGACTGCTCACCGCCCGCACGCCGTGGCCCGAGACCGGCCGACCGCGCCGCGCCGCCGTCTCCTCCTTCGGCATCAGCGGCACCAACGTCCACACCATCCTCGAACAGGCCCCCGCGGACGACGGGGCCGCGCCCGCCGACCCGCCGCACGACGGCCTGGTGCCGGTGCTCGTCTCCGGCCGCGGCGAGGCCGCACTGCGTGCCCAGGCCGCCCGCCTGCTCGCCTTCGTCGAACAGCGCCCCGACGCCCACCTCACCGACCTCGCGCACGCCCTCGCCACCTCGCGCGCCGCGCTGGAGCACCGGGCCGCGGTCCTCGCCACCGACCGCGCCGAACTGGTCCGCGCCCTGCACGCACTGCGCGACGGACGGCCCGACCCCGGCCTCGTCCAGGGCACCGCCGGGCGCGGCCGGACCGCCTTCCTCTTCACCGGCCAGGGCAGCCAGCGGGCCGGCACCGGCCGCGAACTCCACGCCCGCCACCCGGTGTTCGCCGACGCGCTCGACGCCGTCCTGGCCCGGCTCGACGACGCCCTGGGGCGGCCGCTGCGCGAGGTGCTGTTCGCCGCACCGGGCTCCGCCGAGGCCGCGCTGCTGGACCGGACCGGCTACGCCCAACCCGCCCTGTTCGCCGTCGAGGTCGCCCTGTTCCGCCTGCTGGAGTCCTGGGGCGTCACCCCCGACTACCTGGCCGGCCACTCCGTCGGCGAACTCGCCGCCGCGCACGTCGCCGGCGTGCTGTCGCTGGACGACGCCTGCACCCTGGTCGCCGCCCGCGGCCGACTCATGCAGGCACTGCCCGAGGGCGGCGCCATGGTCGCCCTGGAAGCGGCCGAGGACGAGGTCCTCCCGCACCTCGCGGACCTCACCGACCGGGTGTCGGTGGCCGCCGTCAACGGGCCCCGGTCGGTGGTCGTCGCCGGGCACGAGGAGGACGTCCTCGCGCTCGCCGCCGCCTTCGCCGCCGACGGGCGGCGCACCAAGCGGCTGCGGGTGAGCCACGCCTTCCACTCGCCGCTGATGGACGCCATGCTCGACGACTTCGCCGCCGTCGCCCGCGGCCTCACCTACCACCCGCCGACCATCCCACTGGTGTCGAACGTCAGCGGCGGCCCGGCCACCGCCGACCAGATCGGCACGCCCGACTACTGGGTCCGGCACGTCCGCGCCGCCGTCCGCTTCGCCGACGGCATCGACTGGCTGGCCACCCAGGGCGATGTCCGCACCTTCCTGGAACTCGGCCCGGACGGCGTCCTGACCGCCATGGCCCGGGAGAGCCTCACCGACCCGTCCCGCACGGCACTGCTGCCGACCCTGCGCGCCGACCGGCCCGAGCAGCGGACCCTGCTCACCGCCGTCGCCGCGGCCCACGCCCACGGCACGGCCGTCGACTGGACCGCCCACTTCGCCGAACACGGCGCGCGCCGCCTGGCCCTGCCGACCTACGCGTTCCAACGCGAGCGCTACTGGCCCGACACCACCGCAGCGACACCGGCCGGCCCGGCCGGCCCGACCGGCTCCGCCCTCGACGCCGAGTTCTGGGCCGCCGTGGAGCGCGACGACGTCGCCGCCCTCACGGCCTCCCTGGACCTGGACGACGCGACCGTCACCGCCATGGTCCCTGCACTCACCGCCTGGCGCCGCCGCCGCGGCGAGCAGACCGAACTGGACTCCTGGCGCTACCGCGTCACCTGGAAGCCGCGCGGCGCCGCCACCGCACCCGCCGCCCCCGCCGGCCGCTGGCTCGTCCTCGTCCCGCACGACCACCGGGACGAGGCCACCGCCGCCTGGGCCACCGACGTCGCGGACGCCCTCGGCACCGCCACCGTCCGGCTCGCCGTCGCCACCGCCGACCGGACCGAGCTGGCCGCCCGGATCACCGCGGCGGCCGGCGACGAGGACCCCTTCAGCGGCGTGCTGTCCCTCCTGCCGCTCGCCCCCGGCGACGCCGGCCACCCCGGCGCGCCCGCCGCCCTCACCCTCACCACCACCGCCGTCCAGGCCCTCGGCGACGCCGGGATCGACGCCCCGCTGTGGAACGTCACCCGCGGCGCCGTCGCCGTCGGCCGCACCGAGCGGCTCACCGCCCCCGACCAGGCCGCCGTCTGGGGCCTCGGGCGCACCGTCGCCCTGGAACTGCCCGCCCGGTTCGGCGGCACCGTCGACCTGCCCGCCACCATGGACCAAACGGCCGCACGCCGGCTGCGCGCGGTGCTCGCGGCGAACGACGGCGAGGACGCGGTGGCCGTCCGGCCGTCCGGCGTCTTCCTGCGCCGCCTCGCGCACGCCCCCGCCGGCCCGGACGCGACCCGCACCCCGTTCGATCCGGCGGCCGGCACCGTCCTGATCACCGGCGGCACCGGCGGCATCGGCGGCCACCTCGCCCGCCGCCTGGCCCGGGACGGCGCCGCCCACCTGCTGCTCACCAGCCGCCGCGGACCCGACGCGCCCGGCGCCGAAGCGCTCCGCGCCGAACTGGAGGAACTCGGCGCCCGGGTCACCCTCGCCGCCTGCGACGCCGCCGACCGCGACGCCCTGGCCGCGCTCCTCGCCGAGGTGCCCGACGACGCCCCGCTGTACGCGGTGTTCCACACCGCCGGCGTCGTCGAGGACCACGTCCTGGACGCGCTCGCCCCGGAGCACTTCGCGGCCGTGCTGCGCGCCAAGACCGTCGCCGCCCACCACCTGGACGAACTCACCGCCGACCTGGACCTCGCCGCGTTCGTGCTGTTCTCCTCGACCGCCGGCGTGCTCGGCGCCGCCGGCCAGGGCAACTACGCCGCGGCCAACGCCCACTTGGACGCGCTCGCCGCCCACCGCCGCGCCCGCGGCCGGACCGCGCTGTCCGTGGCCTGGGGCCCGTGGGCCGGCTCCGGCATGGTCGCCGACGACGCCGAACTGACCGACCGGGTGCGGCGCGGCGGCTTCGAACCGCTCGCCCCCGAACGCGCCGTGCACGCCCTGCTGCGCGCCGTCGCCCACGACGACACCACCGTCACCGTCGTCGACCTCGACTGGGAGCGGTACCTGCGCGCGTTCGCCGCGCTGCGCCCGCTGCCGTTCGTCGCCGACCTCCCCGAGACCGCCCGCGCCCTCCCGGCGGCCCCCACCGGCGCCGCCGACGACCTGCGGCAGCGGCTGGCCGAACTGCCCGCCCCCGAACGCCCGGCAGCCCTCCTGGACCTGCTGCGCGCCCAGGTCGCCGCCGTCCTCGGACACGCCGACCCGCACACCGTCGACGACGACCGGGCCTTCCGCGACCTGGGCTTCGACTCGCTGACCATCCTGGAACTGCGCAACGCCCTCAACGCCGCCACCGGCCTGAGCCTGCCCGCCACCCTGGTCTACGACCTGCCCACACCGCGCGAGATGGCGGACTTCCTGCTCGCCGAACTCCTCGGCACCCTGCCCGCGGACACCACCACCGCCGTCCCCACCGCCGCCACCGACGACGACCCGGTCGCCGTCATCGGCATCGGCTGCCGCTTCCCCGGCGGCGTCACCACCCCCGAAGAGTTCTGGCACCTCCTCGACGACGGCCGGGACGGCATCAGCCGCTTCCCCGACGACCGCGGCTGGGACCTCGCCGCCGGCGCCTCCGACACTCTGGACGGCGGATTCCTCTCCGGCGTCGCCGACTTCGACGCCCGGTTCTTCGGCATCTCGCCCCGCGAGGCGCTGGCCATGGACCCCCAGCAGCGGCTGCTGCTGGAAACCACCTGGGAGGCGCTGGAACGGGCCGGCATCGACCCGACCGCGCTGCGCGGCTCCAGCACCGGCGTCTTCGTCGGCACCAACGGCCAGGACTACCCGACCCTGCTGCGCCGCTCCGCCTCGGACGTGGCCGGCTACGTCGCCACCGGCAACACCGCCAGCGTGATGTCCGGCCGGCTCTCCTACGCGCTCGGCCTCGAAGGCCCGGCCGTCACCGTCGACACCGCCTGCTCCTCCTCGCTCGTCGCCCTGCACTGGGCCGGCCGGGCGCTGCGCACCGGCGAGTGCGACCTCGTCGTCGCCGGCGGCGTCTCGGTGATGGCGAGCCCCGACTCCTTCGTGGAGTTCTCCACCCAGGGCGGACTGGCGCCCGACGGCCGCTGCAAGGCGTTCTCCGACGCCGCCGACGGCACCGCCTGGTCCGAGGGCGTCGGCATCCTCGTCCTGGAACGCCTCTCCGACGCCCGCCGCAACGGCCACCCGGTCCTCGGCCTGATCCGCGGCACCGCCGTCAACCAGGACGGCGCCTCCAACGGCCTGACCGCCCCCAACGGCCTGTCCCAACAGCGCGTCATCGCCCAGGCACTGGCCGACGCCTGCCTGGTCCCCGCCGACGTCGACGCGGTCGAGGCGCACGGCACCGGCACCACCCTCGGCGACCCGATCGAGGCCCGGGCCCTGATCGCCGCCTACGGCCGGAACCGGGACGCCGAACGCCCGCTGCTGCTCGGCACCGTCAAGTCCAACCTCGGACACACCCAGGCCGCCGCCGGCGCCGCCGGCGTCATCAAGATGCTGCTGGCGATGGGCCACGGCACCCTGCCGAAGTCCCTGCACGTGGGCACCCCGTCCCGCCACGTCGACTGGAGCGGCGGCACCGTCGCGCTGCTCGACGACGCCCGGCCCTGGCCGGCGACGGGTCGGCCCCGGCGCGCCGGCGTCTCCGCCTTCGGCGTCAGCGGCACCAACGCCCACGTCGTCGTCGAACAGGCCCCCGCCACCGACGCCCCGACCACCGCCCCCGTGCCGCAGCCGGCCCCCGCCGTCGTCCCGTGGATCCTCTCCGGCCGCAGCCGCGCGGCGCTCCAGGCCCAACTCGACCGGTTCACCGCCCACTTCGCCGCCCACCCCGACGCGCTCCCGCCGGACCTCGGCCGCTCGCTCGCCACCGACCGCACGCTCTTCGCCCACCGCGCGGTGCTGCTCGCCGGCCCCGACGGCGTGCGCGAGGCCGCCCGCGCCACCGCGCCCCGCACCCCCGGCCGCACCGCGTTCCTGTTCTCCGGACAGGGCGCCCAGCACGCCCGGATGGGCCACGACCTGTACCGGCACTTCCCGGCCTACGCCGAGGCGCTGGACGCGGTCCTCGCCCAGTTCGACACCGTGCTGGACGTTCCGCTGCGCGAGGTGCTGTTCGCCGCACCGGGCTCCGCCGAGGCCGCGCTGCTGGACGAGACCGGCCACACCCAGCCCGCGCTGTTCGCCGTCGAGGTCGCCCTCTACCGGCTCGCCGAGTCCTGGCAGCTGACCCCCGACCACGTCGCCGGCCACTCGATCGGCGAGATCGCCGCCGCGCACGTCGCCGGGGTGCTGTCCCTTCAGGACGCCTGCCGTCTGGTCGCCGCCCGCGCCGCGCTCATGCAGCAACTGCCGCCCGGGGGCGCCATGGTGGCCGTCGAGGCCACCGAGGACGAGGTGACGCCGCTGCTCACCGGCGGCGTCGCGCTCGCCGCGGTCAACGGACCCCGGTCCGTGGTCGTCGCGGGCGCCGACGACGCCGTCCGCGCCCTCGCCGACCGGCTCGCCGCCGACGGCCGCCGCACCCGGCGCCTCACGGTCAGCCACGCCTTCCACTCGCCGCTGATGGACCCGATGCTGGCGGAGTTCGCCCGGGTCGCGGAGTCCCTCACCTACTGCGCACCGCGCATCCCGTTCGTCTCCTGCCTCCGCGGCGCCCCGGCCGACGCCGGACCGTGCACCCCGGAGCACTGGGTGCGGCACGTCCGCGAGACCGTCCGGTTCGCCGACGGCCTGCGCGCCCTGCACGACGCCGGCACCACCACCTACGTGGAGATCGGCCCCGACGGCGTGCTGTCCGCCCTGGCCGAGCAGACCCTCGACGCCCTCGGGGCCACCGCACCGGCCGTGGTCGTGCCGCTCCAGCGCCGCGACCGCGCCGGGGACCTCGCCCTCCTGGAGGGCCTGGCCACCCTGCACGTCCACGGCGCCGGCCCGTCCTGGGCCGCCTACTTCGAGGCCACCGGCGGCCACCGCACCGCACTGCCCACCTACGCCTTCCAACGGGAGCGGTTCTGGCCCGAACCCGGCGCGCCCGCGGACCCCCCGCAGGACCCGGCCGACGCCGCCTTCTGGACCGCCGTCGAACGCGCCGACCTGGCGGGCCTGGCCGCCTCCCTCGACCTGGACGACGGCACCGTCACCGCGATGGTGCCGGCCCTGTCCGCCTGGCGCCGGCGGCACGGCGCCGCCTCCGCCGCCGCCCAGTGGCGCTACCACGACACCTGGTCCGCGCTCCCGACGCCGGAGCCGGCGGCGCCCACCGGCCGCGCCCTGGTCCTCGTCCCGACCGGACACACCGACACCGCCTGGGTGCGTGCCGTCGTCGACGCCCTCGGCACCGACACGGTCGCGGTCGAACCGGACGCCCTCGAAGAGCAGTTGACGCGGCCGGGCAGCGACGGCTGGCGCACCGTCGTCTCCCTGCTCGCCGCCGCCCGTGACGCCCTGCCGGACGAGGCGGCACGGCCCGCCACCCTCCTCGCCACCTTGGACGAGGCCGGCGTCGACGCGCCCCTGTGGTGCGTCACCCGCGGCGCCGTCCAGGTCGCGGGGGAGGCCCCGACCGCCGTCGGCCAGGCCGCCCTGTGGGGCCTGGGCCGGGTCGCCGCACTGGAACACCCGGACCGTTTCGGGGGCCTGGCCGACCTGCCCTCCGATGCCGACGACCGGGCCGCCGCGCACCTCGCCGCGCACCTCGCCGCACCGGGCGCCGAACGCGAGGTCGCGGTCCGCGCCACCGGCGTCCACGGCCGCCGGCTGGTCCGCACACCCGCCGCCCCCGACGCCCCCGAGGCCGCCGCCTGGCGGCCCACCGGCACCGTCCTGGTCGTCGGCGGCACCGGCACCATGGGCGGCCTGGCCGCCCGCTGGCTGGCCCGCGAAGGCGCCCGCCACCTCGTCCTCACCACCTCCGACCCCACCGCGCACACCACCGCCACCGAGGCCCTGACGGCCGAACTGGCCGCGCTCGGCGCCCACCTCACCGTCCTGGCCCACGACCCCACCGACCCCGACGGCTACGCCGCCCTCCTCGACGGGCTCACCACCGACACCCCGCTCACCGCGGTCGTCCACGCACCGGAGACCGACGCCGCCCCCGACGCCGCGGCCGACCTCGCCGCCACGCTCGCCCCCGTCACCGCCCTCGGCGCGGCCCTCACCGGACGGCCCCTGGACGCCTTCGTCCTCTTCGGCTCGCTCGCCGGAGTCTGGGGGGTGCGCGGCCGGGCCGCCGAAGCCGCGTCCGGCGCCTACCTCGACGCCCTCGCCCGCGCCTGCCGCCACCGCGGCACCCCGGCCCTGGCCGTCGCCTGGGGCGCCTGGTCCGAGCTGGCCGACCCGTCCCTCGCCGCCCACCTGCGCGTGAACGGCCTGCCGGTGCAGGACGCGGACACCGCCCTGGCCGCCCTCGGCCGGGCCGTCGCCGACGGCACCGCCGCCGAGGCCGTCGTCGACGTCCGCTGGGAGACCTTCGCGCCCCGCCACCACGAGGCCCGTCCCACCGCCCTGTTCGACGCGTTGCCCGAGGCCCGCACCGCACTCGCCGAGGCCGCCCGGGAGCACGCCGACCGGCAGACCGCGGCCGGCGACTACGGCCGCTGGCTCGCCGCCCAGCCCGCCGCCGACCACGGCCGCATCCTGCTGGACCTCGTCACCGACAAGGCCGCCACCGTCCTCGGCCATGCCGACCACGACCTCCTCGAACCCGACCTGCCCTTCCGGGACCTGGGCTTCGACTCGCTGACCGCGGTGGACCTGCGCAACCAACTCGCCACGGCCACCGGCCTGACCCTGCCCGCCACCCTCGTCTTCGACCACCCCCACCCGACCGCGCTCGCCGCCCACCTGCGCACCCGACTCGTCACCGGCGCCACCGACGCCGTCGACCCCGCCGCGCCGGTGGCCGCCCCGGCCGTCACCGGCGACGACCCGATCGTCATCGTCGGCATGGCCTGCCGCTACCCCGGCGGCGTCACCTCGCCCGAGGACCTGTGGCAGCTGATGAGCGACGGCGTCGACGCGGTCGGCGACTTCCCCACCGACCGCGGCTGGGACCTGACCGCCCTCGCCGGCGACGGGCCCGGCCGCAGCGCCACCCTCCAGGGCGGATTCCTCCACGACGCCACCGACTTCGACCCCGGCCTGTTCGGCATCTCGCCGCGCGAGGCCCTGGTGATGGACCCGCAGCAGCGGATCCTGCTCGAAACGTCCTGGGAAGCCCTGGAACGCGCCGGCATCGACCCGACGACCCTGCGCGGCAGCGGCACCACCGGCGTCTTCGTCGGCGGCGGCTCGGGCGACTACCGGCCGCCGGAGGAGGCCGGGCAGTGGCAGACCGCCCAGTCCGCCAGCCTGCTCTCCGGCCGCCTCGCCTACACCTTCGGCATCCAGGGCCCCACGGTGTCCGTCGACACCGCCTGCTCCTCGTCACTGGTCGCCCTGCACCTGGCCGCCCAGGCCCTGCGCGCCGGCGAATGCACGATCGCGCTGGCCGGCGGCGTCACCGTGATGGCCACCCCGGTGGGCTTCGTCGAGTTCAGCGCCCAGGGCGCCCTGTCGCCCGACGGCCGCTGCCGCGCCTTCTCCGACGACGCCAACGGCACCGGCTGGTCCGAGGGCGTGGGCATGCTCGTCGTCGAACGGCTCTCCGACGCCCGCCGCAACGGCCACCGCGTCCTCGCCGTCCTCCGCGGCTCCGCCATCAACCAGGACGGCGCCTCCAACGGCCTGACCGCCCCCAGCGGCCCCGCCCAGCAGCGCGTCATCCGCCAGGCCCTCGCCAACGCCGGCCTGCGCTCCGCCGACGTCGACGCCGTCGAGGCGCACGGCACCGGCACCACACTCGGCGACCCCATCGAGGCGCAGGCCCTCCTCGCCACCTACGGACAGGACCGCGCCACACCCGTACTGCTCGGCTCGCTGAAGGCCAACATCGGCCACACCCAGGCCGCCTCCGGCGTCGGCGGGGTCATCAAGATGGTCCTCGCCATGCAGCACGGCCAACTGCCGCGCTCCCTCTATGCCGAGAACCCCTCGTCGCACGTCGACTGGACCGCCGGCACCGCCCACCTGCTCACCGCCCACACGCCCTGGCCCGACACCGACCGCCCGCGCCGCGCCGCGGTCTCCTCCTTCGGCGCCAGCGGCACCAACGCCCACGCCATCCTGGAACAGTCCCCGCTCGACGCGGCCCCCGCCCCTCCCGCGCACGACGGCACGCCGCTGCCGTTCCTGCTCTCCGCCCGCTCCCAGAACGCCCTGCGCGACCAGGCCCGCCGCCTCCTGGCCCACCTCGCCGCGCACCCCGACGCCCGCCCCACCGACCTGGCCTACTCGCTGGCGACGACCCGGGCCGCCTTCGAACACCGCGCCGCCGTCACCGCCACCGACCACGACGCCCTGCGCACCGCCCTCACGGCCGTCGCCGAGGGCAGCACGGCCACCACCCGGCACCCCGGCACCGCACACACCGCCGTGCACCACCTCCAGCGCACCGGCAAGCGCGCCGTGCTCTTCTCCGGTCAGGGCTCCCAACGGCTCGGCATGGGCCGTGAACTCCACGACCGGCATCCGGCGTTCGCCGCCGCCTTCGACGCGGTCCTGGCCCGACTGGACGGCCTGCTCGGCGTGCCCCTGCGGGACGTCGTCTGGGGCACGGACGAGGCGGCACTGCACGCCACCGGCCACGCCCAGCCCGCACTGTTCGCCGTCGAGGTCGCGCTGTACCGCCTGCTCGAATCCTGGGGCGTGCGGCCCGACTTCGTCGCCGGCCACTCCGTCGGCGAACTCGCCGCCGCCCACGTCGCCGGCGTCCTCTCGCTGGACGACGCCTGCCGCCTGGTCGCCGCCCGCGCCGCCCTGATGCAGGAACTGCCGACCGGCGGCGCCATGATCGCCG
The DNA here is from genome assembly GCF_045799175.1 of Streptomyces sp. VTCC 41912. Taxonomy (NCBI): domain Bacteria; kingdom Bacillati; phylum Actinomycetota; class Actinomycetes; order Kitasatosporales; family Streptomycetaceae; genus Streptomyces; species Streptomyces sp. VTCC 41912. The sequence continues at coordinate 13,793 of NZ_JBJMAB010000050.1, forward strand.
TCGAGGCCGCCGAGGACGAGGTCACCGGGCTGCTCACCGACGGCGTCTGCCTCGCCGCGGTCAACGGCCCCACCTCCGTCGTCCTCTCCGGCACCGACGACGCGGTGACCGCCCTCGCCGACGACCTGGCCGCACGGGGCCGCCGCACCACCCGGCTGCGGGTCAGCCACGCCTTCCACTCCCCGCTCATGGAGCCGATGCTGGACCGCTTCCGGACCGTCGCCGAGGGCCTGGAGTACCAGCCGCCGCGCATCCCGGTGGTGTCCAACCTCACCGGCGACGTGGCCGACGCCGCGGAACTGTGCACCGCCGACTACTGGGTGCGCCACGTCCGCGCCACCGTACGGTTCGCCGACGGCGTGCGGACCCTGGCCGACCGCGGCGTCCGGCTCTTCCTGGAAGTAGGCCCGGACGCCGTCCTGTCCGCGATGGCCGGCCGGTCCGCACCGGACGCGGTGGTCGTGGCGACCCTGCGCCGCACCCGCGGCGAGGACGAGACGCTGATCGACGCCCTGGCACAGCTGCACGTCCACGGCGCCGGCCCGCGCTGGGACGCCGTCTTCGCCGACCGCGCCGCCCGATGGCTGGACCTGCCGACGTACCCCTTCCAACGCGGCCGCTTCTGGCCGGAGGCCCTCCCCGGGACGGCCGCGCCCGCGGCGGCGGCCGGCGGGTCCACCGAGACCGACGCGGCCTTCTGGGACGCCGTCGCACAGGAGGACTTCACCGCGTTGGAATCCGTACTCGACGTCGAGGGCGACGCGCTCTCCAAGGTGCTGCCGGCCCTCATGGACTGGCGCAGCCGCCAGGCCGACGAGTCCCGACTGGCCGCCTGGCGGCACCGGATCGTGTGGCAGCGGCTCACCGGCGCCGCCCTGGCGCACCGCAAGGCGCTCAGCGGCACCTGGCTGGCCGTGGTCCCCGAGGGACTGACCGACGACCCCTGGGTGACCACCACCCTCGACGGCCTCGGCACCCACCTCGTGCACGTCGAGGTCGCCACCGCCGACCGGACCGCACTGGCCGGCGCCCTGCGCGCCCGGGCCGCCGACGGCACCCGCTTCGGCGGCGTGGTCTCCCTGCTGGCCCTGCGCGACACCTGCGCCGGCGCGGTACCCGAAGGCACCGCCCTGACCACCACGCTCCTCCAGGCCCTCGGCGACGCCGGCATCGACGCACCGCTGTGGTGCGTCACCCGCGGCGCCGTCTCCGCCGGCCGCACCGACCGGCCGCGGCGACCGCTACAGGCCGCCGTCTGGGGCCTGGGCCGGGTCGCCGCCCTGGAGCACCCGCAGCGCTGGGGCGGCCTGGTGGACCTGCCCGAGGACCCCGACCAGCGGTCCGCGGCCGGCCTCGCCGCCGTCCTGGCCGGCCTCGACGGCGAGGACCAGGTGGCCGTGCGCGGCACCGCGGTGCTCGCCCGCCGCCTGGTCCCCGCGCCCGACCGCAGGTCCGCCGAGCCCTGGCACCCGACCGGCACCGTCCTGGTCACCGGCGGCACCGGCGCCCTCGGCGCGCACGTCGCCCGCCGCCTGGCCAAGGACGGCGTCCAGCACCTCGTGCTGCTCAGCCGACGCGGCCCCGACGCCCCCGGCGCCGCCGAACTGCGCGCCGAACTCGACGGGTTGGGCACCGACGTCACCGTCACCGCCTGCGACGTCGCCGACCGCCACCAACTCGCCGCCGTCCTGGCCGCCGTCCCCGACGACCGGCCGCTGACCGGGGTGGTGCACGCCGCCGGCGTCCTCGACGACGGCGTCCTGGACCGGCTCACCCCCGAACGGTTCCAGGAGGTGTTCCGCGCCAAGGTCACCTCGGCACTGCTGCTGGACGAGCTGACCCGCGACCGCGACCTGGCCGCGTTCGTCCTGTTCTCCTCCGCCTCCAGCGCGGTCGGCAACCCCGGCCAGGCCAACTACGCCGCGGCCAACGCCGTCCTGGACGCCCTCGCCGAACAGCGCCGCACGCTCGGCCTGCCCGCCACCTCGGTCTCGTGGGGCGCCTGGGGAGGCGGCGGCATGGCCGGCGCCGACGGCGCGGAAGGGGCCGCGCGGCGGGCCGGCGTCGGCGCGATGGACCCGGACCTCGCCGTCGAGGCCCTGCTGCGCCTGGTCACCGGGAAGGAGCCCACCGCGGTCGTCGCCGACGTGGCCCTCGACCGGTTCGCCGGGGCCTTCGCCGGGAGCCGACCCAGCGCGCTGCTGCGGGAGTTCCCCGGCTACCGCGAGGCGGTCGCCGCGCAGGCGGAGACGGCGACCGCGGACGCCGGCGGACTCGCCGCCCGGCTCGCCGCGCTGCCGCCCGCCCGCCGCCCGGACACCGTCGTCGACCTGGTGCGCACCCGCACCGCGCAGGTGCTCGGCTACCCCGACGTCGACGCCGTCGCCGCCGAACGGTCCTTCCGCGACCTCGGCGTCGACTCCCTCGGCGCCGTCGAACTGCGCAACCAACTGGGCGCGGCGACCGGCCTGAACCTGCCGGCGACGCTGGTCTTCGACCACCCGACCCCCCAGGCCCTGGGGGAGCACCTCCTCGCCGGGCTCTTCCCGGACGAGCCGGCCGCATCCGACGACGAGACGGAGATCCGGGCCCTGCTGGCCACCGTGCCCCTGGACCAACTGCGGGAGATCGGGGTCCTGGAACCCCTGCTCCAGCTCGCCGGGCGCGACGGCCGGCCCGCGGACGACGACGGCGAATCCGTCGACTCGATGACAGTGGCAGACCTCGTGCGGGCCGCGCTCAACGGCCAGTCCGACCTGTAGCGCGATTGGTGGAGCAGACGATGAACGCGCCCGACACCCCAGACAACAACGTAGTCACCGCCCTGCGTGCCGCGGTCAAGGAGACCGACCGGCTCCGGCGGCAGAACCGGATGCTGGTCGCGGCGGCCACGGAACCGATCGCCGTGGTCGGCATGGCCTGCCGCTTCCCCGGCGCCGTCAACTCCCCCGAAGCGCTCTGGGAGACGGTCGCCGCCGGCACCGACGTGATCTCCGGCTTCCCCGAGGACCGCGGCTGGGACCTGGCGGCGCTGCGCAACAGCGGCACCGACGCCCGCGACACCGAGGTCAGCCAGCGCGGCGGGTTCCTGGACTGCATCGCCGACTTCGACCCCGGGTTCTTCGGGATCTCCCCGCGCGAGGCGGTCACCATGGACCCCCAGCAGCGGCTGCTGCTGACCACCGCCTGGGAAGCCGTCGAGCGGGCCGGCGTCGACGCCACCACCCTGCGCGCCACCCGCACCGGCGCGTTCATCGGCACCAACGGACAGGACTACGCCTACCTGCTCGTCCGCTCCCTGGACGACGCCACCGGCGACGTCGGCACCGGCATCGCCGCCAGCGCCGCCTCCGGACGCCTCTCCTACACCCTCGGCCTCGAAGGCCCCGCCCTGACCGTCGACACCGCCTGCTCGTCGTCGCTGGTCGCCCTGCACCTCGCCGTGCAGGCGCTGCGCGGCGGCGAGTGCACCATGGCCCTGGCCGGCGGCGTCAACGTGATGGCCACCCCGGGCTCGCTCGTCGAGTTCAGCCGCCAGGGCGGACTGGCCAGGGACGGCCGCTGCAAGGCGTTCGCCGACGCCGCCGACGGCACCGGCTGGTCCGAGGGCGCCGGCGTGCTGCTGCTGGAACGCCTCTCCGACGCGCAGCGCAACGGCCACCCGGTGCTCGCCGTGGTCCGCGGCTCCGCCGTCAACCAGGACGGCGCCTCCAACGGCTTCACCGCGCCCAACGGCCCCTCGCAGCAACGGGTCATCCGCCAGGCCCTCGGCAACGCCGGCCTCGCCCCGGCCGACGTCGACGCCGTCGAGGCGCACGGCACCGGCACCCCGCTCGGCGACCCCATCGAGGCGCAGAGCATCCTGGCCACCTACGGCCAGGACCGCACGCACCCCCTGCTGCTCGGCTCGATCAAGTCGAACCTGGGCCACACCCAGGCCGCGTCCGGCATCGCCGGCGTGATCAAAATGATCATGGCGATGCGGCACGGCGTCCTCCCGGAGACCCTGCACGTCGACCGGCCCTCCACACACGTCGACTGGAGCGCCGGCAACGTCGAACTCCTCACCGACGCCCGCCCCTGGCCCGCCACCGGCCGTCCCCGCCGCACCGGCGTCTCCTCCTTCGGCGTCAGCGGCACCAACGCCCACGTCGTCCTCGAACAGGCCCCCGACGCCGCCACCCCGGCCGCCCCCGACGCCCCCGCCCGCACCGCACGGTCCCTGCCCTGGCTGCTCTCCGCCCGCACCGGCCCCGCCCTGCGCGACCAGGTCACCGCACTCCTCGACCACCTCGACGCCGACCGCGCGCCCACCGCGCTGGACACCGCGTTCTCCCTCGCCACCACCCGCGCCGCCCTGGAGCACCGGCTCGCCGTCGTCACCGGCCCGGACGGCGCGGCCGGCCGCGCCGCCCTCACCGCCTGGCTGGCGCACGAAACGGCCGCCGACAGCCATGAGGGACACGTCGCCGGACGCACCCGCCGGGCCGTCCTCTTCTCCGGCCAGGGAGCCCAACGCCTCGGCATGGGATGTGAGTTGGCCGCGCGCTTCCCGGTGTTCGCCCAGGCCCTCGACGCCACCGTGGACCTCCTCGACGCCGAACTCGGCGGCGACCTGCGCGGCATCATCTGGGGCACCGACGCCGCCGCCCTGAACGAGACCGGCTCCGCCCAGCCGGCGCTGTTCGCCGTCGAGGTCGCGCTGTACCGCCTCGTCGAATCCTGGGGCGTCACCCCGGACTTCGTCGCCGGCCACTCGATCGGCGAGATCGCCGCCGCGCACGTCGCCGGGGTGCTGTCCCTTCAGGACGCCTGCCGTCTGGTCGCCGCCCGCGCCGCGCTCATGCAGCAACTGCCGCCCGGGGGCGCCATGGTGGCCGTCGAGGCCACCGAGGACGAGGTGACGCCGCTGCTCACCGGCGGCGTCGCGCTCGCCGCGGTCAACGGCCCGACCGCGCTGGTCCTCTCCGGCGACGAGGCCGCCACCCTCGCCGTCGCCGCCCGCCTGGCCGAAGCGGGCCGCCGCACCACCCGGCTCCGCGTCAGCCACGCCTTCCACTCGCCGCTGATGGACCCGATGCTGGCCGCGTTCCGCACCGTCGCCGAGGGCCTGACCTACCACGAGCCGAAGATCCCGGTGGTCTCCCACCTCACCGGCACGCTCGCCGACGCCGGCCGACTCGCATCGGCCGACTACTGGGTCCGGCACGTCCGCGAGGCCGTCCGGTTCGCCGACGGCGTCCGCGCCCTCACCGCCGCCGGCGTCGGCCTCTTCCTCGAACTCGGCCCGGACGGCACGCTCGCCGCACTCGCCCAGCAGTCCGCCCCGGACGCCGTCACCGTGCCCCTGCTGCGCAAGGACCGCGACGAGGAGCGGTCCGCGGTCACCGCCCTGGCCCGGCTCCACACCGCCGGCGCCCCGGTGGACTGGACGGCGTTCTACGCCGGCACCGGCGCCCGCCGCACCGACCTGCCCACCTACGCCTTCCAGTACGAGCGCTACTGGCCCAAGACCACCTACCGGCCGGCCGACGCCACCGGCCTCGGACTGACCGCCGCCGACCACCCGCTGCTCGGCGCCGCCATGTCCGTCGCCGGATCCGACGAACTCCTCCTGACCGGCACCCTGTCGCTCGCCACCCACCCCTGGCTCGCCGACCACGCCGTCGGCGGCATGGTCCTCTTCCCCGGCACCGGCTTCCTCGAACTGGCCGTCCGCGCCGCCGACCAGGTCGGTTGCGACCGCGTCGAGGAACTCATGCTCGCCGCCCCGCTGGTCCTGCCCGCCACCGGCTCCGTCCAGATGCAGATCGCGGTCGGCCCCGCCGACCCGGACGACGGCGGCCGCGACCTGCGGTTCTTCACCCGGCCCGGGGACGACCAGGACGCCGCCTGGACCCAGCACGCCACCGGCCGGATCACCGAGGGCGCCCACGTCCTGCCCTTCGACACCACCACCTGGCCGCCCCGCGACGCACAGGCCGTCGACATCGACGGCCTCTACGACCGCTACCGCGCCAACGGACTCGCCTACGGGCCCGTCTTCCGCGGCCTGCGCGCCGTATGGCGCCGGGACACCGAGATCTACGCCGAGGTGGCACTGCCGGACGTCGTCACCGACGCCGACGCGTTCGGCCTGCACCCCGCCCTCTTCGACGCCGTCCTGCACGGCACCCTCTTCGCCTCCGCCGACGGCGACGACCGCAGCCTGCTGCCGTTCGCCTGGAACGGCGCCTCCCTGCACGCCTCCGGCGCGGCCTGCCTGCGCGTGCGGATCACCGCCTGCGGCACCGACGCCGTGGAGATCACCGCCGTCGACCCCCAGGGCCGCCCGGTCGTCTCCGTCGAATCCCTCACCCTGCGCGCCGCCGGCCCCGACACCGGCACCGAGAACCGCTGTGACGTCAACTCGCTCTTCCGCATGGACTGGACGCCCCGCACCGTCCACGCCCCCGCCGCCCCCGCCACCTGGGCCGTCCTCGGCGCCGACCCGTTCGGCCTGACCGCGGCCCTCACCGCCGCCGGCCCCGACACCGTCGCGGACCTCCGCGCGCCCGTCACCACCCTCACCGCGCTCACCACCGGCGCCGACCGGCCGGTGCCCGATGTCGTCGCGGTGGCGTTGCGCGGCGCCACCGACCGCGGACCGGGAGCCGCCCACGACCTGGCCCGCACGGTCCTGGCCCTGCTCCAGGAATGGCTCGCCGAGGACCGGTTCGCCAGGTCCCGGCTGCTGCTCGTCACCCGCGGTGCCGTCGCGGACGGCGAGACCGGCCCGGACGACCTGGCCGCCGCCCCGCTCTGGGGCCTGGTGCGCGCCGCCCAGTCCGAGAACCCCGGCCGCCTGCTGCTCGTCGACCTCGACGACGCCCCCGAGTCCGCCGCCCGACTCCCGCTCCTGCCGGCCCTCTTCGACACCGACGAACCCCAGGCCGTGGTGCGCGCCGGCACGGTCCGCGTCGGCCGGCTGGCCCGCCTGGAGTCCGGCCGCGGCCTCGTCCCGCCGCCCGGCACGCCATGGCGCCTGGGCAGCCGCGCCAAGGGCAGCCTCGACGGCCTCGCGCTGCAAGCCCACCCGGAGGCCCGGCGCCCCCTCACCGGCCACGAGGTCCGCGTCGGCATCCGGGCCGCGGGCCTGAACTTCCGGGACGTGCTCAACGCGCTCGGCATGTACCCGGGTGACGCCGGGCTGTTCGGTTCGGAGGCGGCCGGCGTGGTCGTCGAGGTCGGGCCGGACGTCACGACCCTCGCGCCCGGCGACCGCGTCACGGGCATGCTCTTCGGCGGCTTCGGGCCGCTCGGCATCACCGACGCACGCCTGCTCACCCCCGTCCCCGCCGGCTGGTCCTGGGAGACCGCCGCCTCCGTGCCGTTGGTGTTCCTGACCGCGTATTACGCGCTGACGGAGTTGGGCGGGTTGCGGGCGGGGGAGAAGGTGCTGGTGCATGCCGGTGCCGGTGGCGTCGGTATGGCCGCGGTGCAGATCGCCCGCCATTTCGGGGCCGAGGTGTTCGCGACGGCGAGTGAGGGCAAGTGGGCGGTGTTGCGGGAGCTCGGCGTGGCCGAGGACCACCTCGCGTCGTCCCGGACCCTCGACTTCGCGACCGCCTTCGCCGGGGTCGCCGGGGACGGCGGCCTCGACATCGTGCTGAACGCGCTGTCCGGTGAGTTCGTCGACGCCTCGATGGGGCTGCTCGGCCCCGGCGGCCGGTTCCTGGAGATGGGCAAGACCGACATCCGCGAGGCCGACACGATCCCGGACGGCCTCTCCTACCAGTCCTTCGACCTCGGCACGGTCGACCCCGCCCGCATCCAGGAGATGCTGCGCGACCTCGTCGACCTCTTCGACCGCCGAGCCCTCACCCCGCTGCCGGTGCGCAGTTGGGACGTGCGGCGCGCCGGCGCGGCGTTCCGCCACATGAGCCTGGCCCAGCACATCGGCAAGATCGTGCTCACCGTGCCCCGCCCGCCCGACCCCGACGGCACCGTCCTGATCACCGGCGGCACCGGCGGCCTGGCCGGCCTGCTCGCCCGCCACCTCGTCACCGAGCACGGCGCCCGCCACCTGCTGCTCGCCGGCCGCCGCGGGCCCGACGCACCCGGCGCCGCCGCACTCCACGCCGAACTCACCGCGCTCGGCGCCGACGTCACCCTCGCCGCCTGCGACGTCGCCGACCGCCCCGCCCTCGCCGCGCTGCTGGCCACCGTCCCCGACGCGCACCCGCTCACCGCCGTCGTGCACACCGCCGGCGTCCTCGACGACGGCATCCTCACCTCCCTCACGCCCGACCGCCTCAGCTCCGTCCTCCGGCCCAAGGTCGACGCCGCCTGGCACCTGCACGACCTCACCCGCGACCACGACCTGACCGCGTTCGTGCTGTACTCCTCCACCGCCGGCGTCATGGGCGGCCCGGGCCAGGCCAACTACGCCGCCGGCAACGCCTTCCTCGACGCGCTCGCCGCCCACCGCCGCGCGCACGGCCTGCCCGCCACCTCGCTCGCCTGGGGCGCCTGGGAGCAGGACGCCGGCATGACCGGCCGCCTGAGCGACCAGGACCTGCAACGGGTCAGCGACGCCGGCGGCCAGCCGCTGCTCTCCGCGGCCCGCGGCCTCGCCCTGTACGACGCCGCCACCGCCGCCGACGAACCGCTGATCGTCCCCCTCGGCCCGACCGGCGGCACACCGCCCGCCGCGGCCGCCGTCCCCGCGGTGCTGCGCGGCCTGGTCCGCACCGCCGGCCGCCGCGCCCGGGCCGGCTCCGCCGGCGTGCTCCGTGCCGGCCTGGCCGAACGCCTGGCCACCCTCCCGGAGGACGCACGCAGCCCCTTCCTCGTGGAGCTGGTGCGCGCCGAAGCCGCCACCGTCCTCGGCCATGGCTCCGCCGACGCGGTCGACGCCCGCCGGGAGTTCCGGCAACTCGGCTTCGACTCGCTGACCGCCATCGAACTGCGCAACCGCCTCGGCAAGGCCACCGGCCTCACCCTGCCCGCCACGCTGATCTTCGACTACCCGACCCCCGAACGGCTCGTCGACCACCTCCACGACGCACTCCTCGGCGCGGACGCCCCGACGCCCGTCACCGCCACCGCACCCGCCGTCGCGACGGACCGCGACCCGATCGTCATCGTCGGCATGAGCTGCCGCTTCCCCGGTGGCGTCGGCTCGCCGGAAGACCTGTGGGACCTGGTGGCCACCGGCACCGACGCGATCACCGGCTTCCCCGCCGACCGCGAGTGGGACCGCCACCCGCCGCTCGGCGGGGCCCTGGGCGCACTGGCCGGCCAGGGCGGCTTCCTCCGCGACGTCGCCGACTTCGACGCCGCGTTCTTCGGCATCTCGCCGCGCGAGGCCCTCGCCATGGACCCGCAACAACGCATCCTCCTGGAGGTCGCCTGGGAGGCCGCCGAACGCGCCGGCATCGACCCGCAGACCCTGCGCGGCAGCCACACCGGCGTCTTCATGGGCGTCAGCGGCCAGGACTACGCCGGCCTCGTCATGCGCTCCCGCGACGACATCGCCGGCCACGCCACCACCGGCCTCGCCGTCAGCGTCGTCTCCGGCCGCCTCGCCTACGCCCTCGGCCTGGAGGGACCGGCGCTCTCCGTGGACACCGCCTGCTCCTCCTCCCTGGTGTCCCTGCACCTGGCCGCCCAGGCGCTGCGCGCCGGCGAGTGCACCATGGCGCTGGCCGGCGGCGTCACCGTGATGACCACGGCGGCCAACTTCACCGGCTTCTCCCGGATGGGCGGCCTCGCCCAGGACGGCCGCTGCAAGGCGTTCTCCGACTCCGCCGACGGCACCGGCTGGTCCGAAGGCGCCGCGGTGCTCGTCCTGGAACGCCTCTCCGACGCCCGGCGCGCCGGCCACCGCGTCCTCGCCGTGGTCCGCGGCTCGGCCGTCAACCAGGACGGTGCCTCCAACGGCCTGACCGCGCCCAACGGCCCGGCCCAACAGCGGGTGATCCGCCAGGCCCTCGCCAACGCCGGCCTGTCCCCGTCCGACGTGGACGCCGTCGAGGCGCACGGCACCGGCACCCCGCTCGGCGACCCCATCGAGGCCCAGGCACTGATCGCCGCCTACGGCACCGGACGCGACCCCGAACTGCCCCTGCTCCTCGGGTCGGTGAAGTCCAACATCGGCCACACCCAGTCCGCCGCCGGCGCGGCCGGCCTGGTCAAGATGGTCATGGCCATGCGGCACGGCACCCTGCCGCGGACCCTGCACGTCACCGAACCGTCCTCGCACGTGGACTGGTCGGACGGCACGGTGCGGCTGCTCACCGAAGCGACCCCGTGGCCGCGGACCGACCGGCCCCGCCGGGCCGGGGTCTCCTCGTTCGGCATCAGCGGCACCAACGCCCACGTCGTCCTGGAACAGCCACCGGCCGAGCCCGCTCCGGAGGACCGTGCCGCGCCGCCCGTGGTGGCCTGGCCCGTCTCCGCGCGGACCCCCGCCGCCCTCGCCGCCCAGGTGGACCGGCTGCGCGCCGCCGCCACCACCCTCGCGCCCCTGGACGCCGCGCACAGTCTGGCCGGCGGCCGCACCCTCTTCGAGCACCGCGCCGTCCTGCTCGCCCCCGGCGACGGAGCGACGAGCGACGGCGCCGAACTGACCGAGGTCGCCCGGGGCACCGCGACCCCGCACCGCACCGCGTTGTTGTTCTCGGGCCAGGGGGCCCAGCGGCTGGGGATGGGGCGGGAACTGCACGCCGCGTTCCCGGCGTTCGCGGCGGCCTTCGACGAGGTCGTCGCGTTGTTGGACGCGGAGTTGGCCGCCGGTCCGGGCACGGGCGGGTCACTGCGCGCGGTGATGTGGGGGGATGACGCCGGGTTGTTGGACCGGACGCTCTTCACCCAGCCGGCGTTGTTCGCGGTGGAGGTGGCGCTGTTCGGGCTGGTGTCGTCCTGGGGGATCAGGCCGGAGTACGTCGCGGGGCATTCGGTGGGGGAGATCGCGGCCGCGCAGGCGGCCGGCGTGTTGTCGTTGGCGGATGCCTGTCGTCTGGTGGTGGCGCGGGCCCGGCTGATGGACGCGTTGCCGGCGGGCGGCGCGATGGTGGCGGTGGCGGCCGCCGAGCAGGACGTGCTGCCGCTGTTGGCCGAGGGCGTGGCGATCGCCGCGGTCAACGGGCCGGAGTCGGTGGTGCTCTCCGGGGCCCAGGCGGCCGTTGCGGGGGTGGTCGACCGACTGGTGGAGCGCGGTCACCGGGCCCGTCGCCTGTCGGTCAGCCATGCGTTCCACTCGCCGCTGATGGACCCGATGTCGGATGCCTTCCGGTCGGTGGTGGAGCGGCTCGCCTTCGCGGAGCCGCGGATTCCGGTGGTGTCCACCGTGACCGGTGCGGTGGCCGCGGCGGGGGAGTTGTCCCAGGCCGAGTACTGGGTGCGGCACGTCCGGGCAGGCGTGCGGTTCCACGACGGCGTGCGGACCCTCGTCGAACGGGGGGTGACCGCGTTCTTGGAGGTCGGCCCGGACGGGGTGCTGTCCGCGTTGGCCGCGGCCGCGTCGCCTGCCGCGGACGCCGTGGTGGTGCCCGCCCTGCGCAAGGACCGGGACGAGCCGACCGCCCTGCTCACCGGCCTGGCCCGGCTGCACGTGGCCGGCGTCGACGTCGACTGGGGCGCCGCGCTGGCCGGCACCGGGGCGCACGGCACCGACCTGCCGACCTACCCGTTCCAGCGCGAGCGGTTCTGGCCGGAGCTGGCCGCCGAGCACGGCACCGCCGACGCCGCGGACGCGCAGTTCTGGGCCGCGGTGGAACGCGCGGACGTGCACGAGCTGGCCGCCCGCCTGGCCGTCGACGACGCTCAACTCGGCGCCGTCCTGCCCGCGCTGTCCGCCTGGCGCACCCGGCACCGCGCCGACGCCGCCGCCAACGCCCTGCGCTACCGGGAGAGTTGGGAGCCGCTGTCCCTCGACACCACCCGGCACCCCGGCAGCGCCCTGGTGCTGGTGCCCGCCGCCCTCGCCGACGACCCGTGGAGCACCGCGGTCGTCGCCGCCCTCGGCCCGGACACCCACCGGGTGGACGTGCCGACCGACGGCACCGACCGGGCCGCGCTCGGCGCCCTCCTCACCGCGGCGGCGCACGACACCGCCCCGACCGCGGTGGTCTCCCTCCTCGCGCTCGACGAGACCGCCGGCGACGACGCGCTGCCGGCCGGCACGACCGCCACCGCCGCCCTGGTGCAGGCCGTCGCCGACACCGCCTGCCCGGCCCCGCTGTGGGTCGTCACCCGCGGTGCCGTCGCCGCCCTCCCGGACGACCGGCCGACCGCCCCCGCCCAGGCCGCCGTCTGGGGCCTCGGCCGGGTCGCGGCCCTCGAACTCCCGCGGCACTGGGGCGGGTTGCTCGACCTGCCCGCGGAACTCGACGAGCGCACCGCACAGCGCCTGCCCGCCGTCTTCGCCGGTGCCGGCGACGAGGACCAGATCGCGCTGCGCGCCACCGGCGCCCACGGCCGCCGCCTCACCCCGGCACCCGCCCCCGAGGACGCCCCCGACACCGCCTGGCAGCCGACCGGCACCGTCCTGATCACCGGCGGCACCGGGGCGCTCGGCCGGCACGTGGCCCGCTGGCTCGCCGCCCGCGGCGCCGACCACCTGCTGCTGCTCGGCCGCCGCGGCCCCGACGCGCCCGGCGCCGCCGAGCTGACCGCCGAACTCACCGCCCTCGGCGCCCGCATCACCCTCGTGGCCTGCGACGCCGCCGACCGGCAACAACTGACCCGGGTCCTCGCCGACGTCCCGCGGGACTGCCCGCTGACCGCCGTCGTGCACACCGCCGGCGTGCTCGACGACGGCGCGCTGACCGGCCTCACCCCGGACCGGCTCGCCCCGGTCTTCCGCGCCAAGGTCGCCTCCGCCATCCTCCTCGACGAGCTGACCCGCGACGCCGACCTGGCGGTCTTCGCCCTGTTCTCGTCCGTCGCCGGTGCGGTCGGCAACCCCGGCCAGGCCGGCTACGCCGCCGCCAACGCGGTCCTCGACGCACTCGCCGAACGCCGCCGCGCCCAGGGCCTGCCCGCCACCTCGCTCGCCTGGGGCGCCTGGGCCGGCGACGGCATGGCCGCCCGGCACGCCCGCCCCGGCGCCGACCCGGTCGGCCTGCTCGAACCGGACGTCGCCGTCCCTGCCCTGGCCCGTGCCGTGACCGAACCGCAGCCCACCCTCGTCCTCGCCGACCTCCAACAACCCCGCCTGCTGGAATCCCTGCTGGCCCTGCGCCCCAGCCCGCTCCTGAGCCGACTGCCGGCGGCCCGCACCGCGGCCCGCGCGGTCCAGGAGGCGCACCGCCGACACGCCGGCGCCGCCGCCGACCTGCGCGACCAACTGGCCGGCACGGCCGCCGCCGACCGCCCGGCCACCCTCCTGCGCGTCGTCCGCACCACGGCCGCCGCGGTCCTCGGGCACACCGGCACCGACGCCATCCGGGCCGACAAGCCCTTCCGCGACCTCGGCTTCGACTCGCTGACCGCGGTGGAGCTGAGCCGCACCCTGGCGGCGACCACCGGTCTGGCCCTGCCGCCCAGCCTCGTCTTCGACCACCCCACACCGCGGGCGCTCACCGACCACCTGCTGACCGAACTCACCGGCGCCCGGCCCGAAGCCGCCGCCACGGCACCGCCCGCACCCGTCATGGCGCCGGACGACGACCCGATCGTCGTCGTCGGCATGGCGTGCCGCTTCCCCGGCGGCGTCACCTCGCCCGAGGACCTCTGGCAGCTCCTCACCGAGGGCCGCGACGGCATCGACGCGTTCCCCACCGACCGCGGCTGGGACCTCGACCTGCTCGCCGGCGACGGCCACGGCCACAGCGCCACCCGGGTGGGCGGATTCCTCCACGACGCCGCGGACTTCGACGCCGGCTTCTTCGACATCTCCCCGCGCGAGGCCCTCGCGATGGACCCCCAACAGCGGCTCCTGCTGGAAACCGCCTGGGAAGCCGTCGAACGCACCGGCACCGACCCGGCCCGGCTGCGGGGCACCCGCACCGGCGTCTTCGTCGGCACCAACGGCCAGGACTACGCCGGGCTCGTGCTGCGCGCCCAGGAGGACGTCGAGGGACACGCCGGCACCGGACTGGCGGCCAGCGTCCTCTCCGGCCGGCTCGCCTACGCCTTCGGCTTCGAGGGCCCCGCGGTCACCGTCGACACCGCCTGTTCCTCGTCGCTGGTCGCCCTGCACTGGGCCGTCCAGTCGCTGCGCGCCGGCGAGTGCACCCTGGCCCTGGCCGGCGGCGTCACCGTCATGACGACCGCCACCAGCTTCGCCGGCTTCACCCGCCAGGGCGGTCTGGCACCCGACGGCCACTGCAAGGCGTTCTCCGACACGGCCGACGGCACCGGCTGGTCCGAGGGCGTCGGCGTCCTCGTCGTCGAACGCCGCTCGGACGCGGTCCGCAACGGTCACGAGATCCTGGCGGTGGTGCGCGGCTCGGCCGTCAATCAGGACGGCGCGTCGAACGGCCTGACGGCGCCCAACGGTCCGTCCCAGCAGCGGGTGATCCGCCAGGCCCTGGCCGGCGCCGGCCTGTCCCCGGCCGACGTGGACGCCGTCGAGGCGCACGGCACCGGCACCACCCTGGGCGATCCCATCGAGGCCCAGGCGCTCCTGGCCACCTACGGTCAGGACCGCGACCCGGACCGCCCGCTGCTCCTGGGGTCGGTGAAGTCCAACCTCGGCCACACCCAGGCCGCCGCCGGCGCCGCCGGCCTGATGAAGATGGTGCTGGCCCTCCGACACGGCACGCTGCCGCGCACCCTGCACGTCACCGAGCCCTCCACCCGGGTCGACTGGTCGGCGGGCGCGGTGCGGCTGCTCACCGAGCGCACCGCCTGGCCGCACGCCGATCGTCCGCGCCGGGCCGGGGTCTCCTCGTTCGGCATCAGCGGCACCAACGCCCACGTCATCCTGGAGCAGCCGCCGGCCGAGCCCGCCCCCGCGGCCCCCGCCGACCACCCCACCCGGACGCCCGCCGTCCTCCCGTGGGTCGTCTCGGCCCGCTCGGCCACCGCGCTCGACGCGCAGCTCGCGCGGCTGCGGGCGTTCGCCGCCGGGCACCCGGGCCTGCCGCCCGCCGACGTCGCCCACTCGCTCGTCACCAGCCGCGCCACCTTCGACCACCGGGCGGTCCTGCTGGCCGCGCCCGACGGCGTCGCCGAGGTCGCCCGCGCCGAGGCCCGGGAACGCGGCACCGCGTTCCTCTTCTCGGGGCAGGGCGCTCAGCGGCCGGGGATGGGGCGGGAACTGCACGCCGCCTTCCCGGTGTTCGCGGCGGCCTTCGACGAGGTCGTGGCGCTGCTGGACGCGGAGCTGGGCGCCGCTGACGGTGCGGACGTGTCCCTGCGGGAGGTGATGTGGGGCGAGGCGTCGGAGCTGTTGGACCGCACGCGCTTCACGCAGCCGGCGCTGTTCGCGGTGGAGGTGGCGCTGTTCAGGCTGGTGGCCTCGTGGGGGATCGGGCCGGAGTACGTGGCCGGGCATTCGATCGGCGAGATCGCGGCGGCCCATGCGGCCGGGGTGTTCTCGTTGCCGGACGCGTGCCGGTTGGTGGTGGCGCGGGCCCGCTTGATGGAGGCGTTGCCCGCGGGCGGCGTGATGGTCGCGGTGGCGGCGGCCGAGGCGGAGGTGGCGTCGCTGCTCGTCGAGGGCACCGCGATCGCCGCGGTCAACGGGCCGCTGTCGGTGGTGGTCTCCGGGGCGGAGGCGGCCGTGGCGCGGGTCGTGGACCAGTTGGTGGAGCGGGGGCGGCGGACCCGTCGGCTGACGGTCAGCCATGCCTTCCACTCGCCGCTGATGGATCCGATGCTGGACGCCTTCCGGACCGTCGCCGAGGGCCTGGAGTACCACCCGCCGCGCCTGCCCGTGGTGTCCAACGTGACGGGCGAGGTGGCCGCGGCGGAGGTGCTGTGCGCGGCCGACTACTGGGTCGGGCACGTCCGGGCGACCGTGCGGTTCGCCGACGGCGTCCGGACCCTGGCCGGGCGCGGCGCCACCGCGTTCCTGGAGATCGGCCCCGACGGCGTGCTGTCCGCCCTGGCCGCGGCCTGCCTGCCCGACACGGACGCCGCAGTGGTGCCCGTCCTGCGCAAGGGCCGCCCCGAGGAGCACACCGCCCTCACCGCCGCCGCCCGACTCCACGTGGCCGGCGTGGACCTCGACTGGACCGCGGTCCTGGCCGGCACCGGCGGGCGGCGGATCACCCTGCCCACCTACGCCTTCCAACGCGAGCGGTACTGGCCCTCGCCCGCCGCACGGGCGCCCGGCGACGCCGGCGGGCTCGGCCTGGAAGCCGGGCGGCACCCGCTGCTCGGGGCCGCGACCACGGTCGCCGGATCCGCGGAGGTCCTGCTCGCCGGCCGGGTGTCGACCACCGACCAGCCGTGGCTCGCGGCCTACGAGGAGGACGGCCGCACCGTCCTGCCGGCCGCGGTCCTCGCCGAACTCGCCGTCCACGCCGGAGACCGGGCCGACTGCCCGACGGTGGCGGAACTGACCGTCGCCGCACCGCTCGTCCTCACCGGCGCGGCGGCCCAGCACATCCAGGTCCGGGTGGCCGCCCCCGACGACACCGGCCGGCGCGCACTGTCCGTGCACGCCCGACCCGACGACGCCCCCGACACCCCCTGGACGCTGCACGCCACCGCGGTCCTCACCCCCGACACCCCGCAGCCCCCGACGCCGGACACCGTCTGGCCACCGGAGCACGCCGTGCCGCTCGACGCCCCGCCCGCCACCACCGGCCCGGCCGCGCTCACGGCGGCCTGGCAGCGGGGCGACGCACTCTGCGTCGAGATCGAGCTGCCCGAACCCGGCCCGGCGGAGCGGACGTTCGCGCTGCACCCGGCGCTCCTGGACACCGCGGTCCGCGCCGGCGGCATGCTGGACGGCGACCCCACCCGGGACGCCCTCGGCTGGCGGGGCCTCGCCCTGCACGCCGCGTCCGCCACCGCCCTGCGGGTCCGCCTCACCCCCAACGGCGCGGACACCTGGACCTTGGAGGCCACCGACCCGCAGGGCGCACCGGTCCTCTCCGTCACCGGGCTCACCCTGGGCACGCCCACCGTCGAGCAGTCGGAGGCCGGGACGGCCGAGGGCGGCGCGACCCTGCTCGACGTGGGCTGGGTGCCGGTGCCCCAGGCTGCGCACACCGGCGGCGAGCACCTCCCGTACGCCGTGCTCGGTGACGAACTCGCCGAGGTGGCAGCGGAGTTGTGGACCGTCGGCGACGGGCCCGGGCGCTTCGCGTCCCTGGCCGCACTGTTGGACGGCGGTGCGCCGCCGCCCCCGCTCGTCCTCGCGCCGCTGCTCGGCACGCCGCCCGGGGACGGCGACCTGCCCGCCGCGGTGCGCACCACCACCACGGCGGTGCTGGAACTGCTCCAGCGCTGGACCGCCGACGCCCGCACCGCGGACGCGCGCCTGGTCATCGTCACCCGCGGCGCCGTGGCAGCCGGGGCGGAGGACGTGGCCGACCTGGCGGCGGCCCCGGTCTGGGGACTCGTCCGCTCGGCGCAGTCCGAACACCCGGGCAGCTTCCTGCTTCTCGACCTCGACCCCGCCGACCCCGCGGGAGCCCTCCGCGCCGCCGCACCGGACGCCCTGACGGCCCTCCTCGACGCCGGCGAGACGCAGGTCGCGGTGCGCGGCGGTGCACTGACCGTCGCCCGACTGACCCGGGCCGTCGACGGGCCGGACGCCCCCGCCCCGCACCCGGTGCGGGCCTGGGACCGCGACGGCACCGTCCTGCTCACCGGCGGCACCGGCGGACTGGCCGGTGTCCTGGCCCGCCACCTGGTCACCGGACACGGCGTCAAGCACCTCCTGCTCGCCGGTCGCCGCGGCCCGGACGCACCCGGCGCGACCGCACTGCGCGACGAACTGGCCGGGCTCGGCGCCGAGGTCACCGTCGCCGCCTGCGACGCATCCGACCGCACGGCCCTGGACGCGCTCCTCGCCCAGCTGCCGCCGGAGCACCCGCTGACCGCCGTCGTGCACACCGCCGGCGTGCTGGACGACGCCACCGTGGGCGCGCTGACACCCCAACGGCTGGACCGCGTGCTGCGCGCGAAGGCCGACGCCGCCTGGCACCTGCACCAAGCCACCCGCGGCCTCGACCTGGCCGGCTTCGTCCTGTACTCCTCGGTCGCGGGCATCACCGGCGGCCCCGGCCAGGGCAACTACGCCGCCGCCAACGCCTTCCTCGACGCGCTCGCCGCCCACCGCGCCGCCCGGGGCCTGCCCGGCCTCTCGCTGGCGTGGGGGCCGTGGGGACCGGACGCCGGCATGACCAGCACCCTCGGCGCCGCCGACCTGGCCCGCCTGGAACGCTCCGGAATGCCGCCGCTCACCCCCGCCCAGGGCCTCGCCCTCTTCGACGCCGCCGGCGCCCGGGGCGCCGGGCTCACCGTGGCGACCCGCCTCGCCCAGGGCCCCGCCGCACCGGGCGACGGCCAGGTCCCCGCGCTGCTGCGGGCCCTGGTGCGCGGCCGGCGCCGCACGGCGGCCGCGGCCGGGCACGGCGGGGGACCGGCCCGACGGCTGGCCGCCCTGGACCCCGCCCAGCGGGAGCGGGCACTGCTCGACCTGGTCCGCACCGAGACGGCCGCGGTGCTCGGGCACGCCGGGCCGGACGCCGTTCCGGCCGAACGGGACTTCCACCGGATGGGCTTCGACTCGCTGATGGCGGTCGAACTGCGGACCCGGCTGGCCGCGGCCACCGGGACCCGGCTGCCGGCCGCGCTCGTCTTCGACCACCCCACGCCGCTCGCGGTCGCCCGGCACCTCCACTCGACGCTGCCCGGCGCCGCCACCGCCACCGCCGACCCGGAGCGGTCCCCGCTGGCCGAACTCGACCGGATCACCGCCGAGTTGACGCCGGACGCCGTGGACGACGCCACCCGCCGGGGCGTCGTCGGCCGGCTGCGGCACCTGCTGGCCCAATGGGACGGCACCCGGCAGGACGACGGCGGGCCGACCGTCGACGACCGCATCGAAGCGGCGAGCGCCGACGAGGTCCTCGCCTTCATCGACCACGAACTCGGCCGGCAGGCGGACTCCTGACCCGCTCGACCCCCGTCGCACGCGCGCACCACATCTGAGGAAGGTTTCACGGACGATGCCGGACGAAAAGAAGCTCGTCGACTATCTGAAGTGGGTCACGAAGGACCTCCACCAGACCCGCCAACGCCTCCAGGAGGCGACGTCGGGACGCCACGAGCCCGTGGCGATCGTCGGCATGGCCTGCCGGTTCCCCGGCGGTGTGCGCTCCCCCGAGGACCTGTGGGAGCTGCTCCTCGCCGGCCGGGACGGCATCGGACCGTTCCCCGCCGACCGCGGCTGGGACCTGGCCGCCCTGGCCGGCGACGGGCCCGGCCGCAGCGCCACCCAGCGCGGCGGGTTCCTGCCCGACGCGGCCGCCTTCGACCCGGGCTTCTTCGACGTCTCCCCGCGCGAGGCGCTCGCCATGGACCCGCAGCAGCGGCTCCTGCTGGAGACCGCCTGGGAGGCCGTCGAACGCGCCGGCATCGACCCGGCCGGGCTGCGCTCCACCCGCACCGGCGTGTTCGTCGGCACCAACGGCCAGGACTACGCACACCTGCTCCTCGCCGCCGAGGACGACCTGGGCGGCTACGCGGGCAACGGCCTGGCCGCCAGCGTCCTCTCCGGCCGCCTGTCCTTCGCGCTCGGCCTCGAAGGCCCGGCCGTCACCCTCGACACCGCCTGCTCGTCGTCCCTGGTGACCCTCCACCTCGCCGCCCAGGCGGTGCGCGCCGGCGAATGCGCCCTCGCGCTGGCCGGCGGCGTGACGGTGATGGCCACCCCGTCGAGCTTCGCCGGCTTCAGCCTCCAGGGGGGCCTGGCGCCCGACGGCCACTGCAAGGCGTTCGCCGAGGCGGCCGACGGCACCGGCTGGTCCGAGGGCGTCGGGCTGCTCCTCGTCGAACGGCTCTCCGACGCCCGGCGCAACGGCCACCCGGTGCTCGCCGTGCTGCGCGGCTCGGCGGTCAACCAGGACGGCGCCTCCAACGGCCTGTCCGCCCCCAACGGCCCAGCCCAGCAGCGGGTGATCCGCCAGGCACTGGCCGGCGCCGGCCTGGCCCCCGCCGACGTGGACGCGGTCGAGGCGCACGGCACCGGGACCCGGCTCGGCGACCCCATCGAAGCCGGCGCCCTGCTCGCCACCTACGGGCAGGACCGGCCCGCCGACCGCCCGCTGTGGCTCGGCTCCGTGAAGTCCAACCTGGGCCACACCCAGGCGGCCGCCGGCGTCGCCGGCGTCATCAAGATGGTGCTGGCCCTGCGGCACGGCGTCCTCCCGCAGACCCTGCACGTTGACGCGCCGTCCTCGCACGTCGACTGGGACACCGGAGCCGTGCGGCTGCTCACCGAGCCCGTCGCCTGGCCCGAGGACGAGCGGGTGCGCCGGGCCGGCGTCTCGTCGTTCGGCATCAGCGGCACCAACGCCCACGTCATCCTCGAACAGGCCCCGACGGCAGACGAGTCGGCCGACGAGGCGGTTGCCGACGCGGCGCCCGGTCCGGCCGCCGAGCAGTCCGCCGGGGCCGCCGCCGGCCCGCGCGCCGTGCCCTGGCCGGTCGCGGCTCGCACCGTCGGTGCCCTCGACGCCCAACTGGCCACAGTGCGCGCCCTGACCACCGCACCCGGCCGCAGCGCCGCCGACATCGGCCACGCGCTCGCCACCACCCGCACCGCGTTCGCGCACCGGGCCCTGCTCGTCCACGACGGCGACACCGTCACCGAGGTGGCGCGCGGGGCCGTCCCCACCGCCGGCCGTGGCGGACTGGCCGTGCTGTTCTCCGGCCAGGGCTCCCAGCGCCTGGGCATGGGACGCGAACTGCACGCCCGCCACCCGGTGTTCGCCGCCGCCTTCGACGAGACCGTGGCACTGCTCGACGCCCGACTCGGCAGCTCGCTGCGCGACGTCGTCTGGGGCACGGACCGCACCCGCCTGGACGACACCCGGCACGCCCAACCGGCGCTGTTCGCCGTCGAGGTCGCGCTGTACCGCCTGCTGGCCTCCTGGGGCGTCCGCCCCGACCACGTCACCGGACACTCGATCGGCGAGATCACCGCGGCGCACGTCGCCGGCGTGCTCTCCCTCGCCGACGCCTGCACCCTCGTGGCGGCCCGGGCCACCGCCATGTCCGCACTGGCACCGGGCGGCGCCATGGTGGCGCTGGAGGCCACCGAGGACGAGGTGCGTCCCCTGCTCACCGACGACCTGGCGATCGCCGCGGTCAACGCGCCCCGGTCCGTCGTCGTCTCCGGCGCCGAGGACGCAGCCGCCGCCGTCCGCCGGCACTTCGACGACCTGGGGCGCCGCACCACCCGCCTCCCCGTCAGCCACGCCTTCCACTCGCCGCTGATGGACCCCATGCTCGACGCCTTCCAGGAGGCCGTCGCCCCGCTCACCTTCGCCCGACCCGCCCTCCCCGTCGTCTCCAACCTCACCGGCCTGCCCGCCACCGCCGAGGAACTCGCCGACCCGCACTACTGGGTCCGCCACGTCCGGCAGGCCGTCCGCTTCGGCGACGGCGTGCGCGCCCTCGCCGACCGCGGCGTACGGACCTTCCTCGAACTCGGCCCGGACGGCGTGCTGTCCGCCCTGGTCCGGGAGAACCTCCCCGAGCCGGGCCCCGTCGTGGTGCCCGCGCTGCGCAAGGAACGCCCGGAGGAAACCACCGTGCTGGCCGCCCTGGGCACCCTGTGGGCGCACGGCACGGACGTCGACTGGGACGCGGTGTTCGCCGGCACCCGCACGCCCGACGCCGAACCCGTCGCCCTGCCCACGTACGCCTTCCAGCGCGACCGCTACTGGCCGACCCTCCGGGCCCGCACCGGTGACCCGGCCGCACTGGGCCTGACCGCCGCCGCCCACCCCCTGCTGGGCGCGGCCGTCGCCCTCGCCGACGCCGACGAGACCGTCCTGACCGGCCGGCTCGCGCCCGCCACCCACCCCTGGCTCGGCGACCACCGCACCGACGGCCGGATCACCGTCCCCGGCGCCGCCCTCGTCGAACTCGCCGTCCGCGCCGGCGATCTGACCGGCACCCCGCACCTGGCGCGGCTCGACCTGCCGACGCCGCTCGTCCTCGGCGCGGACGACGCCGTCGCCCTCCAGGTCCGGGTCGGTGCCGCCGACGCCGAGGGGCACCGGCCGGTCGCGGTCCACGCCCGACCCGCGGCCGCCGAGGACGCACCATGGACCACCTGCGCGACCGGCCTGCTCACCCCCGACGGCACCACCGATCAGGCCGGCCCTGACAGCACCGAGTGGCCACCGCGCGACGCCCGCCCGGTGCCCGTCACCGCCCTCGACCCCGCCGCCGACCGCGGCTCCGCGGACCTGACCGGGCTCTGGCGGCGCGACGGCGAGGTCTTCGCCGAGGTGGCACTGACCGCCGGCACCGCCGCCGACCGGGCCTACGGCATCCACCCCGCGCTCTTGGCCGCCGCGGTCCGCGCCGCCGGGGCACTCGACGCCGCGTCGCCGCAGGACGGCGGCCCGCGCGCACCGACCGGCTTCGACGGGCTCACCCTGCACGCCACCGGAGCCACCGCGCTGCGCCTGCGCCTCACCGCGACCGGGCCCGACACCGTGGCCCTCGCCGCCTTCGACGCCGCGGGCGGTACGGTGCTGACCGCCGACCGCATCACCCTCGGCGCCCCGCAGGACCGCCCACAGCCCGCACCCGCCGGCGACACCCGCCAGGGCGGCCTGTTCCACCTGGACTGGGTGCCGGTCGACCCGGGCGCCCGCGCCACCGGCACCCGTTGGGCCGTCGTCGGCAACGACGAACTGGACCTCGGCTACGCCCTGCACCGCGCCGACGAGACCGTCAGCGCCTACGCCGCCTCGCTCGGCGGCGCCGTCGGCGACGGCGGCCTGGCCCCCGACGTCTTCCTCGTCCCCATCGTCGGCGGCCCGGACGCCGGCCCGGCCGGCGTACACGCCGTCACCGCCCGGGTGCTGGAAGTGCTCCAGGAGTGGCTGGCCGAACCGCGGCTCGCCGCCGCCCGACTGGTCTTCGTCACCCGCGGCGCCGTCGCGACGGCCGGCGAGACCGTCACCGACCCGGCCGGCGCCGCCGCCTGGGGCCTGGTGCGCTCCGCCCAGACCGAGAACCCCGGCAGCCTGCTGCTGCTCGACCTCGACGACGCGTTCCGGTCCGTCGGGATGCTGCCGCACGTCCTCACCCTCGACGAGCAGCAACTCGTCGTCCGCGACCACGCGGTCCGCGCCGCCCGCCTGGCCCGACTGCCGGAACCGGCCGCCGGCACCACACCCGCCCCCGCCTGGGACCCGGACGGCACCGTCCTGCTCACCGGCGGCACCGGCGGCCTCGGCGCCGCCCTCGCCCGCCACCTGGTCACCGTCCACGGCGCCCGCCACCTGCTGCTCGCCGGCCGTCGCGGACCCGACGCACCCGGCGCCCGCGCGCTGCTGGCGGAGCTCACCGAACGGGGCGCCGACGTGCGGATCGCCGCCTGCGACGTCGCCGACCGCCCCGCTCTCGACGCGCTCCTCGCCTCGGTGCCCGGCGCGCATCCGCTGACCGCCGTCGTCCACACCGCCGGCATCCTGGACGACGCCCTGATCGGTTCGCTCACCCCCGACCAACTGGCCGCCGTGCTACGGCCCAAGGCCGACGCCGCCTGGCACCTGCACGACGCCACCCGCGACCTCGACCTGGCCGGCTTCGTGCTCTACTCGTCGGTCTCCGGCGTCCTCGGCAGCCCCGGCCAGGGCAACTACGCCGCCGCCAACGCCTACCTCGACGCCCTCGCCCGGCACCGCGCCGACCGGCAACTGTCCGCGCTCTCCCTCGCCTGGGGGCCGTGGGGCCGGGGCAGCGGCATGACGGCCTCGGTCAGCGACGCCGACCTGGCACGCATGGCGCGCGGCGGCCTGCCACCGCTGACCGTCGAGGACGGTCTGGCCCTGTTCGACGCCGCCGTCGCCCGCCCCGAGCCGACCGTGGTGCCCAGCCGCATCAACGTCGCCGGCCTGCGGGAGCAGCAGGCCCTGCCGGCGCTCTGGCGCGATCTGGTGCCGCGGTCCCGCCGCACCGCGGCCGCCGCCGACCGCTCCCCGGTCACGGTGCGCGAACGCCTCCGCCACCTCGACGAGACCGGCCGCCAACAGCTCCTCACCGACCTGGTCGTCGGCCACACCGCGGGACTGCTCGGCCACCCCGACCCCACCGCCGTCGACGCCGAACGCGGCTTCCTGGAGCTGGGTTTCGACTCCCTGGTCGCGGTCAGCCTGCGCAACCAGCTCGGCGAGGTCCTCGGCCTGCGGCTGCCCTCCTCGGTCGTCTTCGACACCGAGACGCCGGTGAAACTGGCGCGTTGGCTCCAGCAGGAGCTGGGCGCCGCCCCCGCGCCGGGCACCACCGGCCCGGCCGCCGCGGACACCCGGCCGGCACCGCGTTCCGACGACACCCTGGAGGGCCTCTTCCACCACGCGGTGCGCGGCGGCAAGCTGGTCGAGGCGATGCGGATGCTGAAGGCCGTCGCCAACACCCGACCGATGTTCGACACCCCCGCCGAACTGGACGCGCTCTCCGAACCGGTGACACTCGCCGACGGCCCGGGCCGGCCCCGGCTCGTCTTCGTCAGCGCTCCGGGCGCCACCGGCGGCGTCCACCAGTACGCCCGCATCGCCGCCCACTTCCGCGGCACGCGGCACGTCTCCGCGCTGCCCCTGATGGGCTTCGCCCCCGGCGAGTTGCTCCCCGCCACCAGCGAGGCCGCGGCCCGCATCGTCGCCGAGAGCGTCCTGCTGGCCAGCGACGGCGAACCGTTCGTCATGGTCGGCCACTCCACCGGCGGATCGCTGGCCTACCTCGCCGCCGGCGTCCTGGAGGACGTCTGGGGCGTACGGCCCGAAGGGATCGTCCTCCTCGACACCGCATCCATCCGCTACGAACCCGGCGAGGGCAACGACCTGGACCGCACCACGCGGTTCTACCTGGCCGACATCGACTCGCCCTCGGTGACGCTGAACAGCGCCCGGATGTCGGCGATGGCGCACTGGTTCATGGCCATGACCGACATCGAAGCGCCCGCCCCCACCGCCCCCACCCTGCTCGTCCGCGCCGCCCGGGACCTCGCCGGCTTCCGGCTGGACACCTCGTCCGTCCCCGCCGACGCGGTCCGCGACATCGACGCCGACCACCTGTCCCTCGCCAAGGAGCACTCCGCGCTGACCGCGCGGGCCGTCGAGGACTGGCTGGCGGAACTGGAGCAATCCGTGGTGTGAGAGAGACGACCGAGACGAGTGGTCGGCCCAGCCTGCGCACATCCCGCCGAGACGGCGCGGGGCCGGTGACACCCCCGCCCCGCGCCCCCGGCCCCGCGCAGCCGGCCGGACGCCCGCCCCCCCACGGCACCACCCCCAGAGGAGCCCTCCATGAGCACACCCACCGCGCCGCCCTCCCTCGCGGCGGAGGCGCGCACCGTCCTGCGTCTGAGCCCCCTGCTGCGCGACCTGCAATCCCGGGCCCCCGTCTGCAAGGTCCGCACCCCGGCCGGCGACGAGGGCTGGCTCGTCACCCGGCACTCCGAACTCAAACAGCTGCTGCACGACGAGCGGTTGGAGCGCGCCCACACCGACCCGGCCAACGCACCGCGCTACGTGCGCAACCCGCTCCTGGACCTCCTCGTCACCGACGACGTCGACGGGGCGCGCGCCGTGCACGCCGAGATGCGTGCGCTGCTCACCCCGCAGTTCTCCGCCCGCCGGGTCCTGGACCTGGCGCCGAAGGTCGAGGCCCTCGCCGAACAGGCGCTCGCGCACCTCACCGCCCAGGGCCCGCCCGCCGACCTGCACGACCACTTCTCCATGCCGTTCTCCCTGTCGGTGCTGTGCACCCTCATCGGCGTCCCCGCCGCGGAGCAGGGCCAGTTGATCGCCGCGCTCGCCAGGCTCGGCGAGATCGACGACCCGCCCCGGGCCCAGGAAGCCCAGGACGAGCTGTTCGGCCTGCTGTCCGGACTGGCCCGCCGCAAGCGCACCGCACCCGAGGACGACGTCATCTCCCGGCTGTCCCGGAAGGTGCCGTCCGACGACCGCATCGGGCCGATCGTCGCCGGACTGCTCTTCGCCGGCCTGGACAGCGTCGCCAGCCACATCGACCTCGGCACGGTGCTGTTCACCCAGTACCCGGACCAGCTCGCCGCGGCGCTCGCCGACGAGCAGCTGATGCGCAGCGGCGTCGAGGAGATCCTGCGGTCCGCGAAGGCCGGCGGTTCGGTGCTCCCGCGGTACGCCACCGCCGACGTGCCGGTCGGCGACGTGACCATCAGGACCGGCGACCTGGTGCTGCTGGACTTCACGCTGGTGAACTTCGACCGCACGGTCTTCGACGAGCCCGAGCTGTTCGACATCCGGCGGGCGCCCAACCCGCACCTGACGTTCGGCCACGGCATGTGGCACTGCATCGGCGCACCGCTGGCCCGGGTCCAACTGCGCACCGCCTACACCCTGCTCTTCACCCGGCTCCCCGGCCTGCGACCGGCCCGCCCGATCGAGGAACTGGGCTACTCGTCGGGCCAGTTGTCCGCCGGGCTGAGGCAGCTGTCCGTCACCTGGTGACGGTCTGCCCGCCCGCTCCCGCGCAGGCAGGAGTGCGGGCCCCCGACCCGCTCGGTCGGGGGCCCGCGCGCAGGGGGAGCGGGCTCAGTCCGCCGCGACGCTGATCGCCCCGGACGGGCACAGCGCCGCCGCCTCGCGGGCGGCGCCGGCCGAAGCGCCCGCCGTCGGGTCGAGGACGGTCACCAGACCGTCGTCGTCCTGGTCGAACAGGTCCGGTGCGGTCAGGACGCACTGGCCGGCACCGACGCAACGGCCGGTGTCCACGGTGATGCGCACGAGGTTCCTCCGGGGATCGGGTCCTGGCGGCCGGGCGTCCCGGCCGCGCTCACTTCCAGGTGACGGGCAGCTCGTGCAGGCCGAACAGCACCCCGTCGTACTTCAGCGACAGCTCCTCGACGGGCACCGCGAGCGCGAGGGAGGGCATCCGCGCGAACAGCGTGCGGTAGGCGATCTCCATCTCGACGCGTACCAGGTTCTGCCCCAGGCACTGGTGGACGCCGTAGCCGAACGCCACGTGCGAGCGCGCCGAACGTTCCGGGGCGAACTCCCGGGGCGCGGCGAACACCGTGTCGTCGTGGTTGGCCGCGGCGAGCAGCGGGACGATGCCCTCGCCGGCGCGGATCAGCCGGCCGCCGACCTCCACGTCCTCGACGGCCACCCGGAACGCCACCAGATCCGCCACCGAGTAGTAGCGCAGCAACTCCTCGACGATCCGGTCGTCGCCGATCCACTGCGGGTTGGCGAGCAGCTGCACCACGCCCAGGCCGATGTTGTTCGCCGTCGTCTCGTGCCCCGCGATCAGCAGCAGCATCGACACCCCGGACAGTTCCTGCCGGGACAGCGTGCCCGCGGCGATCAGTCGACTGATCAGGTCGTCGCCCGGACGCCGCTGCTTGATCTGGATCAACCGGCCCAGGTACCGCAGCAGTGCCCGGGTCGCCTTGTCGCGCTCCTCGTCGGTCGAGCTGAGCCGGACCAGGACCCGGGTCCGGTCCTCGAAGAAGTCGCGGTCGGCCCTGGGCACCCCCAGCAGACTGGAGATCACCAGGGACGGCACCGGCAGCGCGAAGGACTCGACGAGGTCCGCGGAGGTGCCCGCGGCCAGCATCGCGTCGATCCGCTCGTCGACGATCTGCTGGATCGCCGGCCGCAGCTCCCGCACCTTGCGGACGGTGAACTCGGGGATCAGCGTCTTGCGGAACCGCCCGTGCTCGGGCGGGTCCATCGCCACGAACCACCCCGGCACCTCGTACTGCGACGGCGCGCCGCCGGTCCGGGAAGCCCTGGGGAAGCCGGGCCGCGACGGGTCGGCGCTGATCCGCGGATCGGTCAACACCGCCCGGACGTCCTCGTGCCGGGTCACCAACCAGACCGTCCCGCTAGGGAGTTCGGTCCGGACGGGGCCAGGCTCGGCGCGGTACTGGGCGTACTCCGGCGGCGGGAACGGCCGCCCCGGCTGCCGCAGCGGAAAGGCCACCGGGCACTGCGGCGCGGGCGTCGGCGCCTCCGCTCCGGTGCTCATGCCGCTCCGTAGAACGCGCGGATCCGGCCGGTGATGAACTCCTGGTCCTGCGCGGTCAGCCCGGTGTGCGTCGGCAGGTAGAAGCCGTCCGCACTGAGCCGGGCCGCGTTCAACTCCGGCCAGTCGGGGGAGTAGTAGCCGGGCTGACGGCTCATCGGCTTGAAGAACACCCGGGTCTCGACGCCCTCGTCGGCCAGGTGCGCGCGCAGCTCCTCGGACCGCTCGGCCCGTACGTCGTACATCCACAGCACGTCGCGCGGCGGCATCAGCGTGATCCCGGGAACGTCGCGCAGCGCCTCGTCGTAGCGCTTCTCGATGTCCCGGCGCAGGCCCAGGATCACGTCCAACTGCTCGGTCTGGGCGAGGGCCACCGCGGCCTGCATGTTGGTCATGCGGTAGTTGTAGGCCAGCTTCTTGTGCAGGAAGCTGTGGTCCTTGGTGAACGCCATGGCGCGCAGGTGCGCCATCTGCTCGGCCAGGTGCGGGTCGCGGGTCAGGCACACCCCGCCCTCACCAGCCGAGATGATCTTGTTGGCGAAGAGCGAGAAGCACGCGATGTCGCCCCGCGGCCGCACGCCGTGCGCCTCGGCGGAGTCCTCCACCACCCGCAGGTTGTACTCGTGCGCCAGGTCCAGCACGGCGTCCATGGCGCACTGCCGGCCGTAGATGTGCACCGGCATGAGCACCTTGGTGCGCGGGGTGATCTTCTCCTCGATGCGGGACACATCGATGTTCAGATCGTCGCCGCAGTCCACGAACACCGGCGTCGCCCCGGTGTAGGTGACCGCCCACGCCGACGCGATCATCGTGAACTCCGGGACGATCACCTCGTCCCCGGGACCGACCCCGAGCGCCCGCAGCGCCAGCGTCAGCGCCGTGGTGCCCGAGGAACAGGCGACGCCGTACGGCACGTCGTTGTACGCGGCGAACGCCGCCTCGAACTGCTTCACGAAGGGGCCTTGTGAGGAGATCCAGCCGCCGCTGACGGCCTCCGTCACGTAGTCGAGCTCGCGGCCTTGGAGCCACGGCATGGACACCGGATGGGTAAAGGGCATGAGTGAAGTGCTCCTCGGTCAGTCGGTTGCCAGGACGGGGAGGGCGAGCAGCAGGTCCGCCGCCGCGGCCCGGCCGCCGGCGGCCCGGAGCAGCCCGGCGAAGTGCTCGGCGCGCTCGGTGAAGGAGGGCTGGTCGAGCACGCGGGTGATCTTGTCCAGGACGTCTTCGGGGTCGACCGTCTCCGGCCGGTCCAGCGTCAGGCTCACCCCGAAGTCCTGGCCCCGTACCGCCTGGTCGTCGCAGTCCACCCACAACGGCCGCACCACCAGCGGCTTCCCGAAGTACAGGCCCTCGTGGTAGCCGTTGCCGCCGGCGTGCGTGAAGAACACCTTCACGTTCGGATGGGCCAACACGTCCAGCTGCGACGGAACCCACCCCTCGATCCGCAGGTTGTCCGGCAGCTGCTCGGCCGGTGGCAGCAACTCCTGCTGCTCGCGCGGGAGTTTCCACAACACCTGGTGGCCGGCGCCGCCCAACCGCCGGGCGACCTCGACCAACGCCGCCACCTGCACGCGGGTGAGCCGGGTGATCGTGCCGAAACCCATGTACACCACGGACTTCTGCGCCGACAGCCAGTCGCCGAGACCGCCGTCGTCCGGTGCCTGGGGCAGCGGCGGCACCATCGTGCCCACCAGCCGCATCTTCGGATGCATCGGGAACGGGTAGTCCAACTCCGGTACGGAGTAGCACAACACCTGCTCCGCGTGGTCGATCCGCGCCATCATCTGCCGCGCCTGCGGCGCGATGCCCAGCTCGGTGCGGATCCGGTCGTCCTCCTCGACGACCTTGCGGACCTGCGGCGTCAGGAACATCCCGAGCGTCCGCACCCGGAACGCCTGGTTCTCGATCCGCTGGGCCAACGTCATCTCCGCCGGCAGCCCCGAATGCGGCACCGGGAAGCCCGACGGGGTGTAGGACTTGGCGAACGGCACATGCGACGTCAGCACGTTGCTCGGCACGAACGGCACCCCGAGCACGAACGGAATGCCCTTGGTGATCGCCAGTTCGTACCCGAACTGACACATGCTCTCGATGACCATCAGCGCCGGCCGGACCTCGTCGACGACCTCCTCCAGGCGGCGGTACTTCGCGATCCGCGATTCCGGCGCGAACGAATGCCGGATCACCGCCGCGTGCGCCTTGAACCGCGACCGCTGCGTCACCTCGGCATAGGTCGCGTCGTCCCACGTGACCGCCGACATCCGCGAAACGGTGTCGCCCAGCGACGCGAAACGCACGGGGCTGCCGTCCACCACGGACGCCACCTCGTCCCGCGCCTTCTCGTCCGTCGCGAACCACAGGTCCGCCACCCCGCGCCGCGACAATTCCCCGGCCAGCACCAACAGCGGATTCAGCAGACCGCTTTCGGCGTAACTCACGAACAGGATCGGCCGCCGATTCGCGCCCATGACAACACCCTTCGGAAAGTGACGGGCCGCCGGGCCCGCACGCCACGCGTCCCCACGGCCCGGTCGCCGAGTGACGGCATTCGCCGACGCCGCCGCCCGGGGCACGCGCTGCCGGAAACGATCAGCGATCGGCACCCGGAACGCGCCGCGGAGAAAACGGGTCGCCTACTTGGTCTCATGCCACGGACCGGGGGATTCACTAGTCTTCGCGCCGCGGCGGCACTTTTTGCCCCGGCCGGCCAATGCCCGTACCGGCCGCCGCCCATTCCTTAGGGAAAAGTACAGCGTTTGCGCCCGTACGATCCGGCACGCAGAGGTGAGCCGAGGCCAACTTTCTTCGTAGGGGTGAGCACCACATGACGATCGGAACCGACGAGGACCCGGTGGTGGTCGTCGGAATGGCCTGCCGCTATCCGGGCGGGGTGAGCGGCCCGGACGACCTGTGGGAGCTGCTCCGCGGCGACCGCGACGCGACCACGGCCTTCCCGGACGACCGCGGCTGGGACCTGGCAGCCCTGGCCGGCGACGGCCCCGGCCGCAGCGCCACGCGCACCGGCGGATTCCTCACCGGGGCCGCAGACTTCGACGCCGCCTTCTTCGGCATGTCACCCCGCGAGGCGATCTCCACCGACCCGCAGCAGCGCCTGGTCCTGGAAACCGCCTGGGAGGCCCTGGAACGCGCCGGCATCGACCCGCACGCCCTGCGCGGCAGCCGCACCGGCGTCTTCGTCGGCGCCAGCGGCCAGGACTACGCCGCCGTCACCCACGCCTCGCCCGACGACCTGGCCGGACACGCCCTCACCGGCCTGGCCCCCGGCGTCGTCTCCGGCCGGCTGGCCCACCTCCTCGGCCTCGAAGGCCCGGCCATCACCGTCGACACCACGTCCTCCTCCTCACTGGTCGCCCTGCACGCGGCGCTGCGCGCCCTGCGCGCGGGGGAGTGCAGCACCGCCCTGGCCGGCGGCGTCAGCGTGATGTCCACCCCGCTCGCCTTCATCGGCCACACCCGCCAGGGCGGCCTCGCCCCCGACGGCCGCTGCAAGCCCTTCTCCGACGACGCGGACGGCACCGCCTGGGCGGAGGGCGTCGGCATCGTCGTCCTGGAGCACCTGTCCACCGCGAGGGCCGCCGGCAATCCCGTCCTCGCCGTGCTGCGCGGCTCGGCCGTCAACCAGGACGGCGCCTCCGACGGCCTGACCGCCCCCAGCGGACCCGCCCAGGAACGCGTCATCCGCGCCGCCCTCGCCGACGCCCGACTCACCCCCGCCGACATCGACCTCGTCGAGGCGCACGGCACCGGCACCCGCCTCGGCGACCCGATCGAGGCCCGGGCCCTGCTCGCCACCTACGGACAGCACCGCGCCGCGGACCGGCCGCTGCGCCTGGCCTCCCTGAAGTCGCACCTCGGCCACGCCCAGGCCGCCGCCGGCGTCGGGGGATTCATCGCCACCGTCCTGGCCCTGCACCACGACCTGATGCCGGCCATCCGCCACCTCACCACCCCCACCCGACAGGTCGATTGGACCCGGGGCGCCGTCACCCTCCTCACCGAGCCAGCCGCCTGGCCACGGGGCGCGCAGCCGCGCCGCGCCGGCGTCTCCTCCTTCGGCATCAGCGGCACCAACGCCCACCTGATCCTGGAGGAGCCCCCGCCCGCCGAAGCCCCCGCCCCGCGGCCCGGCCCCCGCCCCACCACCGTCCCCTGGCCGGTCTCCGCCACCACCCCCGAAGCCCTCGACGCCCAACTCACCCGCCTGCGCGACCACCTCCGCTCGCGGCCCGCCCCGGACCCCGTGGACGTCGGACACTCCCTCGCCACCGGACGCGCCGCGCTGCGCCACCGGGCGGTCCTGCTGCCGACCGACGGGGGCGCCGTCGAACACGCCCGCGGCGAGGCCCGCGAGCGCCGCACCGCCGTCCTCTTCTCCGGCCAGGGCAGCCAGCGCCTCGCCATGGGACGCGAACTCGCCGCCCGCTTGCCGCTGTTCGCCGAGGCCCTGGACGACGTCGCACGCGCCCTGGACCCGCACCTGGAGCGGCCCGTGCGCACGGTGATGTGGGGCACCGACCCGGCACTCCTGGACCGCACCGGGTGGACCCAACCCGCCCTGTTCGCCATCGAGGTCGCCCTGCACCGCCTGCTCACCGCACTCGGCCTGCGCCCCGACGCCGTCGGCGGCCACTCCGTCGGGGAGATCGCCGCGGCACACGTCGCCGGCGTACTGACGCTGACGGACGCCTGCCGCCTGGTGGCCGCCCGCGCCACGCTGATGCAGGCGCTGCCGGTCGGTGGCGCGATGGCCGCGCTGGAGGCCACCGAGGACGAAGTGGCCCCGCTGCTCGACCGGCACACCGCCCTGGCCGCCGTCAACGGGCCCACCGCGGTCGTCGTCTCCGGCACCGAGGACGCCGTACTGCGCCTCACCGCCCACTTCGCCCGCGAGGGCCGCCGCACCGGCCGGCTCGCCGTCTCGCACGCCTTCCACTCGCCGCTGATGGACCCCATGCTCGACGCCTTCCGGGACGTCGTCGACCGCCTCGCCCTCCACCAGCCGTCGATGCCCCTCGTCTCCAACCTCACCGGTGACCTCGCCGGCAGCGAGGTCACCACCCCCGACTACTGGGTGCGGCACGTCCGCGACACCGTCCGCTTCGCCGACGGCATCGCCACCCTGGGCGCGGCCGGCACCGACCTCCTGGTCGAACTCGGCCCCGGCAGCGTGCTGTCCGCCCTCGCCCGCGACACCCTGGGGCCGGGCAGCCCCGTCGACGTGGTCCCGGTCCTGGCCAAGAACCGGCCGGAGGAGGCGGCGTTCGCCGGCGCCCTCGGCCGCCTGCACACCCTCGGCGTCCCCGTCGACTGGTCCGCCTACTACGCCGGCACCGGCGCCCGCCACGTCGACCTGCCCACCTACGCCTTCCAGCACGTCCGGCACTGGCCCACCCCGCCGCGCCCGGCCGCGCCCGGAGCCGGCGCCCTCGGCCACCCGCTGCTCGCCTCCGCCGTCGAACTCGCCGACGGCGACGGCACCGTCTGCTCCGGCACCCTCGCGCTGCACACCCACCCCTGGCTCGCCGACCACGCGGTCGCCGGACGGCTCGTGCTGCCGACCACCGCGCTGGTGGAACTGGCCGTCCGCGCCGGCGACGAGGCGGGCTGCGACGTCCTGCACGAACTCGCCGTCACCGCCGCACCGCCCCTGCCCGACGGGGACGCCCTGCACGTCCAGGTCCGCGTCGGCCCCGGCGACAGCACGGGACACCGCACCGTCACCGTCCACGCCCGCCCGGCGGACCGCCCGGCCGCCCCCTGGCAGCGGTGCGCCACCGGCGTCCTCGGCGGCCCGCCGCGCACCACCACCGGCCCCGCGCCCGCGGTGGCGCACGCCGACCCCACCGCACTCACGGGCCCCAACTGGCCGCCGACCGACGCCGAACCCCTCGACCTCACCGACCACTACGAACGCCTCGCCGACCGCGGCTTCGACTACGGTCCGGCCTTCCGCGGCCTGCGAGCAGCCTGGCGCCGCGGCACGGAGGTCTTCGCCGACGTGACGCTCCCGCCCGGTGCCGCCGGTGCCGCCGACTTCGGACTGCACCCGGCCCTGCTCGACGCCGCCCGGCACGCCGCCATGACGGCGGACGGCGCCCTGCCCCTCGCCTGGCACGGCGTCCGACTGCACGCCGTCGGAGCCACCGCGCTCCGCGTCCACCTCGCACCCACCCCGACCGGCGCGCTGTCCCTGACCGCGTCCGACGCCCAGGGCGCACCCGTCGTCACCGTCGACGCCCTCACCGTCCGCCCCCTGACCGACGACGAACGCGCCGCGCCCCGGGCCCCGCGGCGCCCGCGCCACGACGGACCCGCCGGTGCCCGCCCGCCCCGGCCCGTCGCGGCCCGCCCCGCAACGGCCGCCGAGCCGGCGGCGGACCCGGGCGAGCCCGGCTCGGCCGCCAACGGCCTCGCGTCGCTTCCGCCGGCCGACCGGGACCGCCACCTCCTGGACCTGGTGCGGACCCAGGCCGCCGCGGTCCTCGGCCACCCCGGACCGGACGCGGTCGGCGCCCGCAGCGTCTTCAAGGAACTCGGCTTCGACTCGCTCGCCGGCGTCGAACTCGCCGACCGGCTCGCCGGCCACACCGGACTGCGGCTCCCGGCCACCCTGGTCTTCAACTTCCCCACCCCCGAACGCGCGGCCCGCCGGCTGGCGGAACTCCTCGCCGCAGCCGTCCCCCGGCAGCGCGGCGGCCACGGCGACCACGGCGACCACGGCGACCACGGCGACCACGGCGACCACGGCGAGGAACTGACCAGGTTCGAGGCGATCCTCACCAGCCTGCCGCCGGACGACCCCGAACGCCGGGCCGTCGCCGACCGGTTGGACGCCCTCGCCGCCGCACTCCGCCAGAACGCGCCCACAGAGGTGCCCTCCTCGGACGAGGACATCGACACGGTGTCGGTCGACAGACTGCTCGACATCATCGATGAAGAGTTCGAAACCACATAGCGGAATTGTTGCTTTCGTTCGCTACCCGATGATGAGGACGGACCGATGTCGGAATCCCCGCAAGGCCAGCCGGACCAGCAGGAGAAAATCGTCGACTATCTGCGGCGAGTCACCTCCGATCTCCGACGCGCCCGCCGCCGCATTGGAGAACTGGAATCCAAGGACAACGAACCCATTGCCATCGTCGGAATGGGGTGCCGGCTGCCCGGCGGCGTGAATTCACCGGAATCCCTCTGGGACCTGGTCCGGGCCGAGTCCGACGCCGTTTCCGGTTTCCCCACCGACCGCGGCTGGGACCTGGCGGCCCTCACCGGGAATGGCGACGGCAGCAGCAGCACCCACGAAGGCGGATTCCTCTACGACGCCGCCGAATTCGACCCCGCGTTCTTCGGCATCTCGCCGCGCGAGGCGACCGCCATGGACCCCCAACAACGCCTCCTCCTCGAAGTGTCCTGGGAGGCCCTGGAACGCTCCGGCATCGCCCCCACCGCGCTGCGCGGCACCCGCTCCGGGGTGTTCGTCGGGTCCTACCACTGGGGCGCCCCCTCGGCCGGCACCGCCACCGAACTCCACGGCCACGCACTGACCGGCACCGCCGCCAGCGTGCTCTCCGGCCGCCTCGCCTACACCCTCGGCCTCGAAGGCCCCGCCGTCACCGTCGACACCGCCTGCTCCTCCTCACTCGTCGCCCTGCACCTGGCGACCCAGTCACTGCGCTCCGGCGAATCCGGCATCGCCCTGATCGGCGGCGTGACGCTGCTCACCGAACCCTCCCTCTTCGTCGAGTTCAGCGCCCAGGGCGGCCTGGCACCGGACGGCCGCTGCAAGGCGTTCTCCGACGCCGCCGACGGCACCGGCTGGGCCGAGGGCGTCGGCGTCCTCGTCGCCGAGCGGCTCTCCGACGCCCAGCGCAACGGCCACCCGGTCCTCGCCGTGCTGCGCGGCTCGGCGGTCAACCAGGACGGCGCCTCCAACGGCCTGTCCGCCCCCAACGGCCCGTCCCAGGAACGCGTCATCCAACAGGCCCTCGCCCGCACCGGCCTGACCGCCGCCGACATCGACGCCGTCGAGGCGCACGGCACCGGTACCCGGCTCGGCGACCCCATCGAGGCCCAGGCACTGCTCGCCACCTACGGCCAGGCACACACCGCCGACCAGCCGCTGTGGTTGGGGTCCCTGAAGTCCAACATCGGCCACGCCCAGGCCGCCGCCGGCGTCGCCGGCGTGATCAAGATGGTGATGGCGCTGCGGCACGGCCGGCTTCCGCGGACCCTGCACGCGGATGAGCCGTCGTCGCACGTGGACTGGTCCGCCGGGACGGTGCGGTTGTTGACCGAGGCGCGGGAGTGGCCGGTGACCGGCCGGCCGCGCCGGGCCGCGGTCTCCTCGTTCGGCATCAGCGGCACCAACGCCCACGCCCTCCTGGAACAGGCCCCCGAGCCCGCCCCGGCCTCCGACACCGTGCCGGACACCGCGCCGGGCGAGCCGGCCGCCGCGCTGCCCTGGATCGTCTCAGGCCACACCGAACGGGCCCTGCGCGACCAGGCCACGGCCCTGGCCTCCCGGGTCGAGACCGACCCCGAACTCCGCCCCCAGGACGTCGGACACACCCTGCTCTCCGCCCGCGCCCTCCTCGAACGCCGGGCCGTGGTCGTAGCCCCGGACCGCACCCAACTCCTCACCGGAACCCAGGCACTGGCCGCCGGCCACTCCGCACACTCCCTCGTCGAGGGCGTGGCCGATGTCGCGGGGCGGACGGTGTTCGTGTTCCCGGGTCAGGGGTCGCAGTGGGTTGGTATGGGGGCGCAACTGCTGGATGAGTCGCGGGTGTTCGCGGAGCGGGTTGCGGAGTGTGAGGTGGCGTTGGGGGAGTTTGTCGAGTGGTCGTTG